>NZ_JNWJ01000045.1:0-155006 GCF_000716805.1 Streptomyces yerevanensis | reverse complement strand
GGCCCGCCCCACCCCGGCCCGGCCCTCCCCGGCCGGCCGGTCTCAGACTTCCCGCCGTATGCCCGAGGTGCGTACGGTCCCCGCCACCACCCCCACCGGGGTGGTAAAGCGTCCGGCGGGGCATGACACCCAGACACCGAACCCTCATGGTCCGGCGTCAGGTCATGGAGTGCCCGCCCCCGACAACCGGCCGGAGCCTGCTCCGGGCGGAAGGGGGCGGCTCTCCCGCGGAACCTGTCGGCGGCGCACCCGCGCCGCCCAGCGGACCGGCTTCCACCACGTGCACGCCACCGAGGTCCACCCCCTCACCCCGAGGTTCGGACCCCACCACGGCGGCACACGGCCACGCCGCGCCCGAAAAGCCTGAAACCCTCAGGCACACACAGAGTTCCCGAGACGCTGTAGTCGGACTTCTCGGCACCCGCTTTGATCCAGGGACGCAGCGCCTCGTACACCTGGTGCTCCTGGCCGCGCCGCAGTGTGTGGTCGAGGCGGCCGAAATCGGCGGCGCCGGTGTTGCCGGAGATCCGCACCAGGGTGCGCAGCGCCCAGTTCACCAACTCCCGCCGCCCGCTTGCCGCGTGCTCGCGCAGCACACCGACGGCGAGCCGACTCAGGTGGTACCGGGTATCGGACGAGGAGTCGAGGGCCTGGACGGCGATGCGGTCGAGGTGCGGTTCCGCGTCCTCGGTGAACAGGGCAGGCCGGACCCGGGCGAGCGCTCCGAGGGCCGCCTCGCGCACCGGGTCCTGCTCGTTGCGCAGCCGCCCCATCTCCTCCAGTACGGCGGTGACGGCCTCGGGGTCGCCGGAGCGGTCCGCGTTGCGGATCAGGAATGGCCAGGCCTCGGCGCGGTCTTCGGCGGCCGGACGCCAGGTAGCCTCGACGAGCTGTTCGCGGACCTCGGCGCCGGGCAGGAAGGACTCGAAGCCCAGCACCCGCATCTCCCGGCTGCCGCCTTCGCGCAGCGTCGCGGCCATCCGGCGCGCCTCGTCGGCGGCATGACTGCGGGACAGCACTTCGAGAAGGCTCTCGGAGAAGGGTGAGGTCATCCCGTGGGCGTGGCGAAGTCACCCGCTGCGACATGCCCCCACCACCGGTGGGTGAACAAGCCGTCCCGAGCGCGACACTCAGCCGGGAAGCCCTTTCTCGGCCCGCCGATCACCCGTACCCGCCATTCCGCGGCATGGTTGCGAACCGGCATGCGGCCTGTCGGGTCAGGCCCGCGAGTCACCAGCACCGGCCGGGGCAGCTACGGGGGAGTCGAGCGTGTCACAGGCTGCAACGGGCGTCGGTGGGCGGGGATTCGAGGTCGAGGAGATATTCATTGACCACGTCGTCGACGCACTTGCTGCCGCCGAGGAGGTAGGCGCCGTGCTGCTTGCCGTCGACTGTGAGTAGGCTTCCGTCGAGAGCGTGCGCCATCGCGATGCCGCCCTCGTGCGGTGTCACAGGATCGCCGGTGACCGACACGACGAGCGTCTCGGGGAGGCCTTCGACATCGGCGAGCCAGGGCTCGTCGCGTGTTGGCGGCGCGGGCCACGCCTCGCATTCGCTGTGGTGGTTGCCCGCCGTGAACACGTCGAGGTCAAACATTGGCGCGACCTCCCCGATCTTGCGTGCGAGCGCAGTCTGTTCCTCCGGCGTCGGACGGGGCGAGTCCATGCAGCGCACAGCGATGTTCGTGTCGAAGTCCTGGCCGTAGGCGCCGTCCGCCGTGCGGGCGTAGAAGGTGTCGCGCAGGGCGAGCATCTCGTCGGCGTTCCCTGCCTCGAGCGCGGTCAGGGCGGAGATGACGTCGGGCCATTTCTTTTCGGAGTACAGTCCGCCGCTGATGCCGAGGTAGACGTCCCAGACGCTCAGGTCCCGGCCGTCGGTGGTCGGTGCTGGTGTCTCGACGAGCGGCTGGACGATCTCGTGCAGGCGGTTGTTCGCAGCCGCGGGGTCGGGGCCGAGAACGCAGTCGGGCGATTCTGTGCAGTGTGCGGCGAGGTCGTCGAACCGTGCCTGCAGTCCGGTGAATGAGGAGAGGCGGGACTCGCTCGCCGTCAGGTCGGGCGAGACGGCCCCGTCGAGCACGATCGCGCGGACCTTTTTGGGGTAGGTCGCGGCGTACATGGCGCCGAGCTCAGAGCCGTAGCTGTAGCCGAGGTAGGTCAGCTGGTCGTCACCGAGCACCTGTCGCATGATGTCCATGTCGCGCACGACGTTGGTGGACCCGGCGTTCACGAGGTTCGCGATGCCGCCGGAGCCGTCTGTGCAGCGCTCTGCGAGCTCGCCCGCCTCCTCGGCGCTCGTGATGTCGTACACCGCGCCGAATCGCGGCACGTCGCCTGCGTCGTACTCTTCGTCGGTGTAGCAGTCGAGGGCCGGGGTCGACGACCCGACCCCGCGAGGATCGAAGCCGACGATGTCGAAGCGTTCGGCGACGGGACTCGCCTGCCACAACGGCAGGGTGGACGCGACGAGGCTGGTGCCGGATCCTCCGGGTCCGCCCGGGTTCAGCAGCAGCGAGCCCTCGGCCTTGCCCGCGGCGGGGAGGCGCATGAGCGCGATGTGCGCCCTCTCGCCCTCCGGCTTGTCGTAGTCGAGCGGTACCTCGACCGAGGCGCACTCGAGCGCCGGGTTCGCGGACAGCTCGGCGTCCGTCGCGCTCGTCGCGGTGTCCTCGCACCCGACCCAGTCGAGCTCTTGCCCGAGATAGGCGCCGAGGTCCGCATCCGCGCCGGAGTCCGGTGGAGGAGCGGCGGGCGCGCATCCGGCGAGCAGGAGGAGGAAAGCCGTGGCGGCCGCGCCGAGCACGGTCTCGCGGTATCGGGATCGAGGGTCTGAGCGCATGCGTTTCTCCTGTGCCGAGCCGCGGTCGTGCGCGAGGGTGCGGCGGTGGTTGACGGACTGTTCTCGGTCGGGGCGCTGAGGTGGCCGACAGGGCGGCAACGTGACCGGTCAGTGCGGGGGTGTCAGCTCTCGATCCCGTCGGTCTCGGCGTCCAGGAGCCGGTGATGGCGGAAGGTGAGTGCTCGTTCGATCCCCGCGAGGCCGGCCGTGATGGTGAGAACCGTGTTCGCCCATGCCGGCAGGTCGATGGGCGAGGCGAACGGGGTGAAGCGATCAGCCCAGAGCGGCAGGTGGGTAACCAGCTCGAGCAGCTGCGGGGCGAGGATCAGCAGATTCATCGTCAGCACGATGACGGCGCAGGCAGAGAGGGCTCGCCCGACCCCGGGGTGCCGGCGGGAGAGCTGGGCGCGCCAGTGCTCGGGCGTCCCCGGCGCGGGATCGAGACGTCGTCGGCTGTCGTCCGCGCTGATCAGGTGAATCCGCCGCATGCCGTACCTGCTCGCGGCGACCTCGATGCTGTCCGCTCCGAGCGCGAACCGTACCGGCATGTCGGAGCTCTGCACGTGCCGGTCGTCCCGGTAGAGCGAGGCCCGGCCCGACATGTGATCGACATCGACCGTCGCCGTCGAGGCATCGGGGAGGTCGATCGCGAATCGTGTGCGCTGCAGTGAGAAGGAGGGGCGGAACGGTGGCAACGGTGAGCCCGGCTCCGGAGCGGGCGTCGACCACGCTTCCGCATCGCCGTCGAGCCCGTCGAAGCCGTAAGGATCCTTCCGCGCCGCACCGGTCCAGGGATCGTGCCGGTCGTTCATGTCTCCCCTGTCCGGGGTCGTGACGGGGCAGAGCACCGCCACGACGCCTTTCTAGCATGCCCGTGCTAGACAAAGTAGCACGGGCATGCCAAAGGATGACTAGGATGGGGTCATGTCCAAGAGAGCCAACCCGGATGTCCGCCGAGAGCAGGTCGCCGACGCCGTGATCGAGGAGATCGCCGCGCACGGGATCCGCTCGGTGACCCTCGCCCGGATCTCCGCACGCACCGGCCTGGCCATCGGGAGCATCCGACACTACTTCGGCGACACCGTCCGCGAGGTCATGCGCTTCACGTTGGGCGTCCTCATGCAGCGCGCCGCGCGCCGCGCCGCGACGATGTCCGACGACCCGGTCGCACGGATCGTGGATGTGATCGCATTCACCGCTCCGACCAGCGAGCAGGAGCGCCGGGAGAACATCGCTCTCGTCGAATACCGTGTCATGGCGCGCACGGACGCGGAGCTCGCGGCCGACATCGCTGCCATGTCCCTCGCGGGCGCGGAGGTCATCCGCTCGTTGCTGCGCGATGCGCTGGCCGACCGCGCGATCGACGAGGAGGCACTGCACCGCGAGGCGCTCCTGCTGGTCGCCCTGATCGAGGGCTTCTCGTTCAGTTCAGCGCTGTTCTCCGCCCCATTGCACGAGGCGGACGTCCGTGCCGTCGTGACGGCGACCATGCAACGTCTGCGCGACGCCTATCCGCCTTCCGAAAAAGCCGTCGAGGGAGCGGCTGGAACTCCTGAGGCCGCCGAGGAGTCACGGAGCTACAGCTAGACCTCGATGAAGGCGACGACGACACGGTGCGCATAGCGCTGACCCAGTACAGCAACCGGACGCGTTCGACGTCGTCGGCGTACTGGCGCAGCCGCGGGCCGGTGCTGTCGCCGGGCAGCGGTTCGCCCACGTCGGGGTCGACGGAGATGACGACCCGGGCGCGGTCCAGGGCGTGGAGCTCGGCTTCGCTGGCGATGGAGTCCAGCTGCTTGGCGGCGGAGTCTGAGAAGGCGATCCGGGAACGGCGGCCGCGTGGGGCCATCAGGCGACGGCCGGGCGCTGGGCAGCGAGCCGGGCGAGGTGGGCCTCGCGCAGTTCCTCCCACGGCGTGCGCTGAAAACACGTCACCCCGCCCTGACCTGCTAGTCAGCCACTCCCGCGCAGCGGGGGAACCTCAAGTACTTCGCGACCGGCGCGAACGCCGCGGTGATCTGACCGCTGGAGGGACAGCAAACGGTGGACATGCGGTCGAACCGCCACCGCCGGGCGGTCCCCTCCAGCTTGCGCACCACCGCGTCCAGCGCCTGGACCAGGTACGGGAAGTCCGCGCTTTCCGAGAGCACCGCCCGCCACTTCCCCGAGTACGCGAGCGCCCCGACCAGCAGATGGGCATGCTCACCAACTCCCCATGATTCTGGCGGAGTTGGCAGCTCGACCCAGTCGAACTGGATTTCCTCGCCCGGCGGATGCGCGATGATCGCGACATCCCTGCCCCTGGCTCCGTGACACGGCTCGCAGTGCGGACGCACCTCAAAGCGGCGCAAAGCCCGCGTGAAGGTCGAATAGCCGCCCGGATAACCGAGTTCACGCACCTCGTCGAACAGGGTGGTCGCCCACAGATGAGGATCATCGGCCAGCCGTTGCTGGCAGTACTCCACGAACGGCACGAACGCGTCCGGCGCCTGTCGATGCTGCCCCGGCATCGTCTTACCGTTCAGATAGTCGCGGATCGTCTGACGATCACGGCCCAGATGACGGGCGATCGCCGAGATCGTCCACCCCTGACGACGCAGAGCATGAGCGTCCACGTCTTCCTCCCGTGTGAGCATCCGGGCCCCGAACAGGCCGACCTTCAAGCGCACGCAGGCTGTCCACAACACGCCGACGCGAGTTCGACACGCCGGGCGAGATCACACAAGGGGTGGAGAGATCAACTGAGCAGGTTTGCCGAACACCCCGAGCGCGGGTGGTGATTTCCAAGAAGCGCCATCACAGCCGGGCCGCTTCGGCATCGCCCCAGTCACGTCGCAGCCCGTCGATCAGCCGGTCGGCGAGCGCGGTGCGCCGACCGGTCACGATCGCGCGCAGCAGCTCGCGGCGGACGGCCTCGGGCGCGTCCTCGAGCGCCGACTCGTAGACGGAGTCGGCAACTTGAAGGCTGTCGGCGACGCGTAACGCGTGTCCCCGGACGTACGGATCGGGGTCGGCGACGCGTGCGGCGATCCACTCGGCGTCACGGGCGACGGAGGCCGCGACGACGGCGATCCCGCGCTCGTAGGGGCCGCGGGCTTCGAGTGCCTCCAGCACGGGCCGCAGCGGGTGGCGGAAGTCCCTTACGCGCGCGGCGAGTTCGCGCATACGCTGCGGATACGGAAGCGGGTCGAGGACATTCAGCAAGCTCTCGGCCTCGTGCTGCGGGGTGCTGAGCATGCGCTGGATTCTGCATGCTCATGGCCGCCACGTGGACTGAATTTCGAGAAACGAAGCTCTGACTACTGCTGGTGTGTCCGCCGGAGACTGAGCCGTTCCTTCTCGGACAGGCCGCCCCAGACGCCGAACCGTTCGTCGTTGGCGAGCGCGTACTGGAGGCAGGCGGACCGCATCTCGCACAGCTGGTCGCGCCGTTCCCCGCGCCCCTGGGGTGGGTGGGGGGTGCGGGGTCGTGGGCCGGTGCGTCAGCCCGTCGCAGGGCGGGCATACGACCCTGGCCCGGTACAAGGTCCTGGTCCTCCGAGACCGGAGCTAAGCGACGGGCATACGACACACCGGCCCACGACCCCTCCCGCCGGAGGAAGGGTGCGGGCACATCGTGGCTGGGGTGCGGGCTTTTCCGGGGTGCGGTCAACTTCTGAACGAGTGAAGATTTTGGGAGCGCTCTCAGTCGTAACCCTTGACGACTCAACTCCCCCTGGGGACATTGGTGCAGACCGCAGGAGCCGATCCCCACACATCGGCCCGCTCGGCAACCCCCCACACCCCAGGAGACCTTCCGTGATCTCACGTAGAACGTTCCTGACCACTGCTGCCGCTATAGGGACCGCTGCGAGCTACCCCGTTTGGGGAAGCGCTCTCAGTCCTGATGCCAAGGCTGCCCCCGCCACCTGCGAACTCGCCCTGCAGAACGCCTCGTTGCCGGGCACGGTGCGCGCATACGTCACCGGGCACGAGCAGTCCACCGGCAACTGGGTGCTGCTGCGGGCCGACGGCGGCGTCTACCGGCCCGAGTCGCCCTCGGCGCCCCAGACCCCGCTGCCCGTCGACTGCGCCATCCCGCTCGGTGCCGCCGGTTCCGCGCCGAAGGTGCTGACGCTGCCTCAGATGTACGGCGCCCGCGTCTACTTCGTACGCGACGACACGCTTGACTTCTTCCTCAACCCGGGACCCGGGCTGGTGGAACCGGCCTTCGCCACGCCCACCGACGCGAACTACGGCAAGACCTGGTCGTTCTGCGAGTTCACGTTCAACTCCCAGCAGCTCTTCGCCAACATCAGTTACGTCGACCTGGTGACCGCCCTACCGATCGGCCTGACCCTGGAGGGCGACGCCACGCACACCGTTGCCCCGCTGCCCGACGGCGCCGTCGACAAGATCGCCTCCGACCTCGCGGCGCAGTCGGCGAAGGACGGACAGCCCTGGGACAAGCTCGTCATCCGGGGCGACGGTGGTGCCGTACTCCGGGTGATCTCCCCGCAGAACCTGATGGCGCCCTACTTCGACCGCCCCGCCGAGATGCCGTTCCGCGACGTCTGGAACAGCTACATCGACCAGGTCTGGGAGAAGTACCGTACGACCGACCTCAAGATCGATCTCCAGGGCGGGCGGGGCGTGTTCACCGGCCGGGTCAGCGGCGACACCCTCACCTTCAACGGCGGCCACACCTTCGCCAAGCCCACGTCGAAGGACATCTTCACCTGCAACCACGGCCCGTTCACCAACAACCCGAGCGACCCCGACGACAAGAAGGGCCTCCTCGCCCGCCTCGCCGCCGGCTTCAACCGCTCCATCATGCTCACGCACGCCAGCCAGCCGAACGGCGCAACGGCGGCCGACTACTACAAGGGCGAGATCACGAACCATTGGTCGCGTGTGGTGCACGCCAACTCCCCCATCGGTTACGCCTTTCCGTACGACGACGTACGCCCGGACGGCGAGCCCGATGTATCGGGGGCGGCGCATGACGGCAACCCGCGCCGGTTCACGGTGACGGTGGGTTCCTAGCCCTGGTAGGCAGCGGTCAGGGGCACCCCGAGGGGGCCGCAGGCCCCCAAGGGGCGCGGGGAACGGCGCGACCAGCCACAACGGGCCCGCAGCCGCCCAACTACCCTGCCAGGCAGACGCGTCCGCGAGCCCCTACGCGGACGCGCGCCGCACCAGGGTCGTCGGCAGCACGACACTGGAGGGCGCGCCCACGCCCTCCTGCGAGCCTGCGCCAGCGGAACCCGCGTTCAGCCCTCGCAACAGCAGCCGAGCCATCAACCGACCCATCTCCTCGATGTCCTGACGGACCGTCGTAAGAGATGGGTCGGTCTGCTCCGCGACCGGCAACATGTCGTCGAACCCGATCAGCGCGACATCCTCGGGCACCCGAAGCCCCCGCTCCCGCAACACCCGCAGAGCCCCCGAAGCCATCAAGTCATTCGCGGCGAACACGCCGTCCAAGTCCGGGCAACCGTCCAGAAGTTGACGCATCGCACGCTCGCCGCCCGCCGGGGTGAAGTCACCCTCCGCGATCAGCCGGGGGTCGGCGTCCACCATGACGTCACGGAACCCGTCGAGTCGGTCGACCGCCGAGGTCTGGTCGAGGGCGCCGGTGATGTGGGCGATGCGCGTACGGCCGAGCGCGACGAGATGGCGTACGGCCTCGCGTGCGCCACCCCGGTTGTCGCTGTCGACGTAGACCGCGCTGCGCGTCCCGTCGCCCCAGCCGGGCCGCCCGCCGAACACGGTCGGCACGCCGGCGCCGTGGATCAGTTCGGGCAGCGGGTCGTCGAGGTGCAGGGAGAAGACGAGCGCGCCGTCGACATGGCCGCCGGCCAGATAGCGGCCCACCCGCGCATGGTCGTCGCGACCCTCGGTGAGCAGCAGTACGAGCTGGGAGTCGTGGGCGGTCAACTCCTTGCTGATACCCCGGAGTTGGAGCGCGAAGAAGGGGTCGGCGAAGACCCTGGTCTCGGGTTCGGCGATCACCACGGCGACCGCGTCGTGCCGCCGGGTGACGAGGCTGCGCGCGGCCTGGTTCGGGACGTAACCGAGCTCTTCGACAGCCCGCCTGACCCGCTCGACGAGGGGCTCTCGCACCCCGTCACCACCGTTGACGACACGCGACACGGTGGCCCGGGAGACCCCCGCCCGTGCCGCCACCGCCTCCAACGTGGGGCGCGACGCGGTCGACGACTCGGACACCTCGGAACTCCTCAGGGCAGCGGTTCCGGGCCAGGATAACTCCTGGTCGCCGCATCGCTGAGAGCGCTCCCCGATCCTGCCGGATCCACATCGGGTGGCCCCGTCGGGGGCAGGGTCCGATCATGACTGATGACTGGCGGAGCGACCGGATCGGCAGCGCGCTTCGGGGCGGGAATCCCACGGTGCTCCGGAGGCTGGAAGCCGGGTTCGCGGTGATCGGGGACGTTCAGTTCCTCCCGGGATACTCGGTGCTCCTCGCGGACGATCCTGCGGTGCAGCGGCTGTCGGAGCTGCCCCGGGGCAAGCGGCTGGCGTTCCTGGCCGACATGGACAGGCTGGGTGAGGCTGTCGAACGCGTCTGCAAGCGGCTGGACCCGGCCTTTCGCCGCGTCAACCTGGAGATTCTGGGGAACACCGACCCGTTCCTGCATGCGCATGTGTGGCCGCGGTTCGACTGGGAGCCGGCCGATCTCGTGTGGAGGCCCGTGTGGCTGTATCCGCGAGAGTGGTGGAGCGACGAGCGGTATGCGCTTGGTCCTCAGCACGACGCCCTGCGCGAGGTGATCGGTGAGGAACTGGACGGACTGGTGTCCTGACGCATCCCGCTCGCCGACCGTCAATCCCCTACGTCGAGCCGTTCGACGAGGAGCATCGCCGCATCGTCCGCCAGGTAG
Source organism: Streptomyces yerevanensis (assembly GCF_000716805.1). Taxonomy (NCBI): domain Bacteria; kingdom Bacillati; phylum Actinomycetota; class Actinomycetes; order Kitasatosporales; family Streptomycetaceae; genus Streptomyces; species Streptomyces yerevanensis. Next base: position 145,284 of record NZ_JNWJ01000045.1, on the reverse strand, counting down.
CCGCCGGTGTGGCGGATCAGCCCCTGGTGCAGTTGCTCCAGGAACTCCGGCGTGCTGCACCTATGCGCCGCTTCCATGGCCTCGGGCAGGGCGAAGAAACCGTCGTCGGGGCTGCGCGCTTCGATCACGCCGTCGGTGTGCAGCAGCAGACGGTCACCGGGCGTGAACGGGTAGCTCTCCGCCTTGGCGGGATGAGCGGTGATGAATTCCTCCAGTCCCAGGGGCGGCAGCGGCGAGGTGGGCATCAAGGCCTCGACCTTGCCGCGGCGCAGTAGCAGCGGCGGCGGGTGGCCTCGGTTGATCACCTGGACCGCGAAGCTGTCGGACACCTCGACCACGACCGCGGTGACGAAATCCTCGGCCTCGTGTTCCGCAGCGGTCGGATCGATCGCGCTCGGCACCGCGCACTCCCGTTCCAGTGCGGCCGCGCAGTGGTTCACCACCTCCACCAGTTCGTCCTCGTAGTGCACGGCCTCGCGGAAGGCACCCAGTACGACCGCGGCCAGGCGCACGGCAGGCAGCCCCTTGCCGCGGACGTCACCCACGATCATCCGGACCCCGTACCGGGTCTGCGACACCGCGTAGAGATCGCCGCCGATCTGCGCCCCCGCCTCTGCCGCGTGGTACAGGCTGGCCATCCGCACCGGCCCCAGCCGGGGCGGCACACGTCTCAGCAGGACTCGTTGTGCGGCCTCGGCGATCCGGCGAACCTGGTCCAGTTCGCCCTGTCTGCGCGCACGTACGGCACTACTCATCGTGATGCTGGCTACTGACACCACGATGAGGGACAGGAGATTGCTGTAGACCTGGCCACCCCAGCTCTGGTGGAGGGTGGCCGTGATCACGGTGACGGAGAAAGCTCCCAGCGCTGCCGCAAGGGTGCCTCTCGGGCCCATCGTCAGCGCCGCCAGTGCCGGTATCGCGGCGAGGATGGGACCGGTGATCACCTCGTGTGCGGGCGAGAGTTCGATGCCCAGCGCGAACAGTATGATCACGAACGGCAGACACTGCCCGAGTCGGAAGAGGACCCGGCTGTGACCGCCCGCTCCTGATGGGCTGGATGCGCGGAAAAGTGACCGCATGGCCACCAGCCTGACTCACTGGAGTCGAGTGTTCCACTCAACGCCCGGCTGTCCTTGATGCTCATGGCTCCCCGTGGGGCGACGCCTTCGCGGCCGCCGCCATACCGGATGGCGGATCCTGCCGCCGCCTCCCCTTTCGGTGAAGCCCGGCGGCGGTCCGGCGTACCGCCGCGCATGCCGACCGCCGCGGCGGGTACGACCCTTCCCGTACGGGGGCGTCGCGGAAGCGGCCGAAGAGCGAGGGGTGTCGGAAGTGATTCGAAAGCTGCAGGCGGTCGCGCTGGACTGCGCCGATCCGGTACGGCTCGCGGAGTTCTACGCGGAGCTGCTCGGCGGGCGGGTGGTCGCGGATCCGGAGGATTCCGACTGGGTCGAGGTGCACGGGTTCGAGGGGACGCCGCTGGCCTGCCAGCGGGTGGACGGCTACCGACCGCCCGAATGGCCCAGCCAGGAGCGCCCGCAGCAGCTCCACCTGGACTTCGACGTGGACGACCTCGAGGGAGAGGAGAAGCGGGCGCTCGCCCTCGGCGCGACCGTGCTGGAGCGGACGGATCAGCTCCGTCCGGAGGCCAACTGGCGGATTTACGCGGACCCGGCCGGCCATCCGTTCTGTCTCTGCCTCCACTGAGTCCACCGGGCCATCGCAGTCACTGAGGCGATCTTTTATTGGTTTGCCGCCGGCCGGCCCGGTCGGATAGGAAGCTTGCATGCTAATGGGCAGCAAGGTCGGGCTCAGGGCCCGGCACGAGGACGACATCCCGATCCTGCAGGCCGAGCTCCACGACGACGTGGTCAACTACTCGCGGGCCGTAGGCGGGGCGTGGCGGCCGAGCACACCCGGCTCGAAGGACGCGCAGTTCGTGGTGGACGACACGGAGCAGCGGCACGTCCCGTTCTCCGTGGTGGAGTTGGACGACGGCACGCTGGTCGGCAGCGCGGTGCTATCGAACATCGACAACCACAACCGGTCCGCGCACATCGGCCTTGGGCTGCTGCCGTCCTCCCGCGGCAAGGGCTACGGCACCGACGTGGTCGCGGTGCTGTGCCACTACGGTTTCGTCGTGCGCGGCCTGCAGCGGCTGCAGATCGAGACGCTGTCGGACAACGCCGCGATGCTGCGCTCCGCCGAGCGCAACGGCTTCGTCCGCGAGGGCGTGCTGCGTTCCTCGGCCTGGGTGATGGGCGAGTTCCTGGACGAGGTGCTGCTCGGGCTCCTCGTCCAGGACTGGAAGCCGGACTCGAAGGGCCAGGGCGCCTGACGCTCGTACGACCGCGAGAGCCCTGCCGCCCTGCGAAAGGAACCGGCAGGGCTCTCGCGTAGACGTAGACAGCACCGCCGGCGGCGCGCTCAGTGCTCGTGCGGCTCATGTGGCTCGTACCCCGGGATGGTCCCGTCCGCCTTCTTCACCAGGAACAGCCCCACCATCCCCATGTCCGAGTGGCTCTGGACATGGCAGTGGTACATCCACGCCCCCGCCCCGACGCCCTCCCCCGCGATCACCTGGAACCCGAACGAGTCGGCAGGCCCGGTGATCTTGTTGTCCAGCACCTGACTCGGGTCGTCGGGGCCGGTCAGCATCCCCGTGCGGTTGTCGGCCCAGCGGTGCCCGTGCATATGGAAGGTGTGGTAGTACTCGCCGTGCGTGATCACCACGAACTCGACGCGATCGCCCACCGTCGCCTCGAAGTTGGGGCCACTGTGCGCCGGCTTGTTGTTGATCAGCATGTCGTTGAAGACGATCGTGTGGGTCGCGTCCGGGAGGATGTCGCCCTTGCGACGGACGATCACCGGACCGTACAGCCCTTTACGGAGGCCGCCCGTGCCGTGTTCCGTGCCGACGACATGGTCGTGGTAGTGCCAGTAACCCGCGCTGCCCGCACGCCACGTGCCGTCCTTGCGGCGGCCGGGTGCGTGGGTGCGCCAGGTGTACGTACGCGTCCCGCCCGGCTCGACATCGCTCTTGTTCTGCTTCGTGCCGTCGCTGGTGATCTCGTAGTCGAGGCCGTGGACGTGCAGGCTCACCGCCACGTCCATGGTGTTCTCGAACTCGATGTGCAGGGTGTCGCCCTCGTTGAGTTCGATGAGCGGGCCGGGGATCGACGCCTTGCCCTTCTCGTGGCCGTAACCCATCTGGCCGTCGGCGAGCTTCTCGGCGTACAGCTTGATGCGCTTGACCTCGCCGCCGGCCGGAGCGGTCTTCGTCGGCTCCGCGGCGCCGACGGACTCGGGGGCCAGAGACAACGATGTCGCGGCGGCCGCACCGCCCAGCAGTACGCGCCTGTTGAAGCCGCGTCTGTCCATGCCGAACTCCCCACCCTGGTACGGAATTTACGGAGATGAACCGCTGAGACGGTAGCGGCACCGCATTCGTTTTTCCACACTCAGGACAAAGTTCGTGCCATTCCGGTCGTACCTATTGGCGGGACGGGCAAAGAGGTCTAGCTTCCTTGGCGCTGTTGCTGTGACCGACGAGGAGTGGATGACCCCATGCGGTTCGCGTCGCATCAAAGATCCCTGTCCTTAGGCGAGTTGACCACAAACAGACGGGCGAAGAGACGGGCCTGGGCGGCCGTTCTGACCGCCGGGTTCGTCACCGCGGGGCTACTCTCCGGCGGTCCCGCGAGTGCGGTCCAGGCCCCCGAACCGCCGCTGACAACGATGTCGATCAAGTCGCCGCCGGGCGGCGCCAACGTACGGGTGCTGCTCTTCCACGGCTCCGCGGCGGGCGGGGACGAGTCGCCCGTCGTCAATGCCGGGATCGAGGCGATCGAGGAGATCGGGCTGACCGGACCGGCGAACCAGCGCTTCAAGGTGACGGCCACGGACGACGCCTCCGTGTTCACCAACGAGACGAAGCTCGGCCGCTTCAACGCGGTCGTCTTCCTGACCGGCGGCGGCGACGTCCTCGACGCCGAGCAGGAGGCGGGCCTGGAGGCGTACTTGGAGGCGGGGGGCGGCTTCCTCGGCGTCCATGACGCGGCCCGTGCCGAGCCGTACTCGGACTGGTTCACGGGACTCGTCGGTGCCCGTCCCGCCGCGTCGAGCCCAACTGCCGTGCAGCGGGCGACCGTTGAGGTGGGCGACCGGCAGCACCCGGCCACGAAGGATCTGCCGCTTCAGTGGAAGCGCCCCGACGCCTGGCTGAACTGGGTCAAGAACCCCTCTGGCGACGTGCACACCGTGGCGCGGGTGCGCGAGTCGACGTACCAGCCGGGCGACAGCAAGAACGGCGCCGACCACCCGGTGTCCTGGTGCCGCGACTACGACGGCGGACGTTCCTTCTACACGGGCATGGGCGGCACGGTCGCCTCGTACGACGAAACGGACTTCCGTGCGCATCTGCGCGGGGCGCTGCTGTGGACGACGCGGCTCGTCCGTGCCGACTGCAAGGCGGCGATCAACGCCAACTACAAGGCGGAGCGGCTGACCCAGCCCAACCAGCCGGGTCAGAACGACCAGATCGGCGAGCCGCACGGCCTGGTCACCGCCCCCGACGGGCGCGTGATCTATATCGGCCGCGGTGGTGCGGACGCCTCGGCGCCCGTCGTCACGGACTGGAACAACCCCGACATCGGCAAGGGCAAGGGCGAGATCCACGTCTACGACCCGAAGACCAAGAAGGTCACCCTGGCCGGCGCGCTCACCGTGTTCGGCAACAAGGGCGGCGGCGGTGAGCTGATCAAGGTCGAGGAGGGACTGCTCGGCATCGAGCTGGACCCGGCGTTCCAGCAGAACGGCTGGGTGTATCTGCACTACACACCGCACGCGCAGATCAACCGCGACACACGGATGGCCGAGCGCCGCGTCTCCCGCTTCACGCTCGATCTCGCCACGAACAAGCTGGACCTGAGCAGTGAGAAGGTCCTGCTGAAGTGGCCGGTGCAGATCCACAGCTGCTGCCACGCGGGCGGCGGCATGGCGTGGGACTCCAAGGGCAACCTCTACATCGCCACGGGCGACAACAACTCCAGTGGCTTCAGCGACGGTTACTCCGGCAACAACCCGCAGCCCAACTACAAGGGCGTCTCCTTCGCGGACGCGCGCCGGACGTCGGGCAACACCAACAACCTCAACGGCAAGATCCTGCGCATCCACCCGGAGCCGGACGGCACCTACACCCTGCCCCAGGGCAACCTCTTCACCGGCAAGGAGACCGACGAGGGCGGCGGCAAGACGCGCGGCGAGATCTATGTGATGGGTGTCAGGAACCCCGCGCGCATCTCTGTCGACAAGAAGACGGACACGCTGTACGCGGGCTGGGTCGGCCCGGACGCGTCAAACCCGTCGACGACCTGGGGCCCGGCGAAGTACGACACGTTCGCCGCGATCACCAAGCCGGGCAACCACGGCTGGCCGTACTGCATGGGCAACAAGCAGCCCTACCGGGACCGCAACCTGCCCGACCCGTCGAAGCCGCTGGGCTGGTACGACTGCGACGCCCCGAAGAACGAGTCGCCGAACAACGACGGCCTCGTCAACCTGCCGCCGGTCACCGGAAACACCATCTGGTACTCGCCCCAGGGCGGCGGCCCCGACTTCCCGCGCGACGCGAACGGCGTCCCGTCGTACAAGGCGGAGGAGCAGACGTTCCTGCTGCCGTGGCTGAAGGGCGGCGGTCAGGCGGCGATGAACGGACCCGTCTACCGCTATGACGCGGCATCCGCGGGTGCGGGGGCATGGCCGTCGTACTGGGACGGCAAGTGGTTCGTCGGTGACTTCTATGACGCCGACCAGCCGCGTCACGCGGTCCTGCTCGACCCCAAGACCGTGGGCCAGGGCGGCATTCCCGTGCACGCCGAGTCCCTGAAGAAGATCATCCCCGTGGGCAATGACGGCATCAAGAACCTCATGGACTGGAAGTTCGGCCCCGACGGCACGCTGTACGCCCTCGACTACGGCCGCGGCTTCTTCACCTCGGACGCCAAGTCGGCGCTGTGGCAGGTCACTTACAAGGGCGGCGCTCCGACGCCGGCCGCCGATCAGCTGGCCAGGGAGGCACAGTGACGGGCGTACGCATAGGAGGGCGAAGAACTGCGCGCCTGTGGACGGCGCTTCTGGCGTCGCTGCTGATGGTGCTCGGGCTGACGTCCACGTCGGCTTCCGGGCAGACCGACGGAGCCGGCACCCCGTCGGCAGCCGCCGGCGCTGCCGCGCAGACGCTGACGTGGACGGCCGGCAACGACATCGACAAGTACCTGTCGGCGCCGACCACCGCGGTCGCCGGCACGACGACGATCGTCTTCGAGAACAGCACGGCGACCGGCAACACCACAGGTATGCCGCACACGTTGACCTTCGACGTCTCCGACCCGGAGTACAACAACGACGTCCCGCTCAACATCCTGGCCAATCCGAACGACGACCAGGGCGGCAAGTACACGGCCGAGGTGACGCTGACGCCCGGCCGGTACCGCTACTACTGCACCATCCCGGGCCACGGTCAGATGCAGGGCATCCTCGTGGTCACCGAGGGCACCGGCGAGGACACGACCGCGCCCGAGACCTCGGCGGCCGTGAGCGGTACGCAGAACGCGGACGGGGCGTACGTGGGTTCGGCGACCGTGACGCTGAGCGCGACCGACGAGGGCTCGGGCGTGGACCGGATCGAGTACGCGATCGGTGACGCGGGCGCCTGGCAGCCGTACACCACGCCCTTGGTGATCGACCAGGTGGGCGGCCACAAGGTCCGCTACAGAGCGGTCGACAAGGCCGGGAACGTCGCCGCCGAGAAGGCGGAGGAGTTCACGGTGGCGTCGCCGTCGACGGACGACACGACGGCTCCGGAGACGTCGGCTTCGGTGACCGGTGAGCAGAACTCGGAGGGTGCGTACCTCTCCATGGCGACCGTCACCGTGACGGCCTCCGACAACGGTTCCGGCGTCAACACCATCGAGTACGCGCTCGGCGACTCCGGTGCCTGGCAGCCGTACACGGCTCCGGTGATGGTCCACGAGGTGGGCGCGCACAAGGTGCGGTACCGGGCCACGGACAAGGCGGGCAATGTCGCCGCGGAGAAGTCCGTCTCGTTCACGGTCGTCGCGCCGCCCGCCGAGGACAAGACTCCTCCGGTGACCGGCGTGAGCGTCGAGGGCACGAAGAACTCCTCCGGGGCCTACATCAACAGCGCCAAGGTGACGGTGACCGCGACGGACGAGCACCATGGTTCCGGGGTCGCCACGATCGAGTACTCGCTGGACGGCGGGCCGTATCTCGCGTACACCGCGCCCGTCGTGGTCGATCGCGCGGGCGCGCACAGGGTGGCGTACCGAGCGAGCGACAAGGCGGGCAACACCTCCGACGCGCGGACCGTGAGCTTCACGGTCGCCTCGGGCGGCGGGGTGCCGGCGCCCGCCTGCGCCGAGTACGACGAGCGGCTGACCGTCATCGTCGGCACGGTCGACACGGGTGTGCCGAACCGGGTCACCAACAACCGGTGCCGCATCAACGAGTTGATCGAGGACGAGAAGGAGTGGACGTCCCACGCGCTGTTCCTGAAGCACGTGAAGACCGTCCTGGACGCGCTCCTCAAGGAAGGCGTCATCGTCCAGCGCGAGTACAACCTCATCAACAAGGCCGCCAAGCAGTCGGGCATCGGCAAGCCAGGCCAGACCGAGGGCTATCGCACGCTCTTCGACGGCTCCGAGGAGTCGTTCGCGAAGTGGCAGCAGGTCGGCGGCGGCAGGTTCGCGGTGAACGCGGACGGTTCGATGACCAGCAGCACCACGGTTTCGGGCATGGGCATGCTGTGGTTCCCGGAGCGCAAGTACGGCGACTTCTCGCTGAAGTTGCAGTGGCGTGACGACGCGCCGGGCACCGGGAACGCCAACGCGGGTGTGTTCGCGCGCTTCCCGTGGGTCCACGACCATCCGGAGGAGTCGCGTCCGGAGTGGGTCGCCATCAAGTACGGGCACGAGTTGCAGATCAACGACCGCCCGGACGGCGACATGTACAAGTCCGGCTCGGTCTACGGCTTCGACCGCGTGGGCCTGGCCGGTGCGGGCGTCACCCAGAAGGGCACCTGGAACGACTACGAGATCCGTGTGGTCGACCAGCACTACTCGGTGTACCGCAACGGCGTCCTGATCAACGAGTTCGACAACATCGGCGGCCAGGACTTCACCCCGCCCCGCTCGGACGACCCGGGCACGGACGGGCGGCGGTTCGCCTCCGGCTACATCGGGCTCCAGGTGCACGGCACGACGGATGTGATCTCGTACCGGGACATCCGGATCAAGGAGTTGTAGGTTCCGCGGGCGGCGCCTCCGGTGGAGGCGCCGCCTTCTTCGCCCGGCTCGGCTGTACCCGCTTCGGCTCGCCCGCCCGCCGCCGGCTCCACCACTTCACCATGCGAGCCACGGTAGGCGTGCCGGGCTGGCTTCGCATGTGGGCGGAAGATTGTGGGAGCGCTCCGGACGAGGCAGGATGCTGCGGTGACTCCGACTCCCACCGTGCGCCCGTACCGCTCCGAGGACCGAGAGTCCCTCGACGACATCTGCGTCCGCACCGCGCACAACGGCCAGGACAGCCGGCCCGTCTACGCGAATCCCGCGATCTTTCCGACGATCTTCGCGGCTCCGTATGTCCATCTGGAGCCGGAGCTGGCCTTCGTGCTGGACAACGGGCAGGGACAAGCGGTCGGCTACATCCTCGGCACCGCGGACACTCCCCGGTTCGCCGAGGCCTTCCGCACGAAGTGGCTGCCCTTGGTCGCGGACCGCTTTCCGGAGCCCAGTGGTCCGCCAAGCACCCCGGACGAGGCGATGGTCCGGCTGTTGCACCACCCCGAGCGGATGGTCGTCCCGGAACTCGCCGCGTATCCGGCTCACCTGCACATCGACCTGCTCCCCGAATGGCAGGGCCGCGGCCACGGACGTGCACTGATGCGGAGCTTCCTGCGGGCTCTGCGGGACAGTGGCGTGCAGGCCGTCCATCTGACCATGGTGACGGCCAACACCCCGGCCAGGGCCTTCTACGACCGTCTGGGCTTCCACGAGATCGAGGTGCCGGACCCCGGGCCGGTCACCTGTCTGGGGCGCACGACGGACGAGATCGACAGGCTTTGACGGTCGGTGACGGCAGCCATCCGGTACTCGGGTACTCGGACTCCACGACGCGCGGACGGTCCCGCAGGACATGGCTGGAAGCGATCACCCTGGTTGTCACAAGACCCGACAACGATCCGGGATGGATTCACCCAAGGTTGGTTCATGGAGCGTCAAGAACCGGCCACGTGAACGATCTTCGGCCAGATCCAGACGTACGTTCCTCCCTGTGAATTCTGACATCCCACCTCACAGAGCTGTCGGCCTCGCGTCGACGGCATCCGCCGGCAGGGTCGCTCCCGCCCGGCGCTCTCTGCTCCGCGCCGCGCTGACCGGCACCGCTGCCCTCGGTGCCGGTCTCGCCGCCGGCGCCCCCTCCGCCGCCGCCACTCCCACCGGCAGCACGCGCCCCCGGCCGACCACCGCGCAGGAAGCCCTGCGGGAACTGGCGGCGGGCAACCTCCGCTGGCGCACGTACCGCGAACGACACCCCGACGAGTCGCCGACCGTCCGGCTGGCGCTGACGTCGGGTCAACACCCCTTCGCAGTCGTGCTCGGATGCATCGACTCCCGCGTACCGCCGGAGCTGGTTTTCGACCAGGGCCTCGGCGACCTGATGACGGTGCGCTCGGCGGGCGAGGTCCTGGACGAGGCCGTGCTCGGCAGCGTCGCGTACGGGGTGCTCGAACTGGGCATACCGCTGGTCATGGTGCTCGGGCACCAGTCGTGCGGCGCTGTGAAGGCGGCGGTCCAGGCAGACGAGTCCGGCGAGGAACTGCCCGCCCACATCCAGTACCTGGCTGATCAGATCAGCCCGGCCATCGACCACAGCAAGGAGGGCGACGCTCGCATCGACGCGACGATCGATGCCAATGTCGGACTCGTCCGCTCCCGGCTCGCGGCGGAGCCCGATCTCGCCGCCAAGGTGGCCACGGGTGACCTGGTCATAGTCGGCGCGCGATACGAATTGACCAGCCAGCTCGTCCACCGGACCTCCTGAGCACACGGCGGGCCCCGGTACTGCTCGGAACTGAGAGCAGGGCCGGGGCCCGCCGCGCCGGATCAGCCCTCGCTCGCGTCGGGCAAGAAGGACCTGTCCTGGGTGCCGCTCAGGCCGGAGCGGGCGTGAGGTGGCGTACGACCACTTGGAGAACGGCCAGCGCTTCCGGCACACGGCCCGCTTCCGCCGCTGGCGCCCCGACCGGACGCCTGAGAACTGCACGTACGTGCAGCTGGAGGAGCCGGTTCGCTGCAACCTCGAGGAGGTCCTGGGGCCGTAGGACCGACAGGACCGCCCATCCGCGCCTGTTCCCTGTTACCCGCACAGCGTTACCCGCACGGCCGATTGAACCGCCTTCGATCTTGGCCGATTGGGTAGGACCTGATTGAATCCCAAATCGAAAAAGCGGCGAAACGGGGCACAGTGGCCAGTGTAGGTGTGAGGCGGACGGGGCTGAAGGGTCGGACGAGGCGCACCACGCTGGTGACGGCACTACTGGCCGCGCTACTGGCGGGCTCCGCCATGGCGGGCTGTACGCCCGAGGAGACCGACGACGGTCGCGGGCGGGACGACGGCACAGGCGCCGATTCCGTACTCGCCGTGAAGATCGACAACGCGAGCCGGGCCCGGCCGCACACGGGCATCGACGCGGCGGACATCGTGTACGCCGAGCAGGTGGAGGGCGGCCTCAGTCGGCTGATGGCGGTGTACGCGACCAAGTTCCCGAAGGCGATCGGGCCGGTGCGCAGCGCGCGCGAGTCCGACCTGGAGCTGCTGCGCCAGTTCGACGAGCCGACGCTCGCCTTCTCGGGAGCGCAGGGCAAGTTGCTGCCACTGATCGACAAGGCCCCGCTGAAGGCGGCACCGCCGGAGTCGGACTCGAAGGCGTACTACCGAGGCACCGACAGATCCGCCCCGCACAACCTGTATCTGCGCCCCGAGCGGCTGATGAAGTCCGCCCCCGGAGCGGACGCGCTGACCACCGGCTTCGAGTACGGCGCGCTGCCCGCGGGCGGCAAGGCCGAGGCCTCGCACACCGTGCGCTTCCCCTCGGCCCGCTTCACCTTCACCTGGTCCCAGAGCCGGGACCGCTGGCTGGTGTCGATGGACGGCAGGCCGGCCGAGACGACCGACGGACCGCGGATGGCCGCCGCGACGGTGGTCGTGCAGTACGTGAAGATCCGCAAGTCCCGGTTCAAGGACTTCCTGGGCAACAACACCCCGTACACCGAGACCGTGGGCTCGGGCACGGCGACGGTCCTGCGCGACGGCCGCGCCTTCGACGCCGACTGGAGCCGCCCGTCGGCCGAGGACGGAACGCGGTTCACGACCCAGGACGGCGAGCCGCTGCCGTTCGCCCGGGGCCAGGTCTGGGTGGTGTACGCGAAGGCGTGACCGTGACGCCGGTCAGCGCTGCGTGACCAGCGGTTCTCCCGGATTACGAAGCCCCTCCGCCGCGTCCGACACCCGCTGGAGCAGCTCGAAGAACACGGCCTGCTCCTCGGCGGACAAGGGAGCCAGGAACACCTGGTTCATCCGAGCCGTCCGTACCGTCAGCTTGCGATGCGTACGCGCCCCCTCGTCCGTGAGGCGGAGCAGGAAACGGCGCCCGTCCTGCGGGTCGCGGACCTTGTCGAGGAGGCCGCGGCGGCCGAGCCGGCTGATCACCTCGGCGATGGTGGACCGGTCAAGACCCACCCGCTCCCCCACGGTGCGCTGATCAAGCCCCGGCTCGGCGACGAGCGCGTTCAGCACCGCGAACTGCGGCGAGGTGATCTCCTCGGAGACCATCGTGTTCCACAGCAGGTAGTGCGCCTGCTGCAGCCGCCGGGCCAGGTGCCCGGGGTGGGTGGTGAGGTCCACCGCGGCCATGTGCGCTCCTCGGATTCGTCGGTGCACTGAACGATACCGCTCACCCCACACCGCTGTCTGCGCAGAGAGACCCACACCTCACCTGCCAGTACGTATGAAACCTTGACGACCGAACCAGCGAGTGGCAGCGTGAGGGAAACCTCGCATAAATAGTCAGTGCCCTGAGTAATAGACGCTATAAGGGCGCCGACCGCTCGGAAGAGATGGGGCTTCACGGATGGACAAGGTGGTCGCCACAGCCGCCGAGGCGGTGGCCGATGTACCCGACGGTGCGTCGCTCGCGGTCGGTGGTTTCGGGCTGAGCGGTGTGCCGAACGTTCTGATCCAGGCTCTGTACGAGCGGGAGGTCTCCGATCTGAGCGTGGTCTCCAACAACTGCGGGGCGATGGAGTCGGGGCTCGCGATACTCCTGGCGGCGGGCCGCATCGCCCGCGTCACGGGGTCGTACATCGGGGGGAACAAGGAGTTCGCCCGCCAGTACCTGGCCGGCGAGATCGAGGTCGAAATGATCCCGCAAGGCACGCTGGCCGAGCGGCTGCGGGCAGGCGGCGCCGGCATCCCCGCCTTCTACACCCCGGCCGGCGTCGGCACGCAGGTCGCGGACGGCGGACTGCCCTGGCGGTACGACGGTGAGGGCGGCGTCGCGCTCGCCTCTCCGCCGAAGGAGGTGCGGGAGTTCGACGGCACGGAGTACGTGCTGGAGCACGGCATCCGCACCGACTTCGCGCTCGTACGGGCGGCCAAGGGCGACCGGCACGGGAACCTGGTCTTCAACAAGTCGTCCCGCAACTTCAACCCGCTCGCCGCGATGGCGGGCCGGGTGACGATCGCCGAGGTCGAGGAACTCGTCGAGCCGGGCGAGATCGACCCCGACGCGGTGCATCTGCCGGGGATCTTCGTACAGCGGATGATCGCCCTGACCCCCGAGCAGGCGAACGCCAAGATGATCGAACAGCGGACGGTGAGTTCCTGATGGCCTGGACGCGTAACGAGATGGCGGCCCGCGCCGCGCGCGAGCTGGAGGACGGCCAGTACGTGAACCTCGGCATCGGACTGCCGACGCTGATCCCCAACTACCTCCCGCCGGGCGTCGAGGTGATCCTGGAGTCCGAGAACGGCATCCTCGGCACCGGCCCGTACCCGACCGAGGACCAGGTCGACCCCGACCTCATCAACGCCGGCAAGGAGACCGTCACGGTCCTGCCCGGCGCCTCGTACTTCGACTCCTCCCTCTCCTTCGGGATGATCCGCGGCGGCCACATCGATGTCGCCGTACTGGGCGCCATGCAGGTGTCCGCCGGCGGGGACCTCGCCAACTGGGCCATCCCCGGCAAGCTGATCACCGGCATCGGCGGTGCCATGGACCTGGTGCACGGCGCCCGCAGGGTGATCGTCGTGATGACGCACACGGCCAAGGACGGTTCGCCGAAGATCCTGGAGGAGTGCGCGCTGCCGCTGACCGGCAAGGCGTGCGTCAACCGGATCATCACGGATCTGGGTGTGCTGGACGTGACGGACGAGGGCCTGATGCTGGTGGAGACCGCGCCGGGTGTCGAGACCGAGGAGATCGTCGCGAAGACCGCCGCGAAGGTTCGCACTCCCGAGGAGATCGCATGAAGGACGTCTACATCGTCGATGCCGTCCGCACCCCGTTCGGCAGGTACAACGGCTCGCTGGCAGGCGTACGCCCGGACGACCTCGGTGCGCACGCCATCCGTGAACTCCTCGCCCGTACGCCCGACTTGGACCCGTCCCGGATTGAGGACGTGTACTTCGGCAACGCGAACGGCGCGGGCGAGGAGAACCGCAACGTCGGCCGGATGGCCGCCCTCCTCGCGGGCCTTCCCACGTCCGTGCCCGGGGTGACCGTCAACCGGCTGTGCGCCTCCGGGCTCGAAGCCGTCATCCAGGCCGCGCGGGCCATCGCGCTCGGCGACGCCTCCATCGCCCTGGCCGGCGGTGTCGAGTCGATGACCCGCGCTCCGTACGTGCTGCCGAAGAGCGACAAGCCCTTCCCGGCCGGGCACACCGAGCTGTACTCGACGACGCTCGGCTGGCGCATGGTCAACCCGAAGATGGACCCGCAGTGGACCGTCCCGCTGGGCGAGAGCGCGGAGTTGATCGCCGAGAAGCACAAGATCGGCCGGGAGCAGCAGGACGAGTTCGCGCTGGCCTCCCATCAGAAGGCGGCCCGCGCCCAGGCGGACGGCTTGTTCGACGCCGAGCTCGCCCCGGTGTCGATCCCGCAGCGCAAGGGCGACCCGGTCGTCTTCGGCGCCGACGAATGCGTACGCGCAGACGCGTCCCTCGCCGCGATGGCGAAGCTCAAGCCGTCCTTCCGCAAGGAGAACGGGACGGTGACGGCGGGCAACGCGTCGCCGCTCAACGACGGGGCCGCGGCCCTGCTGCTCGTCGACGAGGACGGCCTGCGAGCCACCGGCCGCGAGCCGCTCGCCCGCGTCTCCGCCTCCGGTGTCTCCGCGATCGACCCGCACTACTTCGGGCTCGCACCTGTCGAGGCCGTCAACCGCGCCCTCACCAAGGCGGGCAAGGGATTTGGCGATCTGTCAACTCTCGAACTCAACGAAGCGTTCGCCGCCCAGGTCCTCGGCTGCGTAGCCGAGTGGCCCGAGTTCAACCCGGCGATCCTCAACCCGCAGGGCGGTGCGACCGCCCTCGGCCACCCGCTGGGCGCCTCCGGTGCCCGGCTCGCCGGGACCGTTGCCCACCAACTCGCCCGCAAGGGCTCGGGAGTCGGCGTCGCCACCCTCTGTATCGGCGTCGGCCAGGGCCTGGCCCTCGTCCTCGAACGCTAAGACCGCCCAGGACCCGTAGGAATCGGAATCCTCATGACGCTCACCCAGTCAGACATCGACATCGAGATCAACGACGCCCAGAACGCGTACGACAAGGCCGTCGCCGGCGGCGCCCCGGTCCAGCACCACCCGCCGCGCGACTACGCCCCGTACCGCAGCTCCGTGCTGCGTCACCCCAAGCAGCCGCTGGTCGCGGTGAACAGCGGCGACCCGGAGACGGTCGAGCTGTCCGGTCCGGTGTTCGGTCCGACCGACATCACCGAGATCGACAACGACCTCACCGTGCAGCACCAGGGCGAGCCGCTCGGCGAGCGCATCACCGTCTCCGGGCGGCTGCTCGACCGCGACGGGCGCCCGGTGCGCGGCCAGCTCATCGAGCTGTGGCAGGCCAACGCCTCGGGCCGGTACGCGCATCTGCGTGACCAGCACCCGGCGCCGCTCGACCCCAACTTCACCGGTGTGGGACGGACCCTGACGGACGATCAGGGCCGGTACTTCTTCCGGACGATCAAGCCGGGCGCGTACCCGTGGCGCAATCACACCAACGCGTGGCGCCCCGCGCACATCCACTTCTCGATGTTCGGCACGGCGTTCACGCAGCGGCTCGTGACGCAGATGTACTTCCCGAACGACCCGCTCTTCCCGTACGACCCGATCCTGCGCTCGGTGACCGACGAGTCGGCCCGCAACCGCCTGGTCGCGCAGTACAACCACGACCTTTCGCAACCCGAGTTCTCGCTCGGCTACGAGTGGGACATCGTTCTCGACGGTCCCTCCGCCACCTGGATCGAGGAAGGTCGCTGAGCATGACCGAGAACACCACGGGGCAAGTCCTCCCCACCCCTTCCCACACCGTCGGCCCCTTCTACGGGTACGCACTGCCCTTCCCCGAGGGTGAGCAGGTGGCTCCGAAGGGGCACCCCGACCAGATCACGCTGCACGGGTACGTACTGGACGGCGAGGGCAAGCCGATCCCGGACGCCATCCTGGAGTTCTGGCAGGCGGCCCCGGACGGTTCCCTGAAGGGCGCGCCGGGTTCGTTGCGCCGCAACCCGGTGACCGGCGGCTATCTCGGCCGCAACGGCACCGACTTCACCGGTTTCGGGCGGGTCGCCACGGACGCCGACGGGCACTACGCGCTGTATACGCTGCCGCCGGGCAACGCCGGGCTGCCGTACATCAGCGTGTGCGTGTTCGCCCGCGGCCTGCTGCACCACCTGTACACGCGGGCCTATCTGGCCGACGGCGCCGACCCGTTGCTCGACTCGCTGCCGGACGGGCGCCGGGCCACGCTGGTCGCGCAGCCCGGTGAGCGGCGCACGTACCGTTTCGACATCCGCCTTCAGGGCGAAGGCGAAACGGTCTTCCTGGAGTTCCAGTGACCCTCGGCGACACCGACAGCCTGCTCGCCCCCGGGTGGGCAGGCTCCCCCGCCGCGTCCGCGACCGGCGACACCGCCTATCTCCAGGCGCTGCTGGACGCGGAGGCGGCGCTCACGCGTGCGCAGGCGGCGCTCGGCCTCGCGCCTGCGGAGGCCGCAGCGGCTGTGGACTCAGCGGCCGACGCGGCGCGCTTCGACGTCCATGACCTCGCGCTGCGCACGCGGGGCGGCGGCAATCCGGTGATCCCGCTGGTCGCGGATCTGACCGCGGCGGTCGGCGCGGCGGATGCGGAGTACGCCCCGTACGTCCACCGTGGCGCGACCAGCCAGGACATCATGGACACGGCCACGATGCTGGTGGCCGCGCGGACCCTTGACCTCGTCCTGTCGGACCTGGCCCGTACGGAGCTTGCGCTCGCCCGGCATGCGCGGGAGCACCGGGACACGGCCATGCCGGGGCGGACGTTGACGCAGCACGCGGTGCCGACGACCTTCGGTCTCAAGGCGGCGGGGTGGCGGTCCCTGGTGCTGGACGCCCGGGATCGCCTCCAGGCGGTACGCGACACTCTCCCGGCTCAACTCGGGGGTGCGGCGGGCACGTTGGCGGCCTTCACCGCATACGGGGCTTCGGACACTGGCGCGCTCGTCGAGGCGTACGCGCGTGAAGTCGGCCTCGCCGCACCGGTGTTGCCCTGGCACACCCTGCGCACTCCGGTCGCCGATCTCTCGGGGGCGCTGGCGTTCACGGCGGGCGCCCTCGGCAAGGCGGCGACGGACGTGCTCACGCTCAGCCGTACGGAGATCCGCGAGCTGAGCGAGGGCTCCGGCGGCGGTTCCTCCGCGATGCCGCACAAGGCGAACCCCGTGCGCGCCACGCTGATCGCCGCCGCGGCCCGCCGTGCGCCGCAGCTCGCCGCGACGCTATACGGCTCCCTGGCAGCCGAGGACGAACGCCCCGCCGGTGCCTGGCATGCCGAGTGGGAGCCCCTGCGCGAGCTGCTCCGCCTGGTCGGCGGCGCGGCACGCGATGCGGCCGAGCTGACCGAAGGCCTTCGCGTGCACGCGGACGTGATGCGCGCCCACCTGGACCTCACGCATGGCCTGATCGTCTCCGAGCGGCTGTCCGCCGAACTCGCGCCGGTGCTCGGGCGAGCCCGCGCGAAGGAGCTGCTCACCCGGGCCGCCGAGCAGGCCACGGCGGAGAACCGGCCGCTCGTCGAACTCCTCGCCGAGGAGCCCGAGTTGAAGGAACTCGACCTGGCTGCCCTCACGGACCCGACCGAATACACCGGCTCCGCGGGAGCCCTCACCGACCGTGCCCTGGAGCGACGTTGACCACCCAGCCGACCCCGACCGGTAAGCAACTGCACCACCGCGCCGAGGGACCCGCCACCGCTCCCCCGCTGCTCCTCGGCCCATCCCTCGGCACGTCGACAGCCCTGTGGGACCAGGTCGCGCCCGAACTCTCCATAACCCACCGGGTCATACGCTGGGACCTGCCCGGCCACGGCAGCTCCCCCGCCGACCTGATCGGACCCGGCGCGACCGTCGCCGACCTGGCCTCGCTGGTCCTCTCCCTCGCGGACTCACTCGGCATCGACCGCTTCTCGTACGCGGGGGTCTCGCTCGGCGGTGCGGTGGGGCTGCAACTCGCGGCGTACCACCCGGAGCGGATCGACCGCCTCGCCGTGATCTGCTCCTCGGCCCACTTCAACGGCTCCAAGCCGTGGGAGGAGCGGGCCGCACTCGTCCGCGCGGAGGGTCTTGGCGAGCTCGCGGCAAACGCGAACTCCCGTTGGTTCACGCCCGGTTTCACCGTTCCGGAGCTCGTCGAGGACCACCGTACGGCGGCCCCGGAGGCGTACGCCGCCTGCTGTGACGCACTCGCGGCCTTCGACATCCGCGACCGACTGCCGCGGATCGGCGCGCCGACTCTGCTCGTCGCAGGCCGCGAGGACCCGGCGACCCCGCCCGCACATCTGCGGGACATCGCCGACGCCGTGCCCGGTGCCGCGCTCACCGAGATCCCGGGCGCCTCGCACCTGGCCCCCGCCGAACGGCCGGAGGCCGTACTCACCGCTCTGCGCGGGCACTTCGACGGTGGCGCGAAGCGGGGCATGGAGGTACGCCGCCAAGTGCTCGGTGACGCGCACGTGGACCGCGCGCAGGCCCGGCAGTCTGCGTTCACGGCCCGGTTCCAGGACTTCATCTCGCGTTACGCGTGGGGGGAGATCTGGACGGACGACACGCTGTCACGCCGCGAGCGCAGCCTGATCACGCTCACGGCGCTGGTCGCCCACGGGCACTACGACGAACTGGCCATGCACGTCCGCGCCGCGCGCCGCAACGGGCTCACGCCCGAGGAGATAGGTGCAGTGCTCTTGCAGACGGCTGTGTACTGCGGGGTGCCGGCGGCCAACTCGGCGTTCGCGGTGGCTCAGCGGGTGCTGGCCGAGGAGGACGGGATGGGGTGAGGCGGATGAGTTCCCCCGCCCCGAGCGGACACTGAGAGGCGCACGGGCAGTAACACTGCCCCCCCCGTACCGGCCTCCCCTGTCCGGTACGGACCTGCGCCCTCAACTACCCCAGCAAAAGCGGTAGTTGAGGGCGCTCCATTGCGTCCAGTACACCGCACCCTGCCCTGGCCCAAGGTCACAACTGGATGCGCGAACCGCAGGCGGACCTGCGCGCACCGCGGCGCTTCACCCCTGGCGGCCCGCCCTCGGCTCGATGCGATAACACCCGGCCTCGTCCAGCGTCTTGGCCGTGACGGTGACAGGTTTGTCGCTCGCGCGGAATTCGTAGCAGTACTTGCTCCTGATGCCGTCTTCCCCGAACAGCCAGGCCAGGACGGTGAGTTGACCGTCCCTGATCTCGGTGGTCTCGATACGGACGCCGTCGGTCCGCCAGACGTCGTCCTCCGCGGCGGCCTCCGGCCCGCCCTCGGCCACCGCCGTCCGCAGCTCGGCGGTGACGTCCTCGACAACGTCCGCCGACGGGCGACGGCGGCGGGGCTCCGTACGGAACCCGCACTCCTCCTCCGGCAGTTCCCTCACGGAGACGGGCGGCAGAGCGGCGGCAGGGACCACTGCGAAGCGATAACAGCCGGAGTCGTCACCGGAGGGACCGAACCAACCGCCCGCGAACCCCGTGTAGTACACCGTCACGGTCACCCGCCGACCGTCCCGACGGACCTCGCTGCGCACCTTGACCTGGCGCTGCTGGCTCACGACGGCCCGCTGGATCTCCGTACCCAGCAGCGAACCGTCCTCAGCCTCGCGCGAGAGCAGCCTACGCGTCTGCTGCACGGCGGCGGTCACCTCGTCCTCGGCCTGCTCCTCGGCCTGGCGGTCCTTCAGCCAGATCGACGTCACCACATAGCCGACGAAGAGGAGCAGGAGAACATTCAGAACCAAGCAGCCGTTCGCAACACATCCCACAACTCCCCCGCGTCTCCCCATACCCGTACTCTGCCCGGCCCCGCGCCCGGCACGGGACACGTGTCCGACGCGTAACAGAACAGGGTCCCCTACGAGACCGGCGACGCCACCGCCCTCAGCGAACGAGGACTTCTTCAGAACCTGAACTCGCCCTCCCGCAAGGAAGTTTCACCGCTTCACCTCTTGACGGCTCGCGTGACCGGGAGCACATTGACCCCGCACCTCTTGTTGAGAGCGCTCTCAAGAACGGCCTTCCCCAGGGCGCTCTCACCACCACCCGCGCACCTCACTCCGTACACAAAGAGGTATTCATGAGGACAACCCTCAGAGCGACAGCCCCCGGAACCGCGAGACGCGGCCCTCTCCGGCGCACACTCCTCGCCCTCGTCAGCGCGCTGAGCCTGGCCGCGGCCGGAGCCTCGGCCGCGCAGGCGACCGCACCCCCGCCGCCCCCTCGACGGCAACGGCAACCTCCGCATCACGCCCCGCCGCGACGCCTCCGGCAACTGGACCTCCGGCCGCATCGAGACCAACCGCACCGACTTCGAGCCCCCGGCGGGCGGCAAGCTCCGCGTCGAGGCCCGCCTCCAGATGCCGAACGTCACCGGCACCGCCGCCGAGGGCTACTGGCCCGCGTTCTGGATGCTGGGCGCGCCCTACCGCGGCAACTACCAGAACTGGCCGAGCGTCGGCGAGCTGGACATCATGGAGAACGTCCAGGGCCTCAACCGCGTGTGGGCCACGATGCACTGCGGCACCAACCCGGGCGGCCCGTGCAACGAGACCACCGGTCTCGCCGGCAACACGACGTGCCCCAACACCACATGCCAGTCGGGCTTCCACACCTACTCCATGGAGTGGGACCGCTCGGTGAGCCCGGAGGCGATCCGCTTCTACGTCGACGGCACCAACTTCCACACGGTCACGGCGAACCAGGTGGACGCGACGACGTGGGCCAACGCCACCGACCACGGCTTCTTCATCATCCTGAACGTGGCGATGGGCGGCGCCTTCCCGGCCGCGTTCGGCGGCGGTCTGGACAACGACACACAGCCCGGCCACCCCATGGTCGTCGACTACGTCCAGGTGCTGTCGGCCAGTGGGAGCGGTACCACGCCCCCGCCGTCGGGCAACCGTGACGCGTACAGCGCCATCCAGGCCGAGTCGTACGACAGCCAGAGCGGCGTGAGCACCGAGTCCACCTCCGACTCGGGCGGCGGCCAGAACATCGGCGCCCTCGCGGGCGGCGACTGGGCGCTCTACCGGGGCGTCACCTTCGGCTCCACGACGGCCACCCAGTTCCAGGCCCGCGTCGCCAGCGGTGCCGCATCGGGCGTCAGCGGCCTGGTCGAGGTCCGCCTCGACAGCCGTACGAGTACCCCCGTCGGCAGCTTCGCCGTCGGCAACACGGGCGGCTGGCAGTCCTGGCGCACGATCCCGGCGAACATCAGCGGCGTCACGGGCACCCACGACGTCTACCTCACCTTCACCAGCGGCCAGTCCCAGGAGTTCGTCAACGTCAACTGGTTCAACTTCGGCCGCTGAATGGCTTGTTGACCGGATGATGCGGGCCGACCGCACAGAATCCGGCACCGGCCCCACTCGGCCCGGCCGGACCCTCCCGGCCGGGCCGACAAAACAGTCAGCGCAGCCTCTCCAGCGCCTCCCGCGCCCTCGTCACCAGGCCGTCCGCGCCGCAGGACCGGGCCAGGGTCAAGCCATGCTCGAGTTCCGACACGGAGCGGGACGCGATGCCGTAGTCGACGCGGGCCAGGGCGTGTTCGTAGGAGGAGGGGGACGCTTCCAGATAGGCGGCGGCCCGGGCGTGGAGGGCGACCGCGCGGGGGCCGGTCTCCAGGGCGGCGGCGCAGCGGAGGGCTTCTCCTATGGCCGTGTCGGTGCCGAAGCGCTCGGCCTGGGCGCGGAGGTCGGCGGTGATCTCCGCGGCGCGCCGGGGGTCCGAGGCGGCGAGTGCCCGGGCGAGTTCGCCGGCCCAGGGTGCCATCACGGTGTTGTGACCGCCGCGGGAGGCGGCCATTTTCTCGGCGACCTCCAGCTCGTTCACGCCCTCCTCGAGGCGCCCGGTGGCGATCAGGAGGCGGCCGCGGATGGAGTGGGTGTCGGGAGTGACGTTCGTGGAGGGGTGGGGCGGCTCGAAGGCGTACCGCTCGGCGATCTCCTCGGCCTCGTCGACGTGGCCGCGGGCGAGCAGCGTGTCGATGAGCATGCAGACCACCGACCAGTGCATGGGCAGGCGCCGGCCCACACGGTCGACGAGCCGCAGCGACTCGCGCAGGAAGTCCTCCGCGTCCCTCAGGCGGCCCCGTCTGCGGTGCACATAGCCGCCGTAGGCGTGCGCGAGGGCGAGATGGCCGCCGCTCCAGCCGGCGATCTCGTACGACCGCCGGGCGTCGGCGAAGAGGCTCTCGGCGCGGTCGAGGCGGTCCGCGAGCGTGTACGAGACGCCGAGCATCATCAGGAGCTCGAAGGTCCACTCGGTGTCGGTCCAGCCGAGTCCGGGCGCGAGGCGGCCGTTGACGAGGGCGCGGTCGCACAGTTCGACGACCTCCTCGGCGTTCTCCCCGCGGGTCGTGGCGTCGAAGGCGCGCAGGATGAGCAGGGCGCGCTCGGAGTTGTCGCGGCCGGTGAGCGGCTTGACGAGTTCGGCGAGGCGGCGGGAGCGGCCGGGCGCGTCCTGTTCGCCGGCGTGGAGGCCCTCCCACATGTAGTGCACGGCCTGCAGCCGCATCCGGTCGGGGCCCGGCTTCTGCCGGGTGACCTCCTCGTCGATGGTGCGGACGGCCTCTTCCAACTGGTCGTTGTGGACGAGCGCCTGGGCGAGACGACAGACGGCGTCCACGCGCAGTTCGCGATCGAGGCCGTGCAGGGTGAGCGCTTCGCGCAGGTGCTGGATCGTGGTGGCCGGTGAGGTGAGGAGGGTGGCGCAGCCCAACTCGTAGAGCACGCGCGCGTGGACCTCGGGCAGCGGGGGTTCGAGCAGGGCGCGCTCCAGACAGCGGCGGGCCGCCTCCGGGGCGCCGACGGCGAGGTGCTCGCGGGCGGCCTCGCGCATCTGCTCGACGAGTTCGGGGTCGTCGTCCGGGTGTACTTCGAGGAGATGGCGGGAGGCCGCCGCGGCACCAAGGCCCGAGGCGGTGACGACCGAGGCGGCCACGCCGTGCATCGCGGTGCGCAGGCCGTCCGGAATCGAGCGGTAGACGGCGCCGGCGATCAGCGGATGGACGAACTCCAGCTCGCCGTCGGTCACTTCGCCGTTCGCCCGGTCGGCGCCGGTGAGGATACGGGCCGCGCCCAGCAGCTCCGCGCAGCGCTCTGCCTCGTCCAGCGGCATCCCGGCGAGTTCGGCCGCGAGGTCGAGGGAGATCCGGGTGCCGAGGATCGCGGCGGCCCAGGCGAAGCGGGTGGCGTCGACGCCGAGGCCTTCGAGGCGGTCGACCAGGCCTCGGCCGCGCGCCGACCGGTTGAGTCCGCGTAGTTCGGTGGCCGAGCTCTCGACCGGTTGGAGGTCGCTGTCCTGGACTTTGGCGAGGAGTTCCACGGTCTCGTACGGGTTGCCGCCGGTGACCGCCCACACCTCGCGGCAGAACGGGGTGTCGGCGTGTTCGCCGAGCGTGGCGCGGGTGAGTGCGGCCGTGGCGTCCGGTGTCAGCGCGCGCAGGGTGGCGGTCCGGTCGGCCTTGGAGCCGATCGCGTCGAGATGGCGGGCGCTCTCGCCGGTGGCTCCTGCGGGGGGGCGGGCGACCACGACGAGGACGGGCAGGTCGTCGAGGCGGTCGGTGAACGCGGCCAGCCAGTGCAGGGTCTCCTCGTCGGACCAGTGCGCGTCGTCCACGAGCAGCACCAGCGGCCACTCGCGCCGGGCGAGCCTGCGCACCGCCGCGACCAGTCCGTCGCACACGTACTGCGGATCGGGCCGGCGCTCGCCCGCTTCGGCTATGCCGAGGGCGGGTCCGGCGATGTCGTACCAGTCGCCGAAGTACTCGCGCGCCTCGTCCGGCATGAGCGAGACGAGCGCGGGCTGCAGCAACTGCCGTACGACATTGAAGGGAACGGACGTGAGGGTCTCGCCGCCACGCGCCGACCACACCGTGCAGCGACGGTCCAACGCCATCCGGCGGGCCTCGGCGAGCAGTGCGGTCTTTCCGATGCCGGCCTCGCCGCTGAACACCAGCACGCTGCCCGCGGCCGACCCGGCGCACAGCTCGTCGACGGCCTCCGCGATCGCGGAGAGTTCCGCGTCGCGCTCCCGGAGGGGAGACTCCGTCATCCCGCTACCTCCCCAGGTCGCCCAAATGACGTACAGGCCACGAGCCTAGTCCTCCCCGAGCCGTCCTGGCGCCTGGTCGGACCACCTGTTGCCGACATGGGTGACGGTCGCGGACGAGAGGCGACGGAACGGGCCGTCGACCAGGCCCGGCGAATGTTGTCGAGCGTCAACAGGCGGGCTGCACGCGAGAGTCGGAGGGATGCCCGGGCAGTCGGCCCGAATACATTGGACTGTTGGCCGGGTCCTCTCATCCCGCTTTCACACGAGCCGCATACGGTGTCCCCATGACCCACGCGACTCCTCCCGGCTGGTACCCCGACCCCGGGCAGACAAGTGACGGCCCCGCCACACAGCGCTGGTGGGACGGAGAGGCGTGGACGGAGCAGACCCGTCCCGCCGACGCGGCGGCCGGATGGGGGCCGCCGGCGTACGCGGCGTACGCCGGGACGTACCCGGGTGCGCCGTCCGCCGGGGCGTATCCGGGCCCGCCGTCCGGCTCTCCGCGCCGCGGCCTGCGGATGGGCATCGCGATCGCCGCGGCGGTGGTGGTCCTCGCGGGCATAGGCGGCGGGGTGTACGCGCTGACCGCGGGCGACGGTTCGGGCGGCGGCGATCAGAGCAACGCCCGCCCGGCACCCACCTCTCCCGGCCCCCAGGGGCAGGACGGCGGCGGTCAGGGCGGGCCGGACGGCGGTGAGAGCGGGGCTCCGGGGCAGCCCGAACGACCGCAGACCGAGGAGGGTTACGCCACCGACGCGCTGAGCGGCATCAGCATTCCCGTGCCCGACGGCTGGACCGGCACGTCCAGGCAGGTCGGAGGCTCGGTGTCGACAGAGCCGTACCCCTGTCCCGGTGACACGTCTCAGCAGTGTGTGCGCGGCGGGGCCAACTCGGCGCCAGCCGCGGCCCTGGAGATCAAGGCGACCACCGCCGAGGCGGCGGCGAAGGAGGACATCTCCAAGAACGCCCAGGAATCGTACGGCGGCGCGACCTACGGCAAGATCACCTCGCATGACGAACTCGCCTCCAAGGCGGTGACCGTGGCGGGCGAGAAGGGCTACGCGGTCCGCTGGAAGGTCGTCACCAGCAAGGGCGACGACGGCTATGTGGAGTCGCTCGCCTTCCCCTCCCCCGCCAACCCGAAGATGCTCGTGATCGTCCGCTTCGGCTTCGACGAGAACGAGAAGGCCCCGAAGCTGTCCGTTATCGACGAGATCACCAAGGGCATCAAGGAGGCCGAGGGCAGTGGCGGCAGCGGGGAGCGGGTCTGACATGGATCCGGCCGGGTGGGGTGCCTCTCTGCTCTGGAGGCACCCACCCGGCCGGGGGTGCGCGCCGCCCCCGTCCCCACGGTGCGGCGCGATCAGGCCGTCGTCCGGTGTCGTCCCACGGAGCCGACGGCCTGAGTCTCAGGTGACCTCCGGCAGTCCGAGGGCGGGGATCAGGGCGGCGTCCACGTAACGGACGAGATAGTCGGCGTCCGCGTACCGCCCCTCCAGGACCGGGCGGACCCGGATCATGCCGAGCAGCTGCGCGGGCACGAACTCCAGGGCCGGATGGTCTGCGGCGATCTCGCCGCGGTCGACCGCGCGCTGGAGCATCTCCTTGAGTGCCGCGCGCTCGGGTTCGATGAGCGCGTCGCGCAGTGCGCACTGCAGTTCCTCGTCCTGCATGACCGCGTGCCCGAGAGCCTGCACCAGCTTGGTGTCGTCGTCGGAACGCTCGCCCGCGGCCCGTGCCGCGGCGCGCAGATCGCCGGCGAGGGAGCCGGTGTCGATGCCCGCGAGCCGTGGACAGTGGTTGGCGCGCAGCGCCGCCGCCACGAACTGGGGCTTCGTCTTCCACTGCCGGTAGAGCGTGGACTTGCTGCACCTGGTGCTGGCGGCGATGCCCTCCATGCTCAGCGCGTCGTAGCCGCACTCGCGGATCTGCTCGATCGCGGCATCGAAGAACTCCCGCTCACGCTCGGGCGTGAGCTTGGAGCGGCGCGCTGCGACGACCGTCTCCGGTTCGTGCGCTGCCTGCGGCGTCATGGGCTCGTCTCCTCGCTCGTGGCCGGGGCCCGGTACCTGCTTCCGTGGCCTGCTTCCAGTGTGACGTAGGTCCATCGATACGCCACTGTACCGAAACAGAATCGTTTCGGTACAGTGGCGTATCGATACTAAGTCGTATCGGTACAGTGGCGTATCGATACTAAGTCGTATCGGTACAGTGGCGTATCGATGAGCCATGGGACAGCAAAGGGGCCGGGGATGGCAGCGCGAACCAAGCCTGCAAGAGACGGGGTCACCGCGATACAGCGGCCGCCCCTCTTCCGTGAGCTCCTGCTCGTCGCGGGACTCTTCCTCGTCTACAAGCTCGGCCGGCTGCTGGCGACGGGCCACACCGACGAGGCCTTCCGCAACGCGGACCACGTCTGGGACCTGGAGCGGGCCCTGCACCTGCCCGGCGAGGGCGCCGTACAGTCCGCACTGCTGAACGGCGACACCCTCGTGCACCTCGCCAACACCTATTACGCGACCGTGCACTTCCCCGCCACCGCGGCCTTCCTGATCTGGCTGTACCTGCGCCGCCCCAAGCACTACGTCTGGGCCCGCCGCGCCCTGGCCGCGATCACCGCCGCCGCCCTGGTGGTGCACCTCACGTTCCCGCTCGCCCCGCCGCGGATGCTCGGCATGGCGGGCCTCGTGGACACCGGGCAGATGTACGGGCCGACGGTGTACGGGGCCTCGCCGGAGGCGGACTCGCTGTCGAACCAGTTCGCGGCGATGCCGTCGCTGCACTTCGGGTGGGCGCTGATGGTGGCGATCGGCCTGATCGTCGCCACCAGGTCACGCCTGCGCTGGCTGTGGTTGTTGCATCCGCTGCTCACCCTGCTGGTGATCGTCGGTACGGCCAATCACTACTGGCTCGACGCGGCCGTGGCGGCGGCGCTGCTGGGCGGCGTACTCGCGGTGGTGCGTCTGCCGCACCGGACGACGACCGCGAACGAACCCTCGAAGCCCATGGCACCGGCCAAGGCACCGGAACTCGTGGGAGCCGTCCGATGAACGCCACCGTCCTCGCCGTGGTCCTGTCCCTCTTCTCGTCCGTCGCTTACGCCGCGGCAGCCGTGGCCCAGGAGCGGCTGGCCTCCCGGACCTCCGACTCCGGTGTGCTGCGCCTCCTCGGCAGCGGCGCCTGGTGGGGGTCGGTCGCGCTCAACGCGTCCGCCGCGCTGCTGCACGTGGCCGCCCTCAAGTACGGACCGCTCACCCTGGTCCAGCCGCTCGGCGCGCTCACGCTGGTCGCCGCGGTGCCGCTGGGCGCGCGGGTGGCGGGGCGGCGGGTCAGTGCCGTCGAGTGGCGCGGTACGGCGCTCACACTGGCCGGGCTCGCCGCGCTGCTCGTCACGGCGTCCGGGCCGGCGCCCGACGACGTACTGAGCGTGCCGGAGGCCCTCGCCGTCGCGGGCGTGACCGCGGTCGTGATCGGTGCCCTGTCCCGGCCGGGTGCACACCCCGGGCTACGGCACGCGACCGCGTCCGGCTTCGCCTCGGGCGTCGCCTCCGCGCTCACGCAGACCGTGACGGTGGCCGCGACCGACCGCTCGGGTCCGCTGCTCAGCGCGCAGGTGATCGTGGTGGCCCTGCTGGTCGCGGCCTTCGCGGCGGGCGGGCTCCTGCTGGCGCAGACCGCCTACCGCGGCGGCCTCGGCGCACCCCTCGCGGTGGTGACGCTGGCCAACCCGGTGGCCGCCGCGATCATCGGCCTCGCCCTGCTCGGCGAGGGCCTGCGGGGCGGAGCGGCGGGTGTGCTGCTCGCGCTCGCGGGGGCGGCGGTCGCGGCCCGGGGCGTGGTGACGCTGTCCCGCTCGCCCCGTTCGGTTCCGGAGCCCGAGGAGCAGCACCCGGTCGCCGCGGTGCTGGCGCTGAAACCCGAATCGGCGGCGTACGAACCGGCGTTGGTGCCCCGGCAGACCACGCCGGGACACCTCACGCCGCTCTGACCGACGTACGGCCGGCGTCCTTCCCGATCAGATTCCCGATCAGATTCCGCTGTCCGCACCGAGCGCCGGGTCGCTCACCCCCGGCCGCCCGTTCTCGACATGTCCGGCGAAGCGCCGCAGGAACGAGCTGTCGGTGTCGGAGGCGACGACCGTCAGGTCGTACCAGCGCCTGCTCGCCCGCAGATCCACGGTGTGCCGCACGGTCGCGCCCGGCCGCACCCTGAACGTCCTGGGCCGCCCGCCATAGCTGTTGCCGAGCTTGAGCGTCACCGTGCCGGAGCCCTTGTTCGTGAAGGTCAGCTCCACGTCGTCCCCGGCATGCCGCGCGGTGACCTCCGGTCCGGCCGCCTTGCCGGAGCCCTTGAACGTGCGCAGGAAGCCGTTCGGCCCGTGCACCGTGAGGTCGTACGAGCCGTTCGAGTACGCGGAGTTCCAGGTGTCCGACACGCTCTTGCCGGCCTCGGTGGTGTACGTCCACGGGCCGTCGGTGCGGTTGCCGGAGGTGACGTGGAAGGTGGCGCCCGCCTTCTTGCCGGAGGCGAAGGTGAGCGTGAACGTGCCGGCCGCCGGGTCCGCGGAACCGTCCACCCTCGGCGCGTACTTCAGGGGGCGGGCCGGGCGCAGACCGCGCTCCTGCTTCGGCATGCTGGGATCGGCGGGGACCGTCGGCTTGTAGTCGGGGTGGCGCTCGCGGTCGGCCGGTTCGTAGTCGTCGGTGTCCGGCAGGGCGGCCGGCCTGCTGTCCTTGCGGGAGAAGTCGAAGGCGGAGGTGAGGTCGCCGCAGACAGTGCGCCGCCACGGCGAGATGTTCGGCTCACGCACCCCGAAGCGGCGCTCCATGAACTGGAGGATCGAGGTGTGGTCGAGGGTCTCGGAGCAGACGTAACCGCCCTTGCTCCAGGGCGAGACGACCAGCATCGGCACGCGCGGGCCGAGGCCGTACGGGCCGGCGACGCGGTTCGCGGCCCCCGGGTAGAGGTCCAGGGTGACGTCGACCGTGGACTTGCCCTGTGCGGCGGACCGCGGCGGCAGCGGCGGTACGACGTGGTCGAAGAAGCCGTCGTTCTCGTCGTACGTGATGAACAGCGCGGTCTTCGACCAGACCTCGGGGTTGGAGGTGAGCGCGTCCAGGACCTGCGCGATGTACCAGGCGCCGTAGTTCGTGGGCCAGTTGGAGTGTTCGGAGAAGGCCTCGGGGGCCGTGATCCAGGATATCTGCGGCAGCTTGCCCGCCTTGACGTCGGCCTTCAGCACGTCGAAGTAGCCGTCGCCGTTCTTGACGTCGGTGCCGGTGCGGGCCTTGTCGTACCAGGGATCGCCGGGCCCCGCGTTGCGGTACTTGTTGAAGTACAGCAGCGAGTTGTCGCCGTAGTTGCCGCGGTAGGCGTCCTGGATCCAGCCCCAGGAGCCGGCGGCGTCCAGGCCGTCGCCGATGTCCTGGTAGATCTTCCAGGAGATCCCGGCCTTCTCGAGGCGCTCCGGGTAGGTCGTCCAGTCGTAGCCGAGCTCGTCGTTGCCCATGACGGGTCCGCCGCCCTGGCCGTCGTTGCCGGTGTGCCCCGTCCACATGTAGTAGCGGTTCGGGTCGGTGGAGCCGATGAACGAGCAGTAGAACGCGTCGCAGACCGTGAAGGTGTCGGCGAGCGCGTAGTGGAAGGGGATGTCCTCGCGGGTCAGATACGCCATGGTCGTGGTGCCCTTCGCGGGAACCCACTTGTCGTACTTGCCCCCGTTGTAGGCGGCCTGCCCGTCGGGCCAGCTGTGTGGCAGGCCTTCCAGGAACTGCATGCCGAGGTCGTCGGCCTCCGGGTGGAAGGGCAGCACCTCCTTCGTGCCGTCCGACTGGTGCCACACCGGCTTGCCGCTCTCCAGCGTGACCGGGCGCGGGTCACCGAAGCCGCGGACGCCTCTGAGGGAGCCGAAGTAGTGGTCGAAGGACCGGTTCTCCTGCATGAGGACGACGATGTGCTCGACATCCTCGATGGTGCCGCGGTGATACCCGGCGGGGATCGCCGCGGCCCTGGCGATGCTGTCCGACAGCGCGGTGAACGCCGCGGTGCCGCCTGCGAGTTGGAGGAAACGACGCCGATTCACTTCAGACATGGGCAGGAGACCTCTTGTCCTGACGGTGGTGCGAGACGGTGGGATCTGCGTGGGGTGAGTGTTCCAAGAGCACCGAATGTCAGGGAAGGCCTCATGGCGCCTGTGTGACGGAGGGCGGTACGCGTTACGAACACGCCGGGACCGTGGGCATGGTTTCCGAAGGGAACTCAAGGATCGAGAGCGTGCACGTCATCATCAACGCCCCTCAGGAGTCAGGCGCGTGCTACGTGCGACATCTCAGGTTCACGGCCTCGGGACATTACGCAGATTGGCCCTTGCCAGGTCGAGCATCTTCCCCACGCCCCCGTTGAGCACCGTCCGCCCTGCCGAGAAGGCGAATCCCTTCACCTGGCCGCCGGAGATGTGCGGCGGGATCGACAGCGCGTTGGGGTCGGTGACCAGGTCCACCAGGCAGGGTCCGTCGTACGACAGCGCCTCCCGCAGGCCTTCGCGGATCTGGCCCGGCTTCTCGATGCGGATCGAGTGGATTCCGGCCCCGGCGGCGATGGCGGCGTAGTCCACCGGCTCGTGGTCGGTCTGGTAGTCGGGCAGGCCGTCGACCATCATCTCCAGCTTGACCATGCCGAGCGAGGAGTTGTTGAAGACGATCGTCTTCACCGGCAGGTTGTGCAGTTTGACGGTGAGCAACTCGCCCATGAGCATGCCGAGTCCGCCATCGCCCGACATCGAGATCACCTGACGGTCGGGGTAGGCGAACTGGGCGCCGATGGCGTGCGGGAGGGCGTTGGCCATGGTGCCGTGCAGGAAGGAACCGATCACACGGCGGCGGCCGTTGGGCGTGATGTAGCGGGCCGCCCACACGTTGCACATGCCGGTGTCGACGGTGAACACCGCGTCGTCGTCGGCGAGTTCGTCGAGGATCGACGCCGGGTATTCGGGGTGGATCGGCATGCGGTGCTCGACGTTGCGAGTGTAGGCGGAGACCACGTTCTCCAGGGACCTGGCGTGGTGGCGCAGTGTCCGGTCCAGGTACGAGCGGTCGCGCTTGGCCTCGAGCAGCGGCAGCACCGCGCGCAGCGTCTCGCCCACGTCGCCGTGCACGCCCAGCTCCAGTGAGGTCCGCCGCCCGATCCGCCCCGCGTCATGGTCGATCTGTACGGTGCGGGCCTGCGGCAGGAAGTCGTCGTACGGGAAATCGGTGCCGAGCAGGACCACCAGGTCGGCCTCATGCATCGCGTCGTAGCAGGCGCCGTAGCCGAGCAACCCGCTCATGCCGACGTCGTACGGGTTGTCGTGCTGGACCCATTCCTTGCCGCGCAGCGTGTGCCCGACCGGCGCGTGCACCCGGCCCGCGAGTTCCATCACTTCGGCGTGCGCGTCCCGTACGCCGGCACCGCAGAAGACCATCACCTTCTCTGCCGCGTTGAGCTTCGCCGCGAGTTCCTGAACCTGTTCGGCCGGCGGTACGACCCGGCCGCGAGCGGTGACGAAGTTGCTCGATCCGGTGGGGTGGGTGGCGGGTGCGTGGGACAGGTCGCCGGGCACGACGAGCACCGACACCCCGTTGTCGGACAGCGAGCGCTGTATGGCGATCCGCGCCATGCGGGGCATCTGTGACGGCTGGCTCACCATTTCGCAGTACTGGCTGCACTCGGTGAACAGCCGCTCCGGGTGCGTCTCCTGGAAGAATCCGGTGCCGATCTGCTTCGACGGGATGTGGGAGGCGATCGCGAGCACCGGGGCCCCGGTGCGGTTCGCGTCGTACAGGCCCTGGATCAGGTGGGTGTTGCCCGGGCCGCAACTGCCCGCGCACACCGCGAGCCGCCCGGTGAGCTGCGCCTCGGCCGCGGCAGCCAGCGCCGCCGCTTCCTCGTTGCGTACGTGGATCCACTCGATGCCGTCGGTACGGCGGATCGCGTCCACGACGGGATTGAGGCTGTCGCCGACGACGCCGTAGATCCGCTCCACCCCTGCTTGTCGCAGAACATCGATCAACTGCTGTGCCACGGTCGGATTACGCACCAGGGATCTCCTTGAACGGGTTTCTCGACAGCGCCGGACGGCGGGCGAAGGTCCGCCCGCCGTCTCCTTCAACTACTCGGTGCCCGCGGCGCCTGCGAGAGCGGGACTCGCTCAGCCCGCCTTGATCTTCGAGGCGTTCTCGGCCAGCCAGGCGTCGAAGCTCTTGAGCGCCGGGTTGATCTCCCGCACCTTGTTCAGATCGCGGGAGCCGGTGAACTCCTGGTCGAAGTCGCCGTAGTACTGGAACATGTTGCCGAGCTCCTCGGCCAGCGGGATGTCGAGGGAGCGGAAGACGTCGTAGGGCACGGACTGGAAGCGCACCGGCTCGCCGAGCACGGCCCCCAGCTTCTCCACGTACTGCGCACCGGTCAGATGGTCGCCGGCCAGGCTCACGGTCTGGCCGATGAACGGCGCGCCGCCCTTGAGGACGGCGAAGGCCGTCCGGCCGATGTCCTCCACGTCCACCCCGGCGAGGAGCTTGCCGTCCTCCATCGGCAGGGTCACCGTCAGCACGCCGTCCTCGCCGCGCTGAGGGAGGAAGGCGCTGAGGAAGCCCTGGAAGTAGAAGGTGGTGTTGAGGAAGGTGGTCGGCACGCCGGCTTGGCGGAACAGCTCGTTGGCCTCACCCTTGACGTCGAAGTGCGGCACGTTGTACCTCTCCTGCAGGACCGGCATACGGCCGTCCTCCAGCGGCAGCAGCTCGCGGGTGTCCTCCAGCGTCGACCACACCACGTGCTTCAGTCCTGCGGCCTTGGCGGCCCGCACCAGGACGTTGATCTCCTCGATTTCCTTCTCCGCCGAGCCGTGCGCCCAGAAGTTGGTGACCAGGAAGGCGCCGTAGGCACCCTCGAACGCCTTGTGCACGCTCGGCTCGTCGTAGAAGTCCGCCTGGACGACCTCGGCCCCGAGCGCGGCGAGTTCCCGGGCGGCGGGCGAGTCGGGGTTCCTGGTGAGCGCGCGCACCGCGAAGCCCGAATCCGGGTCGGCGAGGATCGCCCTCGCGGCGCCGCCGCCCTGGGCGCCCGTCGCTCCGGCGACCGCGATGATCTTCTGCTCACTCATAGCTACTGCTCCTGTCCGAAGATTTGAAGTTGATGCGTCAACCAGAACCTAATGCCGAGCACGATGACGCGTCAACCTTCTCGAGATCCTTCCGCGCCTGGACCTGAAACTCCCAGCCACGACCGAAAGCGCCGCCTCGACACTCCATTGATGATGCATCAACAATCCGTTTACACTGACATGCATGACCGAGACAACGCACTGGCTCTCCGAGCCCGAGCAACACGCTTGGCGCAGCTTCGTGCGGATGCAGGAAAAGCTCGCCGGCCGGCTGGGCCGCCGGGTGCAGGCCGAGTCCGGCCTGTCCGTCGCCGACTACGGGGTACTTGTCCACCTCACCGAAGCCCCCGAGGGCCGGCTGCGCGTCCTGGAGCTGGCCAGGGTTGTGGAGTGGGAGAAGAGCCGGATGTCCCACCACGTCAACCGGATGGCCAAGCGCGGTCTAGTCGTCCGGGAGGACTGCCCCACCGACGCACGCGTGGCGCTGGTCTGCGTCACCGCCGTCGGCCGCGAGGCCCTCGCGACGGCGGCTCCTCGCCATGTCGAAGCAGTGCGCCATCTGTTCATCGACCCGCTCAGCCCGACAGAGCTCGCCATGCTCGCCCAGGTCTCCAACCGCATCCTCGAAGAGCTGGACAAGGGCTGCGGCTGAGCAGACGGCGGCGCGGTAAGCCGCAGGCCACACCCTGCCCCAGAGCCACTCCGAGCGAGCCCTCCGCCACCGTCGCCACTCATTAAAGGTTGACGCATCAACCTTTTTAGGCTTACTCTGTGGATGCATCAACGAGGTTCCCGAGGAGGACAAGTGACCGTCAAGGTGATCGACGTACCGGAAGCAGGCCGCTACGAGGCACGCGTGGACGGGGAACCCGCGCTCGCGGGCTACGCGCAGTACATCCGCACATCGGAACTCATCGCGTTCGTCCACACCGAGGTGGCACCGGGGCACGAGGGCCAGGGGATCGGTTCCGCGCTCGTTCGCACCTCCCTCGACGAGGCCCGCGCCGCGCGGCTGAGAGTGCTGGCCACCTGCCCCTTCTACGCAGGCTGGATCGGCCGCCACCCCGAGTACACCGACCTGCTGTACCAGGCCCGGAGCAAGGTCAGCGACTGACGCGGCCGGCCCGGGCGAAGACCCCAGTGAGGGAGACCCGTATGAGCGGCAGACCCCAGAAGAAGGCCTACGAGGCGCCGGAGATCACCGTGACCTTCGAGGCGAGGCGCTGTCTGCACGCCACCGAGTGCATCAGGGGCCTGCCCGAGGTCTTCGACCCGAGCAGGCGTCCATGGATTCAACCCGGTGCCGCCCCGGCCGATCGGCTGGCCGAAGTGGTACGCCGCTGCCCCTCGGGGGCGCTGCAGTACGAACTGGCAGCAGGCGGAGGAGAGACTCCCGACCGGCCCACCCGCATCACTCGGACCCCTGCCGGACAGCTGGTCGTGCGCGGCGAACTGTCGCTGGACACGCAGGAAGGTACGCACGCCGAGACCAGGGCGGTGCTGTGCGGCTGCGGGAGCAGTCAACTGCAGCCGCACTGCGACCACTCCGGCTCCTGCGGCCAGTGACACCACGGCGACCGCCGCCCTCGCCCAAATCCCCATCCCCATCCCCGAACCGCTTGCCCGATGCGCTCACCCGAACCGTTTACCCCGGCAAGAATGTGGAGCTGATCAAGATGTCCCTGGCAGTGCAGTTCTCCGAATACGGCACCACCGAGGTGCTGCGCGTCGTGGACGTTCCGGCGCCAGCCCCGGGCCCCGGCCAAGTGCGGCTCGCGGTGCGGGCGGCAGGCGTCAATCCGCTCGACTGGAAGATCATGCAGGGGTTCATGAGCCAGATGATGCCTCTCGATCTGCCCGCGGGCCTCGGGTACGACATAGCCGGTGTGGTGGACCAGGTCGGGGAGGGAGTGACCGCTTTCGCCGTCGGCGACGAGGTCCTCGGCACCTCACTCACCCCGGCCTACGCCCAGAGCGCCGTCGCCGACGCCGCCGCACTGGTCACCAAGCCGGCCACAGTTCCCTGGGATGTCGCCGGAGCTCTGGCGGGTTCGGGCGGAACCGCGTGGACGGTCCTCGACCGCCTCAAGGTCACCCAGGGCGAGACCCTGCTGATCCATGCCGCCTCCGGTGGCGTGGGCACGTTCACCGCCCAGCTCGCCGTGGCCCGTGGAGCGCGCGTGATCGGCACCGCGAGCGAGTCCAACCACGAGCGGCTGCGCTCGCTCGGCGTACTCTCCGTCGCGTACGGCGAACGGCTCGCCGACCGGGTGCGGGAGATCGCCCCCGAGGGAGTCGACGCCGTACTCGACGCCTCCGGCCGCGGCGAGATCCCGCTGTCCGTCGAACTCGCGGGAGGCCCCGAGCGCGTCCTCACCCTGGTGGCCTTCGACGCCGCAAGCCTGGGCGTCCAGGTCCACACGGACGGCGCGAGCGGGAACGGCGTCCGGGCCCTGCAGGACATCCTCCCCCTCATCGAGGAAGGACGGCTGCACGTCCCGGTCTGGCGCACGTTCCCCCTCGCGGAGGCGGCCGCCGCGCTCGACCTGAGCCGCGCTGGACACGTCGGCGGCAAGATCGTACTGCTGCCGTAGCCCGCCCGGCCCCGTGAACCCGCTCTGAACAGCGGGTTTATGGGACTTCTTCCGCGAGGCGGAAGTGGCGTTGCGGTCCCGTGGCGTCCTCCCGGACGATGCCACCACCACCAGAGACGGGAGCCGCAAAGATGCCGCACATGACCGCCTTCGCCAGGAACCAGTGGTACGTCGCCGCCTACTCGCACGAGGTCGGGCGGGATCTGCTCGGCCGTACGATCCTCGGTGAGCCGCTCGTCTTCTACCGCACCGAGGAGGACGGGACGCCCGTCGTCCTGCACGACCGTTGTGTGCACCGCCGCTACCCGCTGTCCGAGGCCCCGACCCGCCTCGACGGCGACAAGATCGTGTGCGGCTACCACGGCTTCACGTACGACACCACCGGCACCTGTGTGTACGTGCCCGGTCAGAAACGCGTGCCGCGCACCGCGCGCGTCGCCTCGTACCCCGTCGTCGAGCAGGACTCCCTGATCTGGGTGTGGATCGGTGACCCCGACCTCGCCGACGCGCAGACCATCCCGCGGGCCAAGCACCTCGACTCCCCCGGCTGGACCACCGTCCGCGGCATGGAGCCCATCGACGCCGACTACGGCCTCCTCGTCGACAACCTCCTCGACCTCTCGCACGAGACGTATCTGCACGGCGGGTACATCGGCACCCCGGAGGTCGCCGAGACGCCGATCACCACCGAGGTCGACGAGGGTGCGGGCATCGTGCGCGTGAGCCGGCACATGGACGACGCCGAATGTCCGCCGTTCTACGCCAAGTCGACCGGCATCGAGGGCCGGATCATGCGCTGGCAGGACATCGAGTACCACGCGCCGTGCCTCTATCTGCTGCACAGCCGGGTCGCCCCGGTCGGTGTGCTGCCCGAGGCGGACGGCAGCGACCCGGGCGGCTTCCACACCGAGATCACGTACTGCATCACGCCGTCCGGCGACGGCAAGGTGTACGACTTCTGGGCGGTCTCGCGCGACTGGGCGATCGACGACGAGGAGGTCACCGAGTTCCTGGCGGGCAACAACCGTACGGTCGTCATGCAGGACGTGACCGCGCTCAACCTGCTGCAGAAGACGTTGGGCTCGGAGCGTACGGGGTACCAGGAACTGAGCATCAACATCGACACCGGCGGCCTGGCCGCCCGCCGTATCCTCGCCCGTCTGGTCGAGGAGGGCGCCAAGCCCGTGGAGAAGGTCCAGTGAGCAGTCCCACCGGCGAGATCTACCGCATCGACTGGCTGCCGGGCACCGACATCCTGCACGGCACCTGTCACTGCGGCCGCGAGCACACCGCCCAGGACCCCATCGAGATGTGGGAGTGGATGCTCGCCCACCCGCAAGGCCACGAGCCGCAAGGAAACAGCTCATGACCGTGTACGAAGCCGAACTCGTCGTCGACCGCCGGGATGTGGCGGCCGACGGCGTACTCGCCCTGACCCTGCGCCATCCGCTGGGCGAGGAACTCCCCGCCTGGGAGCCGGGCGCGCACATCGACGTACTGCTCGGCCCGGACCTGGAGCGGCAGTACTCGCTGTGCGGCGACCCGGCCGACCGGCACGTATGGCGGATCGCGGTGCTCCGGGAACCCGATGGGCGCGGTGGATCCGCCTACGTCCACGGGGAGTTGAGTCAGGGCGACAAGGTCCGCGTCCGCGGCCCGCGCAACCACTTCGCCCTGGCAGCCGCCCCCCGCTACCGCTTCGTCGCGGGCGGCATCGGCATCACCCCGATCCTGCCGATGCTGGCCGCGGCCGAGGCGGCGGGCGCGCAGTGGACGCTGCTGTACGGCGGGCGCACCCGTGACTCCATGGCGTTCACCGAGGAGTTGGCGCGGTACGGGGACAAGGTGCGGATCGCTCCGCAGGACGAGACGGGACTGCTGGACCTCGACACGGCTCTCGCCGACCCGGACGGGGACACGCTCGTCTACTGCTGTGGACCCGGCCCGCTCCTTGACGCGGTCGAGGAGCGGTGCTCGGTGTGGCCGAAGGGGGCGCTGCACGTCGAGCGCTTCGAGCCGAAGGCCCAAGAGGCAGGCGAGAACACCGAGTTCGAGGTGGTGCTCGAGCGGTCGGGCCACACCCTGACCGTCCCCGCGGACGTCTCCGTGCTCGACACCGTACGAGCCGCCGGCGTCGAGGTGCTCTACTCCTGCACCGAGGGCACTTGCGGAACGTGCGAGACCGATGTCATCGAGGGCACCCCCGACCACCGTGACTCCGTCCTCACCGACGAGGAGCGGGAGGCCGGGGAGACCATGCTCATCTGTGTGTCCCGGTGTGCCGGGAAGCGTCTCGTGCTGGACCTGTGAGGCCGGTGACCCGCAGGTCGGCCTCGATCCGGGCGACCGTGGCCAGCAGATGGGGCAGCAGGTCACGGCGTACGGACTCGACGGAGTTGCGGGCGGCGTGCACGGGAACGTTGACCGCCGCCACGACCTCGCCGTCCCGGTCACGCACCGGGACGGCGACCGAGCGCAGCCCCTCCTCCAGTTCCTGGTCGACGATCGCG
Organism: Streptomyces yerevanensis; assembly: GCF_000716805.1. Taxonomy (NCBI): domain Bacteria; kingdom Bacillati; phylum Actinomycetota; class Actinomycetes; order Kitasatosporales; family Streptomycetaceae; genus Streptomyces; species Streptomyces yerevanensis. The sequence continues at coordinate 107,122 of NZ_JNWJ01000045.1, read as the reverse complement.
TACCCCTGACGGCGTATGCGGCGCAGTTCGGCGCGCAGCGGCCCGGCCGAGACGATCGTGCGGGCGGTGAAGGGCCGCAGGTCGGCGCGGGCGAGCCGGGCGTCGATCTCCTCGTCCGGCAGGTGCGCGAGGATCACCCGGCCCACCGACGTGACATACGCCGGGAAGCGGGTGCCGACGGTGATCGTCGCGGTCATGATGCGGCGCGTGGGTACGCGCGCCACGTAGACGATGTCGTCGTCGTCGAGGACGCACAGGGACGACGACTCCCGTATCTGCGCGACGAGTTGCTCCAGATGGGGCTCGGCGATCTCCGGGAGGGTGAAACTGGACAGGTACGAGTAGCCGAGTTCCAGGACGCGCGGGGTGAGCCGGAACATCCGCCCGTCCGTGTGGACGTATCCCAGGTCGACGAGAGTGAGCAGGAAGCGGCGGGCGGCGGCGCGGGTCAGTTCGCAGGCGCGTGCCACGTCGCTGAGGGTCAGTTCCGGATGGTCGGCGTCGAAGGCGCGGATGACCGCGAGGCCACGCTCGAAGGACTGCACGAAGTGCGGCTCGCGGGCTGCAGCAGGCATTATCGCCTCCATAGGACGCACTGCGGTGCGTTCTGTACGCACGAGAGTGCGCTGTGCGCACGCTAAGAGCACGCTTCGGCAACTGTCAACGACGTGCGCGTCATGGGCATTGACCATTCTTGTGGCGGCGCTCTACGTTCCCGATGAGCACTACTGTGCGGTCTGCGCACAGCCCTTCTTCCAAGCACTGTCCCATTAGGGGGAGTCATGCGTCGCCTGCTCATCGGCCTGACGGTCTCAGCGGTGTTCGTCACCGCGTCGGCCTGTGGCTCGTCCGGTTCCACCGAGTCGGCCGGGGAAACCGCGTCCGACGGCACCACCACCGTCAAGGTCGGGATCATTCCCATCCTGGACGTCGCCCCCGTCTATCTGGGCCAGAAGAAGGGCTTCTACTCCGAGCGCGGTCTCAAGCTGGAGCTGACGCCCGCCCAGGGCGGGGCCGCGATCGTGCCCGGTGTCGTCTCCGGCCAGTTCCAGTTCGGCTTCAGCAACACGACGTCGCTGCTGGTCGCCCAGTCCAAGAAGGTGCCCGTCAAGGTCGTGGCGAACGGTGTCGCCTCCACCGCCGAGGAAGGTGCCGACTTCATGGGCACCACGGTGAAGAAGGGCAGCCCGATCAAGTCCGCCAAGCAGTTGGAGGGCAAGAAGGTCGCGGTCAACGCGCTCAACAACATCTGCGACACCTCGATCAAGGAGTCGGTCCGCAAGGACGGCGGCGACCCCTCCAAGCTCCAGTTCGTCGAGATGCCCTTCGACCAGATGTCCGCCGCGCTCGAGAACGACCAGGTCGATGCCGCCTGCACACCGGAACCCGCACTCTCCACCGTCAAGGCAGCCGGCGGCACAGCCATCGCGGCGAGCTTCTACGACGTGGATCCGAACCTCACCGTGGCCATGTACTTCACCTCCCAGCAGTACGCCCAGAAGAACCCGGAGCTGGTGAAGAAGTTCCAGGAGGCGACCGCCGAGTCCCTGGAGTACGCCAACAGCCACCCGGAGGAGGTCCGCGAGATCGTCGCCACGTACACGAAGATCCCCGCCACCCTGCTGGAGAAGCTGACCCTGCCGAACTGGCCGGCCGAGCCGAACCGCGCCTCCATCGAGCGGCTGGCCGAACTGGCCAAGGAGGACGGCCAGTTGAAGGAGTCCCCGGACCTGGACGCGCTGCTGCCGTGAAAGCCGAGAACGCCCTGCTGGGCACAGCCGGGCTCGCGGGCTTCCTCGTACTGTGCGAGGCGGTCCCGCGGCTCGGCATCGTCTCCGAGGACTACTTCCCCCCGGTCACCCGCATCGCCGACGCGCTGGTCACCGAGTTCGGCGACCAGGCCTTCTGGACCGCGCTCGGGGACACGCTCACCGGCTGGGGGCTGGGGCTCGTGATCGCGGTGACGGCCGGGATCCTCGCCGGAGTCGTGATCTCGGTCGTGCCGTTCCTGCGCGAGACGACCGCGTCCACGATCGAGTTCCTGCGCCCGATCCCGTCGGTCGCGCTGATCCCGCTCGCGGTCCTGCTCTACGGCACGGAACTGCAGTCGGTGCTCCTGCTGGTGGTCTACGCGTCGTTCTGGCAGGTGCTGATCCAGACGATGTACGGCGTCCAGGACGTCGACCCGGTCGCCATGGAGACGGCCCGCTCCTACGGCCTCGGCACCTGGGCCCGGGTCCGCCACGTCCTGTGGCCCACGGCCCTGCCGTACGTCATGACGGGTGTCCGGCTGGCCGCGGCGGTCGCTCTGATCCTGGCGGTGACCGCCGAACTCGTCATCGGCGCACCGGGGTTGGGCCGACGCATCGCTGTCGCCCAGAGCTCGCAGGCGGTGCCGGAGATGTACGCGCTGGTGGTGGTCACCGGGGTGCTCGGGCTGCTGATCAACGTGGGCGCGCGCACGGTGGAGCGCCGGGCGCTGGCCTGGCACCAGTCGGTGCGCGGGGAGGTGGCGGTGTGAAGCGCCTTGCCCTGCAACTGTTCTTCGTCCTCGCGCTGCCCCTGCTGCTGGTGACCGCCTGGTGGTTCGCCTCCGACGGCAGCACCGACGTGTACTGGCCGCCGCTGCGCACGATCCTCACCACGTTCCCGGACGTGTGGACGGGTGAGCAGCTGCGCGCCGACGTCCTACCCAGTTTGCTGCGCCTGCTGGCCGGTTACGCGGCGGCGGCCGTCGTGGGGGTCGTACTGGGCACGGTCATCGGCTCGTACCGCCGCGTACGGGCCGTGTGCGAACCGGTCCTGGAGTTCCTGCGGGCGGTGCCACCGCCCGTGCTCGTGCCGGTCATCATTCTGTTCGCGGGCATCGACGACACAATGAAGATCGCGGTGATCGCGAGCGGCTGTGTCTGGCCGATCCTGCTCAACACGGTCGAGGGCGTGCGGGCGGTGGACTCGGTGATGACGGAGACGGCCCGGTCGTACGGCATCACGGGTCCGGCGCGCCTGCGTCACGTGGTCCTGCGGTCGGCGAGCCCGCAGATCTTCGCCGGGCTGCGGCAGGCCCTGTCCATCGGCATCATCCTGATGGTGATCAGCGAGATGTCCGTGTCCAGCAACGGGCTCGGCTACACCATCGTCCAGTTCCAGCGCAACTTCGCCATCCCCGAAATGTGGACCGGCATCCTGCTGCTCGGCCTTCTCGGCTTCGTCCTCTCCGTACTCTTCCGACTGGTCGAGCGACGGGCGCTCGGCTGGTACCACGGTCTGCGCGACACCTCCCGGCGGTCGTCGTGACGCTTGCGAAAGGGCAGTCCATGCTGGACGTACGAGGCCTCAAGAAGGTCTACGAGGGTTCCGGGCGCCGCGTGGAAGCGGTGCGCGACCTCACGTTCACCGTCGACGCGGGCGAACTCGTCTGTCTCGTCGGGCCGTCGGGCTGCGGCAAGACGACGCTGCTGAAGTGCATGAGCGGACTGCTGACGCCCACGTCGGGTGAAGTCCTGCTGGGCGGGCGCCCGGTGACCGGGCCGCCCCCTGGGATGGCGTTCGTCTTCCAGGAGTACGGGCGCAGTCTCTTCCCCTGGATGCGGGTCCGGGACAACGTCGAACTCCCGCTGAAGCAGAAGAAGTTGACCACTTCCAGGCGGCGTGAGCTGGTCGCCGACGCGCTGGAGTCGGTCGGCCTCTCCGACGCCGCGGGCGCGTACCCGTGGCAGCTGTCGGGCGGTATGCAGCAACGGGTGGCGATCGCCCGCGCGCTGGCGTACGAGCCGGATGTGCTGCTCATGGACGAACCGTTCGCGGCGGTGGACGCCCAGACCCGTGCCGATCTGGAGGATCTGGTGCGCGGGCTCTGGCAGCAGCGGGGCATCACGATCCTCTTCGTGACGCACGACATCGACGAGGCGGTGTACCTCGGCGAGCGGGTGCTGATCCTCTCCGCCTCCCCGACCGTCGTCCAGGAGCAGCTGAAGGTCGATCTGCCCGCCGAGCGCGACCAGTTGCACACCCGGGTGGCCCCACGCTTCGCCGAGCTGAGGACGCATGTGTACGAGCAGATCCAGGCGGCGAAGCGCGGCAGGGCGGCGGACCTGGAGGACGCGAAGGACATGAAGGCGGACACGCCACCAACTCACTGATCCCTGAGCGGCCTTGGCGGCGCTCCGTAGCGCGGTACCGCGCCCCTGAAAGGGGGCCGCAGGCTCCCTTTCAGGGGCGCGGGGAACTGCGCGACCAGCCACGACGAACCCGCAGTCAAGGAACGCACCTTGGAACCGCCCCACCCAGCGGAGCGTCACGCCTCGGCGGCAGGCACCACGCTGAGGTGACTCGTAGCCCGCCGCACGCGCGCAGCAGTTCGTACCGGTCCCGCCGAGCGGCGAGCGTCCCGCAGGACCAGCGTCATGCGCGTATAGCCCATGTCCGTGAGGGTCTTGGGGGTCTCGCCGACGATCCGGCAGTCGGTACGGCCCCACCGGGGGTCCGGGTGCCACAACGGCCGTACCGCGCCGTCGTGTTCGAGGACGTCGGGGCCGACCGAGCGGATCCAGTGCGGCAGTCCGTGCCGGTACGCGGCGTCCATGATCGGGTCCTGCGCGATGTCCCGGAGGATGGACCGCAGCACCGGGTCCTGGTCGTGCCGTTCCATCGCCGCGGCGAAGTGGGCCAGCATCGGCAGGCACCAGCTCGACTCGTGCTCGGCGAGGACCGTGCCCGCATCCGGATGGAACAGGACGAACCGGAGGAAGTTGTCTCTCGGCATGGCCGTGGGATGGGGGCCCACACCGCGGAAAAGTGTCTCGAATGCGCCGTTGGTGAGGACGACGTCCCAGCGGTGGTCGAAGACGACGGAGGGGAAGGGGACGGCCTCCAGCAATGCGGCGTAATCCTGCAAATAGGCCTGGGCCCTCAGACTCTCGGGGGCGGGTCGCGGCCGCGGCCGCTGCCCTCCTGCCTGGTACTCCATCGGGAGGTCACCCCTCTTGCCTCTGCGGCCTTACACGCGGCGTCGCGATCCTGCTATCCCCGGCTCCGTGGCGTCAACTATCGTGGCATTTGCCGCCCGTCGACGAACGAATCGCGCCACAGTTGTGGCGAGAGCTGGATGCGAGTTCGAACCAGGGGCTAACCTCCGGGCAGTTCACCGTGTATCGCGCGGTACACGGCCGGTCGAGAAACGTGGGAGATCTGTCGGTGACGGATGGCTTCGAGGTTCCGGGCGCCACGGCGACGGGTCTGCTGCCGGCCGTCGTGGGGCGGGTCGCCGCCCTCGCCGACCGGCTCGGTGTGCCGCACCGCCAGGTGTTCGACGTCCGGCGGCTGTCCGTCGCGTCCGGTGTGCCGGAGGTCGTGGTCCAGGCGCTGCTGAGCGGCAGGCCCGCCGCCGGTGAGCCGGATCTGCAGACCCGCTTCCTGCAGCGCCTCGACCTGCTGCGCCGTACGCGTCTGAAGCCGAACGGCCGCCGGTACACCCAGCAGGAGATCGCCGACGGCGCGGGTATGTCGCGCCAGCAGGCGGGCGCTCTGATCAACGGGGACCGGCGCCCCACCATGGAGCACTGCGACGCCATTCAGCGCTTCTTCAGAGTGCACGCCGGGTTCCTGACGGCCGAGGACCCCGAGGCGCTGGCCGGCGCCCTCCAGCGCTCCGAGCAGGAGCTGCTCCAGCAGCTCGCCGACCGCGAGAGAGCCGACCGGGAGAGAGCCGCGGCGGCCGCGAGTGCGGACGACCCCTTCGAGCAGCTGCTCCAGGACCACGGAGTGCGGGGCATCGCCTGGCGCGCCGCGCAGCTGCCGACGGACCAGCACCGGGACAAGGTCGCGGAATGGCTGGACATGCTTCTGGAGAGCGTCAAACGGCCCGAGTCGTGAGCCGGGGGAGAACAGTGGGCATCGGAAGGGACATGCGCCGCCTGTGCGGCGAGTTGATCGGCGAGCTCTCGCTCCCGGCACCGGCGGAGCCCGCCGACCTGTACGCCGCGCTGTGCGGGGCCATGAGCAGACGCCGCGGCCGTCCGGTGCAGTTCCGTATGGCCCCCTTCCCGCCCGGCACCGCCAGTGGGCTCTGGCTCGACATGGCGGACCAGGACCTCGTGGTCATCGAGGAACGCACCGCGCCCGACCACCAGTTGGTCATCCTCGGCCATGAGCTGTGGCACATGAAGGCCGGGCACTGCGCCCACCATGTGGAGGGCGCAGCCGTCGCCGCCCGTCTGCTGTCCGACGACGCCGATCTGCAGGCGACCGTCCTGAAGGTGGCCGCCAGGACCCGGTTCGACCTCGCGGACGAGCGGGACGCGGAGGGCTTCGGGCTGCTGCTGGCCAGCAAGTGCCGTGCGTGGCTTGCCGGTTCGCCACAGCGCGGGCCCGTGTCACGGGACGGGGTCGCGGGCCGGATCGGGGCGTCCCTCGGCTACCGCGGGCCGCGGGGCTGAGCCGCCACGCCATGGATGACTCCGGCTACTACATACCGGCTCTCGCGATGGCGATCGCGCTCGCCGTCAAGACACCCGCGTTGCTGCGCTCCTGGCACGATCCGCTGCAGCGTTCCGTGTGCACGCTGATCGCCCTGTCGGGCTTGGTGTTCTTCTTCGCCGCTCCGCCGACGATCGCCGATGTCAACCGCCTCACCGGCATCGCGAACGCCTCGGCGCCGCTCGTCTACGGCCTGCTGGGCGCCCTCAGCGCCGCCTGTCTGGTAGTGATCATCCACTGGCGCGGCGGTCCGCCGGGTCGCCTCCGGCGGACCGCCCGCCGCTGGATCACCGGGTACGGCGTGGTGATCGTGGCGCTGGTCGTGCTCTTCGTCCTCGGGGACGCTCCGGAGGAACGGCTGCGGGACCTCGACACGTACTACGCCAACACGCCGTTCCTCCGCGAGATGATCGTGCTCTACCTCGTGTCGCTCACCGTCGGGGGCGTCGCGATGGACGTCATGTGCTGGCGCTGGGCGCTTCAGGTACGCGGCTGGCTGCGGGCCGGGCTGCTGATCATCGCGCTCGGCTTTCTGTGCAACATCCTTTACTCCGTCACCAAGTTCGCCGCCGTTGTCGCCCGGTGGAGCGGCGGGAACCTGGACGACCTGAGCACCTACGTGGCACCCGCGATGGCCTCAGCCGGGATGCAGCTCAGCGCGCTCGGCTTCTGTCTTCCGCCGGTCTGCCAGCGCTTCGGGGACCTCTGGAGCACCTGGTCCACCTATCGCCGACTCGGGCCGCTGTGGCACGAGTTGAGGCCTCTCGCGCCGCCCAAGGACCGTGCCGTACGCATCTCGTGGTGGTCGCCCGCCGAACTCCAGGTTACCCAGCGGGAGTCCGACATCCACGACGGCATGCTCGCGCTGTATCCGTACTTCGACACCGAGATCCGTGCGGGCGCCTACGAAGCGGCCGTGGCCGCGGGCTCCGATCCCGTCCAGGCGCAGGCGGAGGCCGACGCGGCGATGGTGACGGCGGCGGTGCGGGCCAGGGCCGCCGACCCGGAGGGCAGGGTCATCAGCTCGGCGTCGGTGGACGCGGCTCCGCCCGCGTCCACCGAAGGGCCGCGCGACCTGGTACGGATGTCCCTCGCCCTGCGTCAGTCCCCCGTCGTCGCGGCGGCCTCCTTCGCGGTCAGCGGGGGTCCGCTCAACCGGGGCTTCTTCCGGCCGAGATAGACCAGGGCGAGCATGTCGGGCATGAGCAGCCGCGTCGGGTCCCTCTCCATGCTCATCACGTCCAGCAGGATCCGCATGGCGTGCGGATTGCGGGAACCGGCGTCGGCGGCCTTGTCGACGAACGCGGCAAGCGTCTTCTCCAGGCGGGTGGGCGGCTGTTCGCTGGCGCCCGGCCGGAACACGTCCTGGCCCACGGCCAGGCTCCAGGCGTTGTCGACGGGCCGGGCCGCGGCCTTCTGGATGCGCCGTGCCGTGCCGGGTGCGGTGAGTTCCTGCTCGCGCAGTACACCGCGCAGAGCGAGGACGCTCTGGGCCGACGCGCTCATTCCGTGCCCGTAGATGGGGTTGTAGCCGGCGATGGCGTCGCCGAGGACGGCGAGGCCCTCGGGCCAGCGGGCGGCCTTCTCGTAGTAGCGGCGCTTGTTGGCGGTGCTGCGGGTGGTGACGACGTCGGTCTCGGGTTCGGCCCTGGTGAGGAGTTCGCCGATGAGGGGGTGGGCCAGCTTCATGGCGAAGGGCACGAACTCGTCGTTGTTGCTGGTGGGTTGCCCGCCGCGGCTGCCGGACAGGGTCACCAGCCACCGGCCGCCTTCGATCGGGAGGATGACGCCGCCCCGCGCCGGATTGGCCTGGGACTCGGCCTGGACGTTGAAGATCGGGAGGTCGACGGCGTCGGCCGGCGGGCGGTAGATCCGGCTGGCGTAGCCGATTCCGGCGTCGACGGTGCGCTCGTGGACGGGCGGCAGCCCCAGGTCCCCCAGCCAGTGGGCAGCGCGGCTGGCGCGCCCGCTGGCGTCGATGACCAGGTCGGCGGGGAGGGTGCGCTCCGATTCCGCCTCGCGTATCCGCACTCCTGTCACCTGGTCCGCGCTGCCTTCCAGGCCCAGCAGTTCGGTCTGTTGCAGCAGGGTGATCCGCCGGTCCGGCAGCACGTCGGCGCGGATCACGGCGTCGAGCAGATCACGGCTGCCCACGAGGAAGCTGTGCCGGGCATGGGTGAACCGCCGGAACCACTGGCCGGACGGAGCCCGGGACACCAGGTCGGTCATGACGCGGGTTCTCCGGACGCCGCGGTCGACGAGCCGGCCGGTGATGCCCGGCAGGATCTCCTCGAGAGCCTTGACGCCGCCGGACCAGAACAGGTGGGCGTGGCGAGCCTGCGGCAGTCCCTTGCGTGGCTGGGGTTCGTCCGGCAGCAGGTCGCGTTCGACGATGGTGACGTCGGCGTGGTCGGCGAGTACGGCGGCGGCGAGCATGCCCGTCATCCCCCCTCCGACCACCACCGCGGTGCGACGAGGGGCAGTTCTGTCAGACAAGTCGGACACTCCTTCTGTTGCTGTTGCTCCCGTTAGCTGTTGTTCCCGATACGAGGCGCTGCGCCGCCGCATCAGTCATGGCTGGCGACCGCTTGCCGGGCGGACTCCCGACGGGCTTCCGCCACTATGGGGGACGTACGCAAGGCGTGTGCGATACCGATCAAGGACGGGCGCGTGGCGGGAAGTTCGGTGGTCTCGGCGTACTCGGTGTGCACGGCGTATTCGGTGTTCTCGCCGTTCTCCAAGAGGGCCGCCGGTGTGACCGGTCCGGCACGTCGGCAGGCGCGTACAGCCGCGGCGACCATCGCCGCGTGGCCGATGCGGGCGGCGCTGTCGGCGCCGTGGCCCGCGGCACGGGCCGCTGTCCGGGCACGTGAGCGGACCTGGTCGTCGAGGTAGGGACGGATCAGCCGCAGCCCGTCCTCGATTCCGGCCTCACGTCGGGTGAGGCGGATGAACGGCGACGAGTACCAGGGAATCGGGGCGGAGAGCGGACTGCCGGGGTGGGCGCCACCGAGTTCCCGCCACAGCGGGCCGAGCCGCCGCCATGTCGTCACGGTGCGCCAGACGGCGCTCCCCCACGGACCGAGGAGCGGCACGATGAAGCCGGCGGTGGTGACGGCCGCCGCCAGGCCCACGAGGCGGGGCGCCAGAAGCGTGCTCAGCATGTCCCAGTCCCGGCCCGTCCATCGCGCGATCACCGCGGTGAGCTTGAGACCGCTGAAGGACAGGTTGAGCAGCCAGCCGAGGACCAGCAGCCACAGTCCGGCCCGCAGCCATCCCTGCACCTCCCGCGCCCAGCGCCCGCACAGAACGGTGGTGGCGACGGCGGCCGTCATATGGCCGAGCAGGTACAGCACGATCATCGGCCCGATCCACGGGGTCGTGGCGTAGTAGGTGTCGAAGTCGGTGAGCCGCTCGCTGGGTGCCTCCCCCAGCACGAACAGGGTGATCAGTACGGCGACCAGGACGGCATAGCCGGCCTTCCAGCGCAGGGTGAGGCGGCGCACGTACGCATCGGGCCCGCCACGCCAGTGGATGATCAGCAGCAGGCAGCTGGCGCTGTAGGCGCTCACCATCGCGTACACCAGCGCGGCGGAGAAGTTCGCGATGCCGGTCGCTTCGTTGATCCCGGCGACGGTGCGGGGAGCGGCGAGGAAGAAGCCGGCGCCGCCCAGAAAGATCACCCAGCAGACGGCCCGAACCAAGGGGTCGCGCCACGCGTTCAGCAGGCCGGGCAGCTTCAGTCCCAGTCCGGCCCAGCAGACGAACGCGGGTATGTAGTAGTAGGCGGAGGCGTCCATGCTCAGACCTGCGGCCGACGGCTGCCCAGTGACGCGTCGATACGCCCCGTCTCCTTCTCGGCCTGGAACTCTCCGACCAGCCGCGTGACAAGGCGACGCATCTGCTGACTACTCCTCACATGCCGGACCCTGCCCGGCAAATATTCCAGACGTACGAGCCCACTGCCAGGCCTGGACCTCTCCGGCTTCCGGTCCCACCGGTACTCCTGTCGCGGTCCCGCTCCATCCTCCACGTGCCGGTCTGCCGGGGTTCACGCCGTGGTCTGCGGCCGCGCACCGTTCAGGTGTACGCGGCCGCAGACCTGATTGTCAGTGGTGGACGGCAAGCTGGACCCAGCGCCACCGCTGTGCGACGGCGCGTGAACGCAGGAGCCGAGCCGAACCGGGAGAGTCGTCCGATGCCGACCGCCGTACTGACCGATCACGAACGCACCGCCGTGCAGGCCTATCTGCGCCTGTTGCACACGGTACGAGCCGCACTGGACAACCCGCCCGGCACGGCGCCCCGCCCCGTCGTCGTACCGCCCGCCGCCCTCGCGGAGGCCGAGCGCGCGCTGGAGGCGGCGGGCCTCGCGGGCAACGAGGAGGCGTTCTTCCGCCTGCTGCACGCCTGGTGCCCTCAGCCGTGACGATCCCCGTGACGGTAGCGTCGGATATTGAGCGGCAGCCTCAACAACCCGCCGTACACCACGTCCGTGGACGTGACCGCCTACGGCTTGGGCGCGGGTTGCTCACCCGAGCCTCGGACGATCAGCCGGGTGGGAACGGTGATGGTGCGAGCGCGGGAGCGGTCGCCGTCGAGGCGGGCCAGGGCGGTGGCCGCGGCGCTGCGGCCGATTTCTTCGGGGTCCTGGGCGACGACGGTCAGGGCCGGTTCCAGTGCCTCGGCGAGTGATACGTCGTCGAAGGCGACGACGGCTACGTCCTTGCGCTTGCTGCGGGCGAGTTCGGCGACGGTTCCGAGGCCCATGATGTTGTTTCCGGCGAACAGGGCCGTGGGGGGATCGGCCAGTTCGAGGAGTTGGGAGGTCGCGGCCTCAGCCCCTTGCTGGTCGTGTGCGCTGGCGACCAGCGAGCGGTCGTAGGGGATGTCGGCCTCTTGCAGGGCCGCGCGATATCCGGCGAGGCGTTCGCGGCGGGTGTACAGCTTGACGGGCAGGTCGCCGACGAATCCGATGCGGCGGTGCCCGTGGGCGATCAGGTGGGCGACGCCGTCCCGGGCCCCCGAACGGTTGGAGCTGACGATGCTGTCCGTGGACAGGCCGACTCCTGGTCGGTCGAGGAAGACGATGGGCAGCCCCGCCGTACGGTGGGACTTGAGTTGGGAGTGGTCGGCGCCGACTGACGGCACGACGATCAGGATGCTGACGCGCCGGGCGAGGAACTTGGCCGTCAGGGCGCGTTCGCGGTCGGGGTCGTCCGCGGAGGAGCCCATGAGCAGCGTCAGTCCGCGCTCGCGGACCGTGTCCTCGATGCCGCGGGCCACGGCTCCGAAGAAAGGGTTGCCGAGGTCGGGGACGACCAGTCCGATGGTGGTGTCCGGACCGCCGACGCGGATGTTGCGTGCCATGAGGTTCGGCTGGAAGCCCAACCTGGCCATCGCGGCGAGTACCTGTTCCCGTGTCTGCTCCGAGACGGGTCCGTCCTCGTTGACGACACGGGAGACCGTTTTGGCGCTGACACCTACTTCTCGTGCGACGTCGGCCAGGGTGGGGCGGCGGTTCGCTGCCATCGAGGAAACGGTCTCCTGTTGCTCGTCAGTTCCGGCCGCGGGCCGCGGCCGGAACCTGTAAGTACTTCAGTCGTACGTCAGTTGGCCTGGACGCCTGCGGCCTTCGCCGCCTCGGAATCCGCTACGACCGTACCTCCGGCCTCATCGACGGTGAGCGCGCCGGTCATGATGGCGACGACCTCCGCCATGGAGTAGTCGGAGGGCTTGATCACGGCGGCGCGCCGGCCCAGTCGGTGGACGTGGATCCGGTCGGCGATCTCGAAGACGTGCGGCATGTTGTGGCTGATCAGGACGACCGGCATGCCCTTGTCGCGGACGCGGCGGATGAGGTCGAGGACCTGGCCGGACTCCTTGACGCCGAGAGCGGCGGTGGGTTCGTCCATGACGACGACGCTGCGGGCCCAGGCGACGGCGCGGGCGACCGCCACGGCCTGCCGCTGTCCGCCCGAGAGGGTCTCGACCGACTGTGTCAGCGAGCGCAGGCCGATCTTCAGGTCGGCCATGTGCTCGGCGGCCTCCTGGCGCATGCGCTTCTTGTCGAGCATGCGGAAGGCGCTGCCGAGGACGCCGGGGCGGCGGAGCTCGCGCCCGAGGAACATGTTCGACGCGATGTCCATGGAGGCGGCCACGGCGAGGTCCTGATAGACCGTCTCGATGCCGTGAGCACGGGCACTTTGCGGCCCGGAGAACTGGATCGGTTTGCCGCCCAGCCGTATCTCGCCCGCGTCGGGGATCACCGCACCGGTGAGGGCCTTGATCAGGCTGGTCTTGCCGGCTCCGTTGTCGCCGATGACGGCGAGCACCTCGCCGGGCAGCAGATCGAAGTCGGCTCCGTCGATGGCGGTGACATGGCCGTAGCGCTTGACCAGACCGCGGGCCTGCAGCACAGGGGTCGGGGAGGAGGTGGTGGTCATCGGGCCTTCTTCCGGGAGAGCTGGTCGACGGTCACCGCGAGGATCACCAGGACACCGGTGATCAGGGTCTGGTAGATGGAGGCGACGCCCATCAGCTGCAGGCCGTTGCGGAAGACGCCGACGATGAGGACGCCGATGAACGTGCCCAGGACCGATCCGCGTCCGCCGAAGAGGCTGGTGCCGCCGAGGACCACGGCGGTGATGCTGTCGAGGTTGTCGGTCTGCCCGGCCTGCGGGTCGCCGACTCCGGTGCGGGAGATGAGCAGCAGGGCGGCGATGCCGTAGAGGACGCCGGCCGCGGTGTAGACGCCGATGGTCAGCCGGGAGGTGCGGATGCCGTTCAGCCGCGCCGCTTCAGGGCTGTTGCCCAGGGCGTAGACGTGCCGGCCCCAACCTGTGCTGCTCAGCGCGTAGGCGAGGAGGAGGAACAGGGCGATGGTGACCAGCGAGCCGTAGGTGATGTCGGTCTTGCCGAGCGGGAAGGTCTGCCCGAGGGCCGTCAGTGGGCCGGGCAGGTTGGTGACGGTCTGCTCTTCGGAGTAGATGTGGGTCAGCGCGAAGGCCACGTTGAGCATGCCGAGGGTGACGATGAACGGCGGCAGTGGGATCTTCTGCACCAGCGCCCCGTTGAGCAGGCCGAAGCCGCCGCAGACGACCAAGCCCAGCGCGATCGCGGCGAGCGGAGGCAGGGAGCCCTCGGCCGCCATCTTGGCGATCACGATGCTGCCGAACGCCATCACGGCACCGCACGACAGGTCGATGCCCGCGGTGAGGATGATCAGAGTCTGGCCGATGGCGAGGGTGCCGACGACCATGACCTGCTGCACGATCAGCGAGAAGTTCCCGCCGGTGAGGAACTGGTCGGTCGAGAAGGAGAAGAAGACACAGGCCAGGAGGAGAGCGACCAGCGGGCCGGTGGTCGGTGCCGTGAGCAGCTGGCGGGCCGTCGTCGGTGCTTTGAGCTCCGCGTACGGCGAGGTTTTGCTCGGGGGCGTGGACGTGGCAGTCATGCGAGGTCCTTGTCGGAAGACAGAAGTCTTTGTCGGTCCGTGTCGGACGGGAAGCTCAGTCCTTGTCGGACGGCAAGAGGACGAGGGGGCGGCCGTCCCCGGGTCGGGGAGGAGGGGACGGCCGCCCCGCTGAGGGATTTCGAACGGCGGCAGCTACGACGGCAGTTGGAGGGCGGCTCAGCCCCAGCAGTTCTCCAGGCCATAAGCGGTGTCCTTGGACGTGACCCCGTCCTGCGCCTTGTCGGTGATGAGAGTGACGCCGGTGTCGGTGTAACCGGATGCCTTCTTGCCGTCCTTGGCGAACGTCACGACGGCCTTGACGCCCTCAGCGGCCATCTTCAGCGGGTACTGCTGCGAGGTCGCGGCGATCGTGCCGTCCTTGACGGCCTCGGTCCCGGTGCAACCGCCGTCGACGGAGACGATCAGGACGTCCTTCTCCCGGCCCTTGGCTTTGAGCGCCGTGTACGCACCCAGCGCGGCGGGCTCGTTGATGGTGTAGACGACGTTGATGCCGGGTTCCTTCTGGAGGCAGTTCTCCATCGCGGTCTGGCCCTTGGCCTGGTCGCCTCCGGTGTCCTGGGAGCAGACGATGGAGGGGTCGCCCTCCTCGATGCCGAAGCCCTTCAGGAAGCCGTTGTGCCGCTGGACGCCGACGGAGACGCCCGGCGCCAGGTCGAGGGTGGCTATCTTCGCGTCCTTGCCCTTCATGGCCGCCTTGGCGTACTCGCCGATCAGCTCGCCGGCCTTGACGTTGTCGGTGGCGAACAGGGCGTCGACCGCGCTCTCCGGCTCGGTCGGGGTGTCCAGGGCGATGACCAGGACACCCTTGGCGCGGGCCTTCTCGATCGCGGGCGTGATGGCCTTGGAGTCGCTCGGGGTGATCAGGATGCCCTTCACGCCGGCGGCGACCATGTTCTCGATGGCCGTGACCTGACCGGCGTTGTCTCCGTCGAACTTGCCTGCGGCGGTGGACAGTTCGGCGCCGTTGTCCTTGGCGGCCTTCTCCGCGCCCTCCTTCATCTTGACGAAGAACGGGTTGGTGTCGGTCTTGGTGATCAGACCGACCTTGACGCTGCCCGATCCGGCGCTCGCGGTGCCCGATTCGGATCCGGATCCACAGGCGGTCAGGGCGAGGGCTGCGACACCCGTGCAGGTAGCGGCTCTGAGCAAGGAGGAGGGCTGACGAGAGGTGCGTGACATGAACAACTCCTGCGGGATTGCGGGCGAGCGGCCGGCATCGGGGCATGCCGTCCCGAGGTGTCATCGTTGACTTATGTCATCGTTGACACTGCTTGGCCAGGATGATGGACTCCGTCTCCAGGCAACGTCAATGCCTTGCACCCGTCACAAATCGGCAACGCCCGTGCCGTCGCCCGCCCGAATCCGCTCAGTGACTGCCCGCAACGTGCCCGTTCTGCCGCCGCGTTCCAAGAGAAGAGCAGCGACTCCACCCACTGACAAGGACACGAAGCCATGACGAAAACCCTGCTCGCCGAGTTCACCGCCCGAGAGGGAGCTCAGGACGAGGTCGCCCGCCTGATCCGGGACTACGCCCTGAAGGTGCGCGAAGAGGAAGGCAACCTGGCCTTCGACGTCTACACCAAGGCGGCCAACCCGCGCGCCTACTGGATCTTCGAGGTCTACCGGGACGAGGACGCCTTCAAGACACACCTGGCCGCCCCGTACGGCGCTCCGTTCAACGCTGTCCTCACCCCGCTGATCGAGGAGGACGCCTCCGTACTGACGTTCCTCGATCCGCTGGCCACGCATCCGTGACGTGCGTTGAGCACCGGCGGCGGAACGGCCCACCGCGCTCTGCTTCGCTGGCCGGCCTGTCCTGCCGCGCCTGGACGGCGCGGCAGGACAGGCCGGCCAGGGCCCATGTCGGCTGATCGTGCTTGCGAAGCGCGCTCGCCCAGCCGCAGCCAGGCCCCGCGCGGCGCGGCTGGGAAGGGGTGGCGGGATCCGCAACCAGCACTAATGCCCGGCGGTACGGGTGGTGAGGTCCTCGTCCGTGATGGGGCGGACCACCCGGCAAGGGGTTCCGAGCGCGACGGTCATCGGGGGAATGCTGCGGCTGACGACGCTGCCGGCGCCGATGACCGACCCGTATCCGATGCGAACGCCGGGCAGGACCACCACGTTGCTACCGATCCACACCTTGTCCTCGATCACGATCGGTTCCGAGAACCGTCCGAAGTCAGCGCGTCGCGAGGGATGCACCGGGTGTCCCGTCGTGGTCAGTGTCACGCTGGGCGCGATCATGACACCGTCGCCTATGCGGATGTCCACGTCGTCGACGAACGTGAGGTTCACGTTCCCGAAGAAGTCGTCGCCGATGTGGACGTTGCTGCCGAACCCGGCGTGGAACGGCGGCAGCAGCACCGTGCGTTCACCGACCGAGCCGAAGATCGCGACGAGCAGCGATCGACGCTTCTCCGGCTCGCTCGGTGGTGTGTGGTTGTACTCGAAGATCTGCTCGGTGCGGCGCCGAGGGGCCTGGAAGGCCGCTTCCGACTCGGTGTAGATCAGCCCCTTGGCGATCCGAGCCAGGACTTCTTCCTCGTGAGCATGCGTCACAGCGGAACGTTCCCTTCGTCCAATCCCTCGGGCACAGGCCCGGCGTGTCCCCGGTCGACCGCGCGCCTCCAGAGGGTACGTGCACCGCGAAGGGACAGGGGGGCACCGGCCCCGCGGAGACTGCTTTCACGCCGCTTCCTCGGCGCCTGCCCCGCCGAGAGCCGCGCGCCGGAAGCCGCTCCTGGCGACCGACGCACGGACCCCCGGCTCGTCACCGCCAGATGGACTTCAACTGCCATGCCTGCACGTGGTCGAGGGTGACGGCGCCGCCCTCGGCGAAGACCTCGACCCCGGTGCTGGAGGGGTCGGGGAAGAGCAGGCCGCTGACGGTGACGACCTGCACGTGACGCTGCTCGTGGCGGCCATGGCCGCGGGCGTCGTCACGGTGGATCACAGGGACCTCTTTCCAGGGCAGCCGGTGGAGCCGGCGGGCCTGACCGCGCTGGTTGTTCTTGATCGTGAGGAGGTAATGGGCGTCGCGTTCGCGCAGGTAGGCGGTATGGGAATGCTGGGCATGGAGAGCATCGGCGGTGGTGACCGTGTCGGCGAGGTCGGCATCGTCGATCTGGTCGAGCAGGGGCTGGAACTCGGGGATCTCGTTCGTCTTCGCGCCGATCTCACGCGAGGCCAGGGTGATGCCGTCGCCGTGGCGGACCGCGGAGAGCACGAAGACCCGGCTGCCGTCGGGGCGTCTTGCACCGCGCAGGCACTTTCCGTCCACCGCGATCGCCCGGCGCCTGCGGCGCACCGGACCGCCCTGGGCGGCAGCCTGGTGGGCCCGGCGCTGTTCGCGCTCCGGGCCGCCGTCGGGCATCAGCGGCGCGGGAGTTGCGGGTTCGTCGGGGAGCAGGGATGTCAGGTAGGCCAAATGGATACCCAGCCTGCGGGCCAAGGCGGCGCGGGCAGCACGACCGGGCGGTCCCCGAGCCGGCGTCAGCCACCGTCGTACGCCACGCTCACCGCGGTCGCCACAAGCCCCCGGCCCACCGTCCAGCGCCCGTCGAAGTGGTCGACCCGGCGGCCGTCCACCACCGGGCCTGGCACCAGGAGCCGGGCGCGGAAGACACCCGCGGTGGTGTGCCCGGGCGTCAGGCCGACCTCGATGTCCGCTTCCGTGAAGTCCAGCCACTTCCCGGTGAGGGGGAACCAGGCCTTGTAGACCGACTCCTTGGCGCTGAAGAGGAGTCGGTCCCAGTGGACGGCGGGGTGCTCGGCACGGAGCGCGCGCAGCCGGCCGTCCTCGGCGGGCAGCGATACGGAGGGCAACACACCGTCCGGAAGCGGCAGATGGGGCTCCGCGTCGATGCCGAGGGAGGCCAGGTCGGTGGCGCGGGCCAGCGCCGCGGCGGCGTAGCCCTCGCAGTGCGTCATGCTGCCGATCAGTCCGGCGGGCCACTGCGGGGCCCCGCGCTCACCGGTCAGGACGGCCTGCGGGGGAACGCCGAGCTTGTCCATCGCACGCCGGGCACAGGTGCGTACGACGGTGAACTCGCGGCGTCGTTTCTCCACGGCCCGCGCGATCAGCGCCTGTTCCCCGGGATACAGCGTCGCGCCCTCGGTCGGCTCGTCACCGTGCGCTTCCACGGTCACGACCGGGTCCGGGAGCAACTCCTCGATCACTGGATCCGACCTCCATCGGCAGAATGCGGCGCAGCGTACCCAGCAGGGCGTAATCCGTAACATGGACGTAGCAGCGATCATGCGCCGGAACCCCTATGATCGGCCCTACACAACCGCGCGCTCACCGTTTTCGAACGGCGGTTTTGTGTACCTCCAAACTCCTTGGCCGGGCACGGCCTGCTTCGCCGTGCCCGCGAACCCTGAAAGGTGGCCTGCATGGTCTCTCGCGTACGCGTCTGGCTCAACCGCACGTACGCGGAGAACGTGTTCTTCATGGATCAGCTGCGGGAGAATCCCAGCGGCCGTCCGGTCGAGATCCATGCGACGCACGGTGACCCCGACTCTCCCATCCTGGCCGCTGCTGACACCGCGGAGCTGGAACCGAAGGGGTTGTCTCCGGCCGCGTACGTCGAGTACGCCCTCGATCAGTGCGCCCGGCACTCGATCGACGTGTTCGTACCGGTGCTGCACCAGGCGGCGGTCGCCGCGCACCGCGAGGACTTCGCCGCGGCCGGTACAGCCCTGCTGGCGCCGCCCGCCGAGGCCGTGGCGACCTTCCACGACAAGGTGACGGCGTACGAGGCGGTGCAGGCGCTCGGGGTGCCGGTGCCGCCGTGGTGGCGGGTGCGTACCGAGGACGAACTCGTCGCGGCGGTCGACGCCTTGGAGGCCGACGGCCACAAGGCGTGCTTCAAGCCGGCCGCGGGGGCGGGCGGAGTCGGCTTCCGCATCATCACGCGCACCCCCTTCTCACTCATGCACCTCAACGGCTTCCCCAGCCCGTACGTGCCGCTGAACCTCGTCGTCGACGCGCTGCGGCAGGCCGACGGCCCCGTCGACTGGCTGGTGATGCCGCGCCTGGAGGAGCCGGAGGTGTCCGTCGACTGTCTGACGGGGCCTGACGGGCGGGTGCGGATGGCGGTGGGCCGGACCAAGAACGGCCGTCGGCGCGGCTTCACGCTGCAGCCGTCCTTCATCGAGCCGGCGCGGCACATCGCCCGGGCCTTCGATCTGCACTACCTGACCAACATCCAGTTCCGTATGTACGAGGACGAGCCGGTGCTCATGGACGTCAACACGCGCCCGGCCGGCGGTCTGCACCAGCTCTCCCAGTGCGGCCTCAACGCTCCTTGGGCGGCCGTGCGGTTGGCGCTCGGTGAGGACCCGGGCGAGCTGGTACCGCCGTTCCTCGGCCGGGACTACGCGGTGGTCGCGGGTCCGCGCCCGGTGGGTGTGGTGTCGTTGCCGCAGCCACGCCTGGAGGACGTCCAGCCCACCCTGCCGGCCGTTCCCGTCCCCTCCTCCTCGCCCTCCCCCGCGACGGAGTCGGCCGCCACTCCCACCCCTGCCTGAGCCCTCTCGTCCGGAGCGTCTGGGTACCCGGTCAGTCGACCGGGTACCCCCATTCACGCGCCAACTCGACCAGCCGCGGCGGCAGTTCGGCCCCCGGGTCGGCCGGTCGGGCCGACTGGATGCGGCCCGACTTGATGGTCTCGCTCCAGTCGCCGAGCTGGGGGCGGAAGGTGCCGTGGTCCTTCTTGCCGTACTCGAGCATCCCCGGCTCCCAGGGGACCTCGAGGTAGTCGCACAGGCCCCGGGTGACCGTCTCGGGGTCCGCGGTGAGCTCCTCGTACGTGATCACATGGGCGCCGGTGAGCTGCTGGCGGGCCTCGTCCAGCTTCTCGCTGTAGTCGAGGACCTCGCGGCGGATCTGTTCATGGTCCGGGTCGGCGCGACGGTTGGTGAGGGAGGTGACGACCGCGCCCGGGTGGCGGAGCAGGACGATGTAGCGGGCGTCGGGCCAACATCGTTGCAGCCGGGGCCAGATGAGGGTGTTCGGCGGCGTCTTGTCGACGATGATCTCCTTGCCGCTGCGGATGAGCTCCAGATGGAGCACGCGGTCCCACAGGACGTGTTCCAGCTCGTCCTTGTCCAGCTCCAGCGCCTTCATGGCGTCGGCCGTGAAGTCACGGGCCAGGTGGACGTGGAGGGTGCGCAGATGCATCTCGTGCGGGGCGCGGATCCGGGAGTGGCTGTTCAGCAGGACGCGCAGCAGGGTCGAGCCGGAGCGCACCGAGGACAGGACGAAGACCGGGGAGTCGACCAGGCGCGGGGCGGGCGGGGCGGCGTACGCACCCTTCGGGGTCCGCTGTGCGGGCATGGCGTCGAGGCTCCGGCGGGGCGGGCTCACCGCCTGGGCCATCAGTCTGCCGCGGCGCTTCAGGCCCTTGCGGATCGCCGAGATACGTGGGTCCCGCACGGTGACACCCCTCTTTTTGCTCCTGCTTCGCTTTGCCGCGCCATCCCAGGGGTACCGAGCGAACTCCAGGTGTCGTACAGGCAACAGACCGTGGTCACGGCGGGCCAAAAACCCGCCGTGACCAGGCCTCTTACCCGTTTCTTAATTCTTGATGGAAAACGGGGTCAGTCATTCCGCCGTGACAGCCGCAGGGTCTGCACCTCGAAGGGGCGCAGCGACACCGCGACTCCGCCGCTGTCCATGTCCGCCTCGGCGAGGGGCCGCTCCAGGAGGTCGGTGACCTGGGCTCCGGCCAGCGGGAAGCCGGTGCGCAGGGTGCCCTGGGCGCGTCCGCCACGGGACTCGTAGAGGCGTACGACGACGTCGCCCGACTCGTCGTCGGCGAGCTTGACCGCCTCGACGGTCACGCCCGCACCCTCGACGCTCACCACCGGCTCGGCCGCACCGGCCGAATCGGCCACCCGCAGCGGCAGGTTGAGCGCGTAGCCCTCCGCGACCGTGTCCTCGATCGTCGCGCCGGGCAGCAGCGCGTAGGTGAAGCGGTGCTTGCCCTGGTCGGCCTCCGGGTCGGGGATGCGCGGGGCGCGGACCAGGCTGAGGCGGACCGTGGTGGTGGTACCACCGTCTTCGCGGACCGTGCGGGAGACGTCGTGGCCGTAGGTGGAGTCGTTGATGACCGCGACGCCGTAGCCGGGTTCGCCGATGTGCACCCAGCGGTGGTTGCAGACCTCGAAGCGGGCCGACTCCCAGCTGGTGTTGGTGTGCGTGGGCCGCTGGATGTGGCCGAACTGGATCTCGGCGGAGGAGTGCGCGGCCCTGATGTCCACCGGGAACGCCGCCTTGAGGATCTTCTCCGTCTCGTGCCAGTCGATCTCCGTCTCGAAGTCGATACGGGGGCTGCCCGCGCGGACGGTGATGGTCTGCGTGATGCGCGAGCCCTTGCCGAAGGCGCGCTCGACGCGCAGGGCGCCGAGGAGCGGGTCCGCCTCGATCACGGTGACGGACTCGGCGTCCAGCAGGTCCGTGTAGCGGTTCTTGTAGTGCTTGTCGATGTCCCAGGCGTCCCAGTAGTTCGGGAGGTCGGTGTGCAGCCGGAGCAGATTGCCCTGGTCGGCGAGGACTTCGCGGTCGGCCCGCAGGTCCCGTACGGAGGCCAGGGTTCCGTCCTCGGCCACCTCGACGCGTACGAGGCCGTTGTCCAGGACGCGGCCGGTGACCTTCACCGGCTGTGGGGGTTCGCCCGCCCCGAGCGGTGCGTTTCCGTTCGCGGGGACCTCGGTGTACATCGGGACGCCGACCGAGGTGCGTACGACCTCGGCGCGGTCGCACGGGCTGGTGTTGAACACCCGCGGCTCCCCCGGGCCGAGCGCGGTCATGGCCTCGGCGGTGAGGGCCTGGACCTCCTCGGCGACCCGCGCGTACTCCGCCTCCGCCTCCCGGTGCACCCAGGCGATCGAGGAGCCCGGCAGGATGTCGTGGAACTGGTGGAGCAGGACCGTCTTCCAGAGGCGGTCGAGCTTCTCGTACGGGTAGGAGTAGCCCGGCGCGTTCAGGGCGGCGGTCGTCGCCCACAACTCGGCCTCGCGGAGCAGGTGTTCGCTGCGCCGGTTGCCCTGCTTGGTGCGGGCCTGGGAGGTGTAGGTGGCGCGGTGCAGCTCCAGGTAGAGCTCGCCGACCCAGACGGGGGCGTCGGGGTACTCCTCGCGGGCGTCCGCGAAGAACTTGTCGGGGTGCTCCACGACGACCTTCGCGGAGCCCTCCAGGTCCGCGAGGCGCCGTGCCCGTTCCATGATCTCGCGGGTGGGGCCGCCGCCGCCGTCGCCCCAGCCGAAGGGCGCAAGCGAGCGCGTGCCGCCGCCCTTCTCCTGGTAGTTGCGTACGGCGCGGGCCATCTCGTCGCCGCTGAACCGGGCGTTGTAGGTGTCGACCGGCGGGAAGTGGGTGAAGATGCGGGTGCCGTCGATGCCCTCCCACCAGAAGGTGTGGTGGGGGAACTTGTTCGTCTGGTTCCAGGAGATCTTCTGGGTCAGGAACCAGTCGTTGCCCGCGAGCTTGGCGAGCTGCGGATAGGCGGCGGTGTAGCCGAAGGAGTCCGGCAGCCACACGCCCTTGGTCTCGACGCCGAAGTGCTCCATGAAGAACTTCTTGCCGTGCACGAGCTGGCGGGCGATCGCCTCACCGCCGGGCAGGTTGCCGTCGGCCTCGACCCACATGCCGCCGACCGGCGCCCACTGGCCCTTCTCGACGGACTTCTTGATCCGCTCCCACACCTGCGGGTAGTTGTCGCGCACCCACTCGTACTGCTGGGCCTGCGAGCAGGCGAAGATGAAGTCCTCGTACTCGTCGGCCAGTGCCGTGACGTTGGAGAAGGTGCGGGACGTCTTGCGCTTGGTCTCGCGGATGGGCCACAGCCAGGCCGAGTCGATGTGTGCGTGGCCGACGCCGGAGACGGTGTGGGCGCTGGCGTGCGCGGGCTTGGCCAGGGCTGGCGCGAGCACCTCGCGGACCGCGGCGGCGCTGCCGGAGACGTCGTCCAGGTCCACGGTGTCCATGGCCCGGTCCAGGGTGTGCAGGATCTCGTGGCGGCGCGGGTCGTGCTCTTCGAGGTGGACCATCAGTTCGCGCAGCACCTGGAGGTCCAGGTCGAGGTGGAACACGTCCTCGTCCAGGACGGCGAGGTCGGCGCGCTGGAAGGTGTAGATCGGCTTGTCGCCGGCGGTCAGCACATCGCCCATGACGGTCGGACGCGAGAAGTTCTCGGCGAGGATGTCCGGGTTGGAGGCGGCCTCGACAAGGTAGTGGATCTCCTCGCCGCCCGTTGCCGGGTTGCCGATGGGCACGTACTGGTTGAGCGGGTTGACGGCCTTGAGCGGGGTGCCGTCGGCGAGGTGGACGAGCGCCTCGGCCTGGTTGCCGGGCCAGTCGCCGATGAACCCGAGGTCGATGACGGCCTCGACGCGCCGACCCGCCCACTCGGCGGGCACCTGTCCGCGCATCCGGAACCAGGTAGTCCCCCAGGGCGGGCCCCAGGGAGTGTCCATCGCGAAGGGCGCGTACGAGGCCGACGCGGCCTCCTCGAAGGGGACAGGCTCCCCCGGCGCCTGCCAGGCCTCGACCTCGAAGGGCACGGAGGCGGCGTAGATCGCGGTCTTGATGCGCTGGTCGTGGACGCGCTGGACGCGCTCCTCGATCCTGCGGCGTTCGTCATGCATGTGCGGGTCTCCTCGGAGGGCTCTGCTTCAGGCGCTGCTTCAGAGGGTCTACTACTTCAGGTACGCCAGGCCAGGGTGCTCGGCGGTGTAGCCCTCGACGAGACGACGGGCGACGTTCACGGAGTCGACCAGCGGGTGCAGCGCGAAGGCCTTCACCGCGGTCGTACGGGAGCCGGACTCGGCGGCGGCGAGGACCTCGCGCTCGACCGCCTTCACCGCGCACACCAGGCCGGTCGCGTGGTCCGGGAGCGGGTCGACGGCGACCGGGTGCGCGCCGTTGGCGTCGACGAGGCAGGGCACCTCGATGACGGCGTCCGTGTCGAGCACCGAGAGGGTGCCCTGGTTGCGGACGTTGAGGATCAGCGTGGTGCGCTCGTCGCGGGCGATGGCCCGCATCAGGGCGAGGGCCACCTTCTCGTAGCCGCCGGAGAGGTCGTCGGCGTCGCGCTCGCCGGCGCCCGCCGCGTCCCGGTTCTCCGACATGTACGTGGCCTCGCGCTCGGCCCGGGTGCTGTCCCAGGTCTTGAGGGCCTCGGCGTCGGGGCGCTTCATCGCTTCGTAGAAACGGGCCTGCTGGTCGCGCAGGAAGGCGCCGCGGGTCTTCTCGGCCTCCTGGTAGGCGCGTACGGCTTCCCGGTTGAAGTAGTAGTAGTGCAGGTACTCGTTCGGGATCGCGCCCAGGGACTGGAGCCACTCGGTGCCGAAGAGTTTGCCCTCCTCGAAGGAGCCGAGCAGGTCCTGGTCGGCGAGCAGGCGCGGCAGTTCGTCGCGTCCGGCGACGCGCAGGCCGCGGACCCAGCCGAGGTGGTTGAGGCCGACGTAGTCGATCCAGGCCTCGCGCGGGTTGGCGACGCCGAGGACGCGGGCGATACGGCGGCCGAGGCCGACCGGTGAGTCGCAGATGCCGATCACGCGGTTGCCGAGGTGCCGGGACATGGCCTCGGTGACGAGGCCTGCCGGGTTGGTGAAGTTGATCACCCAGGCGTCGGGGGCGAGCCGGGCCACGCGCCGGGCGACGTCGACGGCGACGGGCACCGTGCGCAGTCCGTACGCGATACCGCCCGCGCCGACGGTCTCCTGGCCGAGGACGCCCTGGTCGAGGGCGACCCGCTCGTCGGCCGCGCGTCCTTCGAGTCCGCCGACGCGGATCGCGGAGAAGACGAAGTCGGCGCCGCGCAGCGCTTCGTCGAGGTCGGTGGTGGCGGTCACGGCGGGTGCGCCGGGGACACCGGCCGCCTGCTCGGCGAGCACGCGGGCGACGGCCGAGAGCCGGCCCGCGTCCAGGTCGTGCAGCACGACGTCGGTGACGCGGCCCTCGGCGCGGTCCCCGAGGAGCGCCCCGTACACGAGTGGCACGCGGAATCCGCCGCCACCCAGAATCGTCAGCTTCACGCAACAACCCTTTCCACGTTCATGTCCGCAGCACACGGTTCATGTCTGCACCACGCGTACGCCCGCCTCCTCCAGCGCGGACCTGGTTCCGGCGTCCGTCGGCCCGTTGGTCACCACCACGTCCAGGTCCTCGGGTCCGCAGACCTTCGCCATCCCCGTACCCGGGAACTTGGCCCGGTCCGCGAGCAGCACGACCTTGTCGGCCGCCGCGATCATGGCGCGCTTCACCGGCACCTCGACGACCGTCGTGTCCATCACCTGCCCACCGGGGCGCACTCCACTGGTGCCGAGGAAGAGCCAGTCCGCGTGGAGCTGGCGCAGGTTGTCCTCGGTGAGGAAGCCGACCAGGGAGCGGTACTCGCGGCGGACCATGCCGCCGAGGAGCACCAGCTCGATCTCCTCGTCGTCCACGAGTTCCTCGTAGACGACCAGATTGCTGGTGATCACGGTGATGCGGCGGCCGTGCAGCTGTCTGGCCAGGCGGTATGCGGTGGTACCGATGTCGAGCAGTACGGACTGGCCGTCCTCGATCATCGTCGCCGCTCGCTCGGCGATCGCGTCCTTCTCGGCTACGCGCACCTCCGCGACCTCGGCGAAGGGCTGGTCCCCCTCCTCGGCGACGGCTCCGCCGTGCACCCGTGTGAGCAGGCCGTCCTCCTCGAGTTTCACCAGGTCACGGCGGATCGTGGCCGGGCTCACGCCCAGCTGTTCGGAGAGATCGGTCACGGCCGCGGGCCCGCCCGAACGCAGGGACCGCAGGATGAGTTGGTGTCGTCGTTCTGCCAGCACGTCGTGAACAGTACTCGTCATTCGCAATCAATTCCATGCTCGATTCTGCTCGACTCTTGCCAAAGTGGCTGGATGCGCGCACGATCCTGTGCACGGAAATGGAAGGCTTTTGACGAGAGGAAGCGTGCGTGGGTGACGAACGGCCCGATGTCCTGCTGACCGGGCTGCTCTTCTACGACCTCGTCCTGACCGGTCTGGGCAAGCAGCCGACTCCTGGCGAGGAGATCTGGACCGAGGGGATGGGAGCAGGCCCGGGCGGGATCGCGAACCTGGCCGTGGCGGCGGCCCGGTTTGGCCTGAACACTTCCCTGGCCACGGTCTTCGGGGACGACTACTACGGCGCGTACTGCCGTGACGTCCTCGCCGGCCAGGAGCACATCGACCTCTCGCTCTCCCGTACGGCGGCCGGCTGGCACACCCCGGTCACCGTCGCGCTCGCCTACGACCACGACCGGGCCCTGGTCACCCACGGCCAGGAACCCCCGTACTCGCAGGACACGCTGATGGGCGACCCGCCCGAGGCGCGCACCGCCCTCGTGCACATCGAGGCCGAGCCCCGCGCCTGGCTCGCCAAAGCGGCGGCGAACGGCACGCAGATCTACGCGGACGTCGGCTGGGACCCCACCCAGCAGTGGTCCTCCGACCTCCTCGACCAGCTCTCCCTGTGCCACGCCTTCCTGCCCAACGACACCGAGGCGATGGCCTACACCCGCACCGGCACCGCTGCCGCTGCGCTCGGCAAGCTCTCCGAGCTGGTGCCGGTGGCCGTGGTCACCCGTGGCCGCGAGGGTGCGGTCGCCGTCGACCAGACCACGGGCGAGTACGCCGATGTACCCGCCCTCGACGTCGACGTCCTGGACTCGACGGGCGCAGGAGACGTCTTCGGCGCGAGTTTCGTCGCGGCCTCGCTCGGCGGCTGGCCTCTCGAAGAGCGGCTGCGTTTCGCGGTGCTGGCCGCCGGACTCTCCGTACGCCATCACGGCGGAGCCCTGGCCGCGCCCGGCTGGTACGGCATCCACCAGTGGTGGCAGTCCGTCCGTGATCCCGCACTGCGGCGGGCGTACGGCTTCCTGGCCGACCGCATGCCGGCGGACCCGGGACCGCCGACCCGGCACGCCCCCGTGACCCCGCCGGCACCCGCCCGGCAGCACTGAACTCCCGTATGCGAAGACGCGAACAAAGAAGACGTGAACAGATCCGAAAGGCGGTGGGAGCTGTGCGGCTCTCACGAAGGGGCCTCCTGCGTGCGGGCCTGGCCGGTACGGCCGCCACGGCGCTCGGCGGCCTGGCATCCGGCTGCGCCGTTCCGACCGGTTCGACCGGCCGGAACATGGTCCTGTGGTACTGGAGCGGCGGGCTGAGCGACACGGTCGTCAAGCAGGCCAAGGCCCGTTACGACAGCGCCGTCGACCTGGACGCGATCCAGATCGGCGGCTACTACCGCTCCAAGCTGATCACCACGATGACCGGGCAGGCCCATGTTCCCGACATCGCAGGGCTCAAGGGCGAGGACATGGCGTCGTATCTGCCGAACGCGGACCAGTTCGTGGACCTGCGGACGCTGGGCGCGGAGAAGTACGAGCCGCAGTACCTGGAGTGGAAGTGGCAGCAGGCGGTGGCCGACGACGGCAGCCTGATCGGCTTCCCCATCGATGTCGGCCCGATCGTGCACTACTACCAGCCGGCCGTCTTCGAGAAGGCCGGTCTCGCGTCCGAACCAGCAGACGTCTCACGAGAGATGGACACCTGGGAGAAGTTCTTCGCGGCCGGTGAACAGCTCAAGAAGCGGATCAAGGGCGCGTATCTGCTGATCGACATCCTCAGCGTCTACGAGAACTCGGTCAACCAGGGCACCAAGCGGTACGTCGACAAGGACAAGCATTTCATCGGCGACCAGGAGCACGTCCGCGTCGCCTGGGACCGAGCCGTCGAGGCCAAGCGGCGCGGGCTGCTGTCCAGCATCGTCAACGGCACCCCGGACGCCAACTCGGCCACCGAGAACGGTCGGCTGCCCAGCCAGCTGGGCGCGTCCTGGGCGGCGGGCGACCTCAAGCTCAACCTGCCCAAGACCAAGGGCAAGTGGCGGGTCGCGAACTGTCCGGGTGGTCCCGCCAACAACGGCGGCTCGTTCCTGGCGATCACCAAGGCCTGCCGGGAGCCCGAGCGGGCCTTCGAGATCATCACGTGGATGCTCAACGCCGACAACCAGGCGCAGGGCTTCATCGACGCGGGGCTCTTCCCGTCCACGCCGGCCTCGTACGAGATGAAGAAGCTGCGGGAGCCCGATCCCTTCTTCGGCAACCAGATCGTGATGGACGTCTTCGGGCCGGCGGCCGAGAAGATCCCGGTCGCCTACAACAGCCCGTACGACGTGGCGCTGGGGCAGCCCATCAAGGACGAGATCAAGAACGTCGGCGCCCTCGGGAAGAACCCCGAGAAGGCCTGGAAGGACGCCATGAGCAAGTGCCGCCGCATCGCCGAGCACCTGGGGGTGAGCGTCTGATGGCGACCGCACCCGTGGTCGAAAGGCCCCCCGCGGCCGTGGTGGAGACCCCGCCCGAGCAACCGAAGAAGAGCATCCTCAGCTACTGGCGGCTGTACCTCGCGCTCTCGCCCTTCTATCTGCTCTTCCTGGCCTTCGGCCTGATCCCGGTCGGCTTCTCGCTCTACCTCTCCTTCCACCGCTGGGACGGCCTCGGCTCGATGGAGTGGGCGGGGCTCGACCAGTACAAGTACCTGCTGAGCGACACCGACTTCTGGAGCTCGATCGGCAACACCATCGTCATCTGGGCGCTGGCCACCTTCCCCATGATCTTCCTGGCGATGATCACGGCCGTGATGCTCAACTCGGCGGTCCGCTTCAGGAACCTCTACCGCTTCGCGTACTTCCTGCCGAACGTCACCTCGGTCGTGGCCGTCGCGATCATCTTCGGCTCGGTCTTCTCCACCAACTTCGGCCTGATCAACGCCCTGTTGCAGGCGGTCGGTCTCGACCAGGTGGCCTGGCTGAACACTCCGTGGGGCATCAAGGTCGCCATCGCCACCCTGATGACCTGGCAGTGGACCGGCTACAACGCGATCATCTTCCTCGCCGGTCTCCAGACGATTCCGGGCGAGTTGTACGAGGCCGCCCGCGTCGACGGTGCCGGGCCCGTGCAGACCTTCTTCCGGATCACCCTTCCGCTGATGCGGCCCGTGCTGCTGTTCGTGCTCGTCATCTCGACGGTCACCGGACTGCAGAGCTTCTCCGAGCCGCAGGTGCTGCTGCAGACCACGGCCAACGAGTCGACGTTCTCGGGCGGTCCCGACCACGCCGGCCGGACGATGGTCCTCTACTTCTTCCAGCAGACCTTCGACAACAACGACTTCGGCTACGGCGCCGCCGTGGCGTGGGGCATCTTCCTCGTCGTCGTCCTCTTCTCGATCATCAACTGGCGCCTGGTGCAGCGCCGGGACGAAGAATAGGCAGGCCGGTCACCATGGCAACCACCGAAGCCAGGCCCGCCGAGGCCGAACCCGTCAAGCCCACGAAGCCCAAGCTCATCGAGGGCACCCGGCGCAGGGGCATCGCCCTCCACGTGTCCCTGATCGTCGGCGTACTGCTCTCGGCCTTCCCGTTCTACTGGGCCGTGATCATGTCGACCCACACGTCGACCGAGATCTTCTCGTACCCGCCGAAGCTGCTGCCCGGCTCGCACTTCGACGACAACGTCAGCAAGCTCTTCGACAGCATCGATTTCTTCGGGTCGATGTTCAACTCGCTGCTCGTCGCGACCACGGTGACGTTCCTCGTCCTGTTCTTCGACTCGCTGGCCGCGTTCGTCTTCGCCAAGTTCCAGTTCCCCGGAAAGCGGGTGCTGTTCGCGGTGATGATGGCGATCTTCATGGTGCCGGCGCAGCTCCAGGCCATCCCGCAGTTCGTGATCATGGCGAACCTCGGCTGGATCGGTTCGATGACCTCGCTGATCGTCCCGGCGGCGGCCAACGCGTTCGGCATCTTCTGGATGCGCCAGTACATGAAGAGCGCGATCCACGACGAACTGCTCGACGCCTCGAAGCTCGACGGCGCCGGCTTCATGCGCCAGTACTGGCATGTGGCGCTGCCGGTCGTCCGGCCGGGCCTCGCCTTCCTCGGCATCTTCACCTTCATGAGCCAGTGGAACGACTACGCCTGGCCGTTGATCGCCCTCACCAACCCGGACAACGTGACGCTCCAGGTCGCCCTCTCCCAGCTCAACGGCGTCCACGGCACCACGGACTACGGGATGGTCATGACCGGCGCCGTACTGGCTCTCATCCCGCTCCTGATCGTCTTCGCCATCGGCGCCAAGCAGATCATCGCGGACCTCGGCAAGGGAGCCATCCGCTGATGAGACGCGATCCGCTGATCGCGCTGCGCCCCTGGGAGACACCCGAGGTGACCTCCTGGGGGCGGCTGCCGATGAACGCCGTGGACCGCCGCGGCGACGCGCTGTCCCTGGACGGCTCCTGGCACTTCCAGCTGCTGCCCACTCCCCACGGGTGCTCGGGCGAGTGGACGCGGATCGAGGTCCCCGGCGCCTGGACCATGCAGGACCTGGGCGATCTGCCGCAGTACACCAACTTCCGTATGCCGTGGGGTGAGTTCCCACCCGCCTCGCCCGCCGCCAATCCGACGGGCGTGTACGAGCGTTCCGTGGACATCCCCGCCGAGTGGGCGGGCCGGCGGATCGTGCTCCAGGTGGGCGCGGCCGAGAGCGTGCTCCTCGTCCATGTGAACGGCCGTCCGGTCGGCATCTCCAAGGACTCCCGTCTCGCCGCCGAGTTCGACCTCTCCGACGTCGTACGCCCAGGGGATCCCGCCACGCTGCGGCTGACCGTCATCAAGTGGTCGGACGCCTCGCACATCGAGGACCAGGACCAGTGGTGGCACGCCGGGATCACCCGCTCGGTGCTGCTGTACGCGACGGATCCGCTGCATCTCGCGGACGTGACGGTCCGGGCGCGCCAGGACGGGGAGCTGCGGGTCGACTGCCAGGTGCGGAACGCGGCGGGCGCGCTGCCGGAGGGCTGGTACGTCACCGGGGCACTGGGTGGCCAACTGCTCGTCCAGGACGCGGAGTTCGACCGGGTCAACGCCGAGGACATGCGGGTGTCCGACTTCCTCGGTGAGGTCCGGCTGTCGGCGACCGTGCGCGCGGTACGCCCCTGGACCGCCGAGATACCCGAGCTGTACGAGCTGACCGTACGGCTGCACCGCGCCGACGGCTCGGTCGCCGACACTTCTCACCACCGGGTCGGCTTCCGGGACGTCGAGGTCTGCGGTCCGAACCTGCTCGTCAACGGTGAGCGCATCTTCATTCGCGGAATCAACCGCCACGACTTCCACCCCCTCACCGGACGCACCGTCTCGGCCGCCGACATGCGCGCGGACCTCATCCTGCTGAAACGCTTCGGCTTCAACGCGATCCGTACCGCGCACTACCCCAACGACCCGACCCTCCTCGACCTCGCCGACGAACTCGGCTTCTACGTAGTCGACGAGGCCAACATCGAATCGCACGACCACGCCCACGAGATCGCCGACGACCCCCGCTACCTCGGAGCCTTCGTCGACCGCGTCTCACGCATGGTGCTGCGCGACAAGAACCACCCCTCCGTCATCATCTGGTCGCTGGGCAACGAGTCGGACTACGGCGCCAACCACGACGCTGCGGCCGGCTGGATACGCCGGCACGACCCCACCCGCCCCCTTCAGTACGAGGGCGCGGCCAAGCTCGACTGGGCCGGTCCGTCGGTCGCCTCCGACATCGCCTGCCCGATGTACGCGCCGATCGAGGACTGTGTCGCGCACGCACTGTCCGGTGAGCAGATCAAGCCGCTCATCCAGTGCGAGTACTCGCACGCCATGGGCAACAGCAACGGCACACTCGCCGACCACTGGGCGGCCATCGAGTCCATCCCAGGACTTCAGGGCGGTTTCATCTGGGAGTTCTGGGACCACGGCATTCTCCAGCGGGTGAGCGACGGAAGACCGGCCGGGCGCGCGGGCGCCGGGCTATATGACAAGGGTGTCGCCGCGCCCGGCCATCGCTGGGCGTACGGCGGCGACTTCGGGGACAGCCCGAACGACGGGGTGTTCTGCGCGGACGGCCTTGTGTTCCCGGACCGCACGCCGAAACCGGCGATGTACGAGCACCGGGAGATCGCGGCGCCGGTGCGGCTGAGGTACTGCCGAGGGGTGTTCCTGGTCCAGAACCGGCAGCATTTCCGGGGTCTGAAGTGGCTGAACGCCGAGTGGTGTCTCGTGCACGAGAACGGCGACACGCAGACCGCACCGGCCGTGCTGCCCGACGTACTGCCGGGCAGCACGGAGGCGATCGCGATGCCCTTCCCGGTGCCCGATGGCGAGGCCTGGCTGACGCTGCGGGTCACGACGGCGCGCGACGAGGCCTGGGCGCCGAGCGGCACGGAGGTGTGCCTGCCACAGGTCCGGCTGAGTACGGGGGTCGCTGCGGCGCCCTCGCAGGAGTCGGTGTCCGGTGCGTTCGTGGAGGTGGACGGGGAGGGGCGGCTGGTCCACCCGATGCTGGCCTCGCCGCCCGTCCTGAGCCTGTGGCGGGCCCCCACCGACAACGACGAGATCGGCGGCATGGCGGCCCGCTGGCGCGACTGGGGCCTGGACGCGCTCGTACGCAAGGTCGTGGGCGTGGACCACGAGGGCGCACGCGTGACGGTGCGGGCCGAGTACGCGACCGGCGCCGGGATCGTCCACCACGAGCAGGTGATCACCCCGGTCGCCGGTGGTCTCCGTATCGAGGAATCGGCTGAACTACCCGATGCGCTGGACGATGTGGCGCGGGTCGGCACGGTCTTCGAGACGGTCGGCGGGCTCGATGTCCTGGACTGGTACGGGCAGGGCCCCTGGGACTCCTATCCGGACCGGAGCGCAGGCGCGCCCGTCGGCCATCACTCGCTCCCGGTGAACGAGTTGTTCACCCCTTATCTGCGGCCCCAGGAGAGCGGCGGGCGGCACGGCGTGCGCCGGTTCACGCTGTCGGCGCCGGACGCCACAGGACTGGCCGTGGGCCTGGGAGCACCGAGCCAGGTCTCGGTCTCCCGCTACCGCGCCGAGGACCTGGCCGCCGCCACGCACCACGACGAGCTGGTGCCGCGGCCCGGCTGCGTCGTGCACCTCGACGCCGCGCACCGGGGTCTGGGCACGGCGTCGTGCGGGCCCGACACCTCGGCGCAGTACCTCATCGCGCCGGGCATCCACCGCTGGGCCTGGACCCTGCGCGTGCTCTGAACTCGCCACCCCCCTCCCCTCTCCCGGAGCAGTCCCCCTTCTCACGGAGCAGACGTGTGTACTTGTACTTCGCATGAGCACGACCAGTCCGAGGCCGAACAGGCGGGCGCCGGCAGACGGAACTTCCTGCGGGCGACCGCGCTGATCGGCGCGGCAACGGCGGCGGTCGCGATACCGACGGCCACCGCGCAGGCGGCGCCCGTGCCTGCGGTGTCCGCCTCGAAGACCCGCTGGAGACCCGACCCCGACAGCAGCCGCTTCACGCTCGTCGTGATGCCCGACACGCAGTACCTCTTCGACGGAGCGAGCATCAACCCCGCCCCGATCGAGGCATCGCTGCGCTACATCCTGGAGCAGGGCGAGGACGACAACATCGTCTTCCTCTCGCACCTGGGCGACCTCACGGAGAACGGTGCGCAGGCCGAAGTCGCCGCCGCGAGCAAGGCGTTCGGGCTGCTCGACCGGCGGGGCGTGGGCTACAGCGTGCTCGCGGGCAACCACGACGTGAAGTCCTCCACCGACGACCAGCGGGGCCCGACCCCGTATCTGGACGCCTTCGGCCCGCAGCGGTTCAAGGACAAACCCACCTTCGGCGGCGCCTCGCCCGACGGCTACAACACCTTCCACCTCTTCAAGGCGGCCGGCCGGCAGTGGCTCGTACTCGCCCTGGACTGGCGGCTGTCGGCGCAGGGGTACGCCTGGGCCAAGGACGTCATCGCGCGGCACCCGAAGACGCCGGTCATCCTCACCACGCATGAACTGGTCTACGAGGCCGACACCCTGTCCCCGTACGGGCAGCAGCTCTGGGACCGGCTGGTCAAGGAGCACGACCAGATCTTCCTCACGCTCAACGGGCACAACTGGCCGGCCGGCCGCGCCGTCCGCAGGAACGCGGCCGGGAACGACGTACATCTGCACCTGACGAACTACCAGAACCGTTACTACGGCGGCGCGGCGATGATCCGCCTCTACCGTTTCGACCTCGACCGGGACACCATCGACGTCGAGACGATCTCCCCGTGGATCCTGGGCCGGGCGGGCGACGGGCTCAACGAGTTGGAGCGGCAGGAGATCGAACTGACCGGTCCCCAGGACCGGTTCTCGGTGGCGATCGACTTCGAGAAGCGCTTCTCCGGCTTCGCCCCGGTGTCTTCGCGGAGGCCGCGGCCCGCCTCCGAGATGCTGGTGCGGGGGACGGTGGCGTACTGGCGGTTCGACGGGCATGCGGAAGGCGCGGCCATGGACGGCACGGTCCGTGACCTGTCGGGGCGCGGCAACGACCTCACCGTGGTCAAGGTCGCCGACGGCTCCCTCACCTGGTCCTCGGAGCACCACCCCGACCAGCCGGGTCACGGCAGCCTCTACTTCCACGGCGACAAGTCGCCGCTACGGGGCGCCTATCTGCGGACGGCCGAGAACGCACCGCTCAACTCGGCGACGTTCAGGGGTGGTTACACCTTCGAGGCCTTCTACCAGCTGCCCGGCGACTGGGACCCGTCGCGCAACGCCTGGGGCGGGCTGATCAGCCGCACCGGTACGGGCGGGGCCGCGGGCAAGACCGAGGGCGACCCGGACGAGCCGCTCGCCACGCTGTCGCTGTCCGACGGGCCCGGCCCGCAGTGGGCCGTACGGCCGCTCAACCAGCAGGGCATCGCCACCAACTGGGGCGACGAGACGGCCCGGGAGGCGTGGTGGCACGTCGCCGTCGTCAACGACGGTTCGCACACCACGCTGTACGTCCAGGGCTGCCCCGTCGCGCGCAATCCCACCGCGCGCTCTGTCGGGCTCACCTCGCTCGGCCTGCCGTGGCTGCTCGGCGGCTACGAGTACGCCGGAAAGATCGACCAGATCCTGCACGGGCGGCTCGGTGACGTACGGATCGTCGAGCGGGCGCTGCCGGTCTCGGCGTTCATGAACCGCTGAAACCCCTCAAACCCCATCCTCCTCAAACCCATCCACCCCCCATGCTCGACGCGTGTCCGATCCCCTCAAGGAAGAGATCACCCTATGTCCGAGCAACAACTGCCCAGTTGGGCGGACCCGTCCGTCTCTCCCGCCGCCCTCGATCCGCAGGGCCTCTCCAGACGTCAGCTCATGCGCCGCGCCGGCCTGTTCGGCGCCGCCTTCGCTGCCGGTTCTCTCGCGACTCCCGCAGCCGCGAGGGCCCCCCGGCTCGGCGGTGAAGACCCGCGGCTCGCCTACCTCGTCGGCGACCACCACCTCCACACCGTCTACAGCCACGACGCCAAGTACACGTTCACCCAGGTCGCCCAGGCCGCTGCCGAGTACGGCGTCGACTGGATGGTGTTCAACGAGCACTCCAACTTCGGGCACGCGAAGTACGGCGCGCAGCTGGAGCACGAGGAGATCCTCAAGACACGCGCCGCGAATCCGCGCCAACTGATCTTCCAGGGCCTGGAGTGGTACATCCCGGGCGCCGAGCACTGCACGGTCTTCGCCGCACCGGGCCCGCACGAGGTCGACATCCTCACGAAGTTCGAGCTCGCCTACGACGGCAAGCTGCTGGGTTACACGGCGGGCGGCCCCACCCACCCCGACACGCCCCGCAACGAGGCACACGCCGTCGCGGCCATCAAGTGGCTCGCCGAGCAGCGCCGCAGCGGCTACGTCGACGACGTGCTCGTCCTCGCCAACCACCCACTGCGCCTGGGCATCGACTCCCCGCACGAGATGCGCAACTGGCGGGACGCCGCACCCGAAATCATGATCGGAGTGGAGGGCGCGCCCGGCGCCCAGGGCGGCGGCATCCCCGGCTGGCGCGGTCCGACCTCGATCCGCGGCGAGTACGAGAACAAGCCCTCGGAGAACTCCTGGCCCGGCTATCCCGCCGACGCGTACGTCACGTACGGCGGCTTCGACTGGATGACGGCCACCGTCGGAGGCCTGTGGGACGCCATGCTCGCCGAGGGCAGGCTGTTCACGATCACCACCAACTCCGATGTGCACAGGGTGGTGTTCGACACCTGGAAGAACGGTGACTGGCTCCCCGGCCAGAACTTCGACAACACCGGCCACCTGCCCGACCCGGTCAACACCACCGAGCCCCAGCCCGGCGGCGACTTCTGGCCCGGCCAGTTCAGCCGCACCCACGTGGGCGTCACCCGCTACGGCTACCGGGCGGTGATGGCGGGCCTGCGCGCGGGCCGGGTCTGGCTCGACCACGGGCACCTGCTGGACGGCCTCGACGTCCGCGTGAAGCGGGACCGCGACTTCGGCCGCGGCGTGACGCTAGGCGGCCGTCTGCGCGCACGCAAGGGCGAGAAGCTCACCCTGGACGTGACGGTGACGACCGCCTCCCGCCCCAACTCCCAGGGAGCCCTCCCGGAGTTGGCCCACATCGACGTGATCCGTGGCACGGTACGCGGCCCGGTGACGGACCGAGACGAGTGGCGGGCTCCCGACACAAAGGTCGTCCACACAAAGGACGTATCGGGCCGCAAGGGAACGTACACCCTGCGCATTCCCCTGACAGCGGGCGACGAGTCCTTCTACGTCCGCCTGAGGGGCAGCGACGGCAACCGCAACGGAACGGGCTATCTGGGGGCGGCAGTTGACCCGCATGGCCCGATCCCGCACGAGCCGGGCAACGGCGACCCGTGGGCGGACACGTGGTTCTACTCGAACCCGGTGTTCGTGGACGTAAGTTGAGCATCGAGTTTTCAGGGGCGTGGGGCTGTATCGATACGCAGCTCCACAGCGATGGAGGTCCCCACGCCCCTCACCCCCTACGGCGAGGCGGAGGGGCTCGGACTGAACGCCCGATCACAGTGCGGCCAGTCACTGAAGTCCCGGTCCTGACTCCACAACCGCTTCGCCGCGAGGATGTTCCACTCCGGGTCGAGCGCCTCGCGAGGCGTACCGCCCAGCTCCCGCAGCCGGGCGTCGGAGATCTGGAACAAGCCCCAGTTCCGCGTGCCGTTGGTGTTCGGGAGGATGTGCAGCGGGTCGAGGAAGGACTGACAGTCGGCGATCGCGACCGCGCGGTCCGGTGCCTCGGTGAACACCTCCCGGATACGGCGCCGCACCTCGTCCTGCGACCATGTGGCCAGGCGCACCTCTGACTCGTAGAGCGCCTTCTTCGTGGCGTCGCCGACCACCCCGTTGGCGGGCTCGATCCCCGCGTACACCTGGAAGGCGGTCACACGGCGCAGTGTCTGCGGTCCGAAGTCACCGTCCAGGCCGATGACCGCGCCCTTGCCGTGCAGCAGTTCCTGTATCTCGCGGACGCACGCGTCGTGCTGGCCCATGGCCACCACCTCTCGGCACGCGGAGGTGAACAGGAGCCGGGCGTCCTTCTTCTGCAGGACCTCGGCGCTCGCGGCGCCACCGCCGCCGCCGCCGCCGTCCTCGTCCGAGCCCGGCGACGGCAGAGTCAGGGCCAACACGCCGAGAAGCAGCACCAGGCCGACGGCCATGCCGACGCGGACCCACCGACGGCGCCACCCTACGGCCCCGGAACCGTCCGAGGGCTCCCGCGCCATGTCCGCGGTGTCACCGTCCGCGCCGTTCCCAACGCCGAGGTCAACGGGCTCCGGCAGCCCCGCGACCGGCTCCGGCAGCCCCGCGACGAGTTCCGGCGCCTCCGCGACCGGCTCCGGCAGCTCCACGACCCGCTCCGGCGGTTCGGCCTCCGGTTCCCGGGCGGCGTCCGCCAGGGCCCAGAGCTTGTGCAGCGTGCGCAGCTCCTCCGGAGCGGCACCGCAGGCCACCGCGAGGCGGTGCACGGTGCCGTAGTCCTGCGGGACCGAGGTCCCCGAGCAGTAGCGGTGCACGCTGGAACCGCTCGCTCCGGCCTTTGCGGCGAGAGCCGCGTAACTGAGTCCCGATCTCTCCTTGAGCGATCGCAGGCAGGCTGCGAATCGCTCGGACTCCGTGCACGAAGACACGGGGGCCCCCTATTTTCTTTTCGGCCGTGGTGAACGGCGGTGCTGTACGTAGATGAGAGGGCGCCCCGGGTTTCCCCCACCCGGTCCCCGCGCCCGGCCACACTGTGCCAGAAACATCCCCGTCACAACTCGGCCAACTCCAGCCACTTCTGGAACGGATGACGGCGTCCGTTTCCACGTGTCCCAGCGCCGTCCCAGCGCCCTGAGGACGCCGCAGGCAGGACGCTGGGACGCCGTCCCAGCGTCCCACCAGCCAGGATTCCCTTGTTCCGGCCCGTCCCCGTTGCCAGCCTCGGGTCGTCACAGAACGAACCACCCCCCTCAGAGGAGACATGCTCGTGGCCCGATTCGTGCCCCAGATCCTGCGCAACCGTCCGACGGCCGCCGCGTTCGCGATGAGCGTCGCGGCGGTCGCGTCCTTCGCCCTGCCGGCCTCCACCGCCCAGGCGGCTCCCGCCGCGGTCGACTGTCAGAGCGGGGACGTCTGCTTCTGGACCGGCCCCAACTTCACCGGCAGCAAGTGCAGTTGGAACGAGGCCGACATGGACTGGCGGGGCGGCAGTGTGCGGTGCTCCTGGTCTGCCACGCACAACGTGAAGTCCGTCTGGAACGCGGGCACGTCATCCCGCTTCACCGGCGTCGTCTACTACAAGGGCGCAAACGGGGACGACCGCGCCGGCTGCACCCGTCAGCAGCACGGCGGCAACCTGGCCGGCACCTACAAGCTCCGCTCCCACGAGTGGACCACCGGCCGCTGCGGCTGACCCGGCAAGCGGCGACAGCGCGAAGGGGCGCGGGGTACTGCGGACCGGCACATCCGGTCCGCAGTACCCCGCGCCCTTCTTCGGCTACGGCACTCAGGCGTAGAAGCGGGACAGGCTCTGCAGCACGGCCGCAGGCTTGGCGCCACCCTCGATCTCGATCGTGCCGTCGACGGTGATCTGCACCCCGCCCGGAACGTCCTCGACCGACGCCAGCTTCCCGACCAGCCGGATCTTCGAGCCCACCTTCACCGGCGACGGGAAACGTACCTTGTTCAGCCCGTAGTTGACCTTCGTCGAGACGCCCTCGACGTCCAGCAACTCGGTGAACAGCGGGATGAAGAGGGAGAGTGTGAGGTAGCCGTGGGCGATGGGGGCGCCGAACGGGCCCTCCTTGGCGCGCTCGGGGTCCACGTGGATCCACTGGTGATCCCCGGTGGCGTCGGCGAACGTGTTGATGCGCTCCTGGGTGACCTCGATCCACTCACTGGTACCGAGGTCGCTCCCCGCAAGCTTCTTGAGCTCGTCGATGCCGTTCACGGTGATGCTCATATGCCGTTCCTTAACTAAGAGTTGGAAGAGTCGGTCCCGTACCGCTTACGGACCCGGGACTTCAGCAGCTTGCCGGAGGCGGTGCGCGGGAGTTCCTCCGCGAGTACGACCGACTTGGGGATCTTGTACTTGGCCAGACGCCCGGCCAGGGAGGCGAGGACTTGGTCCGGGTCGAGCTCCACGTCCTCCCGTGGCACGACGACCGCCCGCGGCACCTCGCCCCACTTGTCGTCGGGCACGCCGATGACCGCGCACTCGACGATGTCCGGATGAGCGAGGAGCAGGTCCTCGATCTCGGCGGGATAGACGTTCTCGCCACCGGAGATGATCATGTCCTTGATGCGGTCGACGATGTAGGCGTAGCCGTCCTCGTCGACGCGGGCCGCGTCCCCGGTGCGGAACCACCCGTCGTTGAAAGTGGCGGCGGTCTCGTCCGGCAGCCCCCAGTAGCCGGGCATGACGTTGGGCCCACGGACGACGACTTCGCCGGTCTCGCCGACCTCGACCGGCGCCATATCGGGCCGTACGACACGGACGTCGGTGAAGAAGTGCGGCACGCCGGCCGAGCCCGCCTTGCTGGTGGCGTGCTCGGCGTCCAGGAAGAGCGTGCCGGGCGACGCTTCGGTCATGCCGTAGCCCTGGAGGAAGGTGAGCCCGCGCTCCTGGTACTTGGCGATCAGCGGGGTCGGTACCGGTGAGCCGCCACACGTCAGGATCCGCAAGCTGGACAGATCGGCCTCAGCCCAGCGCTCGTGCCGCGCCACCTGGTCGAACATCGTCGGGACGCCGAACA
This sequence comes from Streptomyces yerevanensis, assembly GCF_000716805.1. Lineage (NCBI taxonomy): Bacteria > Bacillati > Actinomycetota > Actinomycetes > Kitasatosporales > Streptomycetaceae > Streptomyces > Streptomyces yerevanensis. The sequence goes on along the minus strand of NZ_JNWJ01000045.1, from coordinate 67,035 downwards.
TGAAGGTGATCCGGTGCCGTTCGATCAGGTCGAAGGTGGCGTTCGGGTCGAAGGCCTCGACCAGGACGCAGGTGCCGCCCTTGAGCAGGACCGGCAGGGTGAGCATGTTCAGGCCGGCCGTGTGGAACAACGGGGCGGAGACCAGGGCGCGTTCTTCGGCGATCAGGTCGTGGTCGATGAGGACGTTGATCGCGTTCCAGGTCAGGTTGCCGTGGGTGAGCATCGCGCCCTTGGGGCGGCCGGTCGTCCCCGAGGTGTACATGATGATGCAGGTGTCGTCGGCGCCGACGGGCTGGTCGATCGGCTCGGCGGACGCCCCGGCGATCAACTCCTCGTAGTCGGCGCCGACTTCGACGTACGAGCGCACATCGGTACTGCCCGGCATTCCGGCCACGAGCCCGGCATGGGAGGGCCCGTAGACGAGCGCCTTGGCGCCCGAGTCCGCGAGCTGGTAGGCGATCTCGGGCCCCGCGAGACGGGTGTTGAGCGGCACGAAGACCGCGCCGAGCGTGCCCGCCGCGAACAGCGTCTCCAGGTACGAGGGGTGGTTGGGGCCGAGGTAGGCGACCCGGTCGCCGCGGCGGATGCCGGCCGTGCGCAGGGCGTGTGCGAGGCGGGTGGTGCGCTCGTACAGCTCGGCGTACGTCACCTCGGTGTCGTGGTGGATCAGGGCGGTGCGTCGGGGAGTCTTGCGAGCCCGGCGTGCGGGCCACGACCCCAGTCCCTCATTGCGCATCGGTAGCCCCTTACGGCTTCGTCAGTCCGAGCAACCGGGCCGCGTTCTCCTTGAGGATCTTCGGCCTGACCTCGTCCTTGATGGGCAGCTTCTCGAAGTCCGCGAGCCAGCGGTCCGGGGTGAGGACCGGATAGTCGGAGCCGAACAGCACCTTGTCCTTGAGCAGCGTGTTCGCGTACTGCACGAGCTGCGGCGGGAAGTACTTCGGCGACCAGCCGGACAGATCGATGTGCACGCCCGGCTTGTGTGTGGCCACGGCAAGGGCCTCGTCCTGCCAGGGGAAGGACGGATGCGCCAGGATGATCTTCAGGTGCGGGAAGTCGGCGGCGACGTCGTCCACGTGCAGGGGGTTCGAGTACTTGAGCCGGATCCCGCCCCCGCCGGGCACTCCGGCGCCGATACCGGTCTGCCCCGTGTGGAACAGCGCGATCGTGCCGGTCTCTTCGATCACCTCGTACAGCTCGTACGCAACAGACCGGTCGTTGGGGAAGAAGCCCTGGATGCTGGGGTGGAACTTGAACCCCTTCACCCCGTACTCCTCGACCAGGCGGCGGGCCTGCTTCACACCCGCCTTGCCGCGGAAGGGGTCGATGGAGGCGAAGGGGATCAGCACGTCCGGGTTGGCTGCCGCCGCCTCGGCGACCTCCTCGTTCGCGATGGGCTCGGTGCCGGTCGCGGACTCGGCGTCGACCGTGAAGATCACGGCGGCCATCTTCCGCTCGCGGTAGTACGCGGCCGTCTCCTCGATGGTGGGCTTCCGCTTGCCCTCGACCTTGAAGTAGGCGGAGGACGCGTCGTGCAGATCGTCATCCAGCGAGGACTTGCCCTTGGAGGAGACCTCGGCGTGCGTGTGGACGTCGATCGCGACGAGTTCCTCGACGTTGAGGTTCGTCATGGTTCACGCCTCCGGGAACTTCGGCGCGGGAACGCCCACGGTCTCGGGCTCGGCGCCCAGCGAGGTGGACCAGGTCTCGGCGAGGGTGTCGGGGGCCCAGCCACCGTCGGCGTACGACGCCTTGATCTCCTGCGGATGCGACCACAGGGACACCTTGTCGCCGCCGATGCCGATGGCCTGGCCGGTCACCTCGCGGGCGGCCTCGGAAGCGAGGAACGGAATCAGCGCGGCGCAGTCCTCGGGGGTGCCGAAGCCCTCGCCCTTGCGCAGGAAGTCCGGCAGCGGCTCGCCGCGCTTCATGGCCTCGACGTAGGGGGCGAAGGCCGGGATGGTCTCGGTCATCGCGGTGGCGGCGATCGGCACGATCGCGTTGACGGTGATGCCCGAGCGGGCCAGCTCCATCGACCACGTACGGGCCATGGCGGCGATACCGGCCTTCGCGGCGGAGTAGTTCGTCTGCCCGAAGTTGCCGCGCTGTCCGGCCGGGGAGCCGACCAGGATCAGGGTGCCGCCCTCGCCCTGCTCGCGCATGCGGATGGCGGCGGCGCGGGCGCAGGTGAAGGTGCCCTTGAGGTGGGTGGTGATCACCGCGTCGAAGTCCTCGTCAGTCATCTTCCACAGGACCCGGTCCCGGAGGATGCCCGCGTTCGTGACCAGGATGTCGAGGCGCCCGAACTCCTCCACGGCGCGGGCGACGAGCCGGTCCGCGGCCTCGGACGTACCGACCGGGACCACCTCGGCGACCGCGCTGCCACCGGCTGCGGTGATCGCCTTGACGGCCTGCTCGGCGACGGCCTCGTCCACGTCGTTGACGACCACGGAGGCGCCTGCGGCGGCGAGAGCGTGCGCGTAGGCGAGGCCGAGGCCACGGCCGGAGCCGGTGACGACGGCCACCTTGCCGGTGAGATCGATGCTGGGCACGACGGGGTCCCTTCGAGAAGCGGATGCGGCTGCGAGTCGAGTCAGAGCTGCGGCTACGAGATCGAAGCTAAGGACAATAATTGTCGACGTCAATAGTTGTTGCGAGCCGAGTCGTGCGCCATGCTGTGAGCACCACGCACACCCCGCCCCCGTCCGGGGCCTCGACCAGGGAGCCCGCCATCGCCGGCCAGCAGCACGCGACCAACCCCGACGCCATCGACGCTCAGGAGCCATGGATGCGCGGGCTGCACTCGGACACCGGCTATCTGCTGTACCGGATCGGTCTGCGCTCGGGGCAGCTGTTCAACGCGTTCCTCCAGGAGTCCGGGCTACGGCTGCGCCACTACGCGCTGCTGCGCTACCTGACCACGACCGAGGGCGCGCTCCAGCGGGAGCTGAGCGCACGCCTCGGCTACGACCCGAGCGCGATCGTCGGCCTGGTCGACGACCTGGAGAAGCTCGGTTTCGCCGAGCGCCGCCCCTCGCCGGACGACCGCCGAAGCCGGATCATCGTCCTGACCGAGGACGGCCGGGCGTTCCTGCGCGACTCCCACGAAGCGGGGCGGCGCGCGACGAACGCCCTGCTCCACCCTCTCGACGCCACCGACCGGGACACGCTGCACACGCTTCTGCAACGGATAGCAGAGTCCGAACTCGGCTGAGCCGTGGACGAGTTGAGATGAGCCGGGAGGAACCGATGACCGTACGCTCGGCGCCCGACCGCCTCCTCTCCGTACTCTCCGCCTTCGACCACGACCACCCGGCGCTCTCCCTCACCGACATCAGCCGCCGGGCCGGACTCTCCCTCACCACGGCCCACCGCCTGGTGGGCGCACTCAGCGAGTGGGGCGCCCTGGAACGCGACGCGGCCGGGACGTACCACGTGGGCCTGCGCCTGTGGGAGGTCGCGGCACTGGCACCCCGCGGCCTGGCCCTGCGACAGATCGCGCTCCCGTATCTCGAGGACCTGTACGAGGCCACACACGAAAACGTGCAGATGGCGGTGCGGGACGGCGACGAGGTCGTCTACATCGAGTGGATCTCCGGGCGCTCGGCGGTCGGCGTACACATCCGGGTGGGCGCCCGCTGGCCACTGCACGCCACCGGGGTCGGGCTCGCGCTCCTCGCCTACAGCGACGCGGCGTCCCAGGAGGCGTACTGCGCACAGCCACTGGCCGTCTTCACCCCGCACACCATCACGAACCCGGCCACCCTGCGCCGCGTACTGGCCGAAGTGCGCCGCTCCGGCGTGGCGGTGAGCAGCCGCCAGGTCACCGAGGACGCCCTGTCGGTAGCCGCCCCGGTCCGAAACGCGGACGGCTCCGTCATCGCGGCCGTCTCCGTCGTGGTACCCGAACGCAACGCCCAGGTACCGGCATTGATCCCGGCAGTACGACTCGCGGCCCGCGGCATCTCACGCGCACTGGGCTGGCAGCCGGAGCCGGACAAACAGCCGACCCGAGCCGCCCCTGCCTCCGGCGGTTGAGCAGGGCGCCTACGGGGGTGGTGGGTTCGGTTCGTGGGCGACTGCGGGTGCGTCGTGGCTGGTCGCGCAGTTCCCCGCGCCCCTAAAAAGCCTGCGACTGCCCGAGCCCAAAAAGCCAAAGCCCGCGCCTTTCCGCGCCCCGAAGACCCTGCGCCCCGGGAAAGCCCGCACCCCGACGAAACCCGCGCCCTGCCCTCCGGCGGGAGGGGTCGTGGGCCGGTGCGTCGTATGCCCGTCGCTTAGGTTCTGCCTCGGAGAACCAGGGCCTTGTACCAGGCCAGGGTCGTACGCCCGCCCTGCGACGGGCTGACGCACCGGCCCACGACCCCGCACCCACCACCCACCCAGGGGCGCGGGGAACGGCGCGACCAGCCACAACGAACCCGCAGCCACCCAACCGCCGGAGGCACCCCGCGGAGCGCTAAGCCGCAGTGTTGACGCTCGCGGCGTACGTCACCGGCGCCCCCGCATGCCGCGCCGTGCCCACGCAGCTCAGCCAGCCGTCCCCGGAGGTGGGCGTGACCGTCCACCGCGCGGTGAGCCTGCCGCCCGCGACGACGAAGTCCGCGTTCACTGGGCCGAGCGCCTGCACGCTCCAGTCCCCCGGGGCCCGGAGTTCGAGCCCGGCAGCCGTCCACGGCTTGGCGGAGCCGTTCGCAAGCGTGGCCGTCACGGTGAACGCCTCGCCGCGCGCAGCGACATCGAGCGAAACCCCGAACGGCTTGCGCTCGTACCGGTCCACCCACGACGAACGCATCAGCCGCACCAGCGCGTCGGCCTCGGCGGGCCGCTTGCCGGCGATGTCGTCCCGCTCGCCGGGGTCCCTGGCGAGGTCGTACAGCTCGACGTCCCACTGGTCGTCGGGCGCGCGACGGTCCTGGCCCGGCGCGAACCGCACCGCCTTCACATCGCCGCGCCGCAGCGCCTCGGCGAGCTGCCGGCCCCGGCCCCGGTCGATGGCGTTGGCGCCCGGGGACTGGCCGTTGTGGTTGCGGTAGAAGTACAGGTGGTCGTGGCGGGCGGTGTCCGTGCCGCCGCGCAGCAGCGGGGCGATGGACAGTCCGTCGATGTCCGCAGGGGCGGGCGCGCCCGCGAGCTCGGCGAGGGTCGGCAGCAGGTCGGTGAGCGGGGTCGGCCGGTCCGTGGTGCCGGACGCGACGTGCTTCGGGGACCAGGCGATGAGCGGGACGCGGATGCCGCCCTCGTACAGATTGCGCTTGATGCCGCGCAGTCCGCCGCTCGCACCGAAGAGTTCGGGGTCGGTACGGCCCTCCTCGTGCGGGCCGTTGTCGCTCGTGACGATCACGACGGTGCGCTGCGCTATGCCGAGGGACTCCAGCCGGTCGGTGACCTTGCCGACGAGGGCGTCGAAGTTGCTGACCTGGGCGGCGTGCAATTTGTTGGGCCGCGACCAGGGACTGGCGCCGTACGCCCCCATCTCCGGCGCACGGCTCGGCGCGTGCGGCAGGGTGGGCGTGAGACAGAGGAGGAAGGCCTCGTCCTTGTGCGCGTCCATGAAGTCGAGGGCGCGGGCCTCGAGGAGGTCGGGGGCGTAGGCCCGTCTCGCCCCGCCCTCGTTCTCCGGGATCTGCTCCCGCTCGTCGTTCCGCCACAGGTACGTCGGGTAGTAGTCGTGCGCGTGCCGGTGCGCGATGTAGCCGTAGAACTCGTCGAAACCACGGGCGTTGGGGTGGCTCGGCTGGTTCGGCTCCTCGGGTCCGAAGCCCCATTTGCCGATCAGTGCGGTGCGGTAGCCGCGGGCGTGCAGGGCCTCGGCGAAGGTGAAGTCGCGGTCGGTGAGAGGGGCCTGGCCACCGGGCCCCCACGGGTTCTCGCGCACGGTCGCATGGCCGCTGTGCAGTCCGGTGAGCAGGGAGCAGCGCGAGGGGGCGCAGACCGGGGCCGCCGAGTAGGCGTCCGTGAAGCGCAGGCCCTCGGCGGCGAGGGCGTCCAGGCGCGGGGTGCGGATCAGCTTCTGGCCGTACGCTCCGAGCTCGCCGTATCCGAGGTCGTCCGCGAGGATCACCACGAAATTGAGCCCGTTCGCCGGGGGTTGGGCGGCGGGCACGACAGGGGCCTGCGGAAGTGCGTCGGTGGCCGGGGTCGTGGCCGACTCGCAGGCCGTGGCCGCCCCTGTGACGCCGAGCGCGACTGCGGTCCCGGCGAGGAAGCGACGGCGGCTGGGCATACGTGTTCTCCTGTGCGTGGTCAGTGAGCGTGGTGTGCGGCGTCCGTGGCCCATGAAGAAGATGAGGAAATGGACACTCGGGCCACAACGCGGCACACGGTAGGAAGTCAGAAACGGCCTGAAGGTTCCCACCATGTGCGGCTCGGCTTGATTTTTTTGATGCACGGCTCGATCGCGCCGTCTGATTCGCGTCTCGTGGCTCGTTCCTTCTGCTCCACGCCGTTGCCGAGACCGTAATCAGATCTCAGCAATCCGGGCCTTACGGTCCGGATGGTCCGTCACATCACCAAAGCGTGAGGGCTTCGGCTTGGGTACGGTCTCTCGCTTCCTCCCGCCGCTGGTGCGGCAGGGTTGCGCCACCTGCCCGCCCCGTCCCGGCCGTGCGGCCGGGACGGGTGGTGCGGGTCTTACGGTCGGCTCCACAAGGCTTCGACGCCTTGACGGCGTCCAGGTCTCCGGCCACTCCGGTACCTGTTGTTGCGGCCGCTGCGAGGGCGGCGAGGTTGTGTGCTGCGTTCTCGTCCCGGTCCATCACGAGCGGGCATGCGTCGCAGTCGAAGACTCGGACGTGCAGCGGCAGCTTGGCTTTCACCGCGCCGCAGTTCGAGCAGGTCTTGGAAGAGGGGTACCAGCGGTTGGCCACGATGGTGTGGGTGGCGTTGCGCCGGCCTTTGTAGGTGAGCTGGCGGCGGATCTCCCCGAATCCGGCGTCGGCGATCTTCCGCGCGAGGCGCCGGTTCTTGAGCATGCCGGCGACGTTGAGGTCTTCCACCACGACGGTGCCGTACTCGGCCCGGATCTTGGTGGTGAGCTTGTGCAGGGCGTCCGCGCGCTGGTTCGCCACCCGGTGGTGCACCTTGTTGCGTTCGCGGTCGGCTTTCTCCCACCGCTTCGAAGGTTTGTGTCCGGTGCGCCGGTCGGGGCCCTGCCGTCGGGAGACCCGGCGCGAGTGCAGGCGCAGCAGTTTCAGGGAGCCGTCCAGGTGCTTGGGGTTCGGCTCGTAGCGGATCTCCCCGGCGCTGTCGGCCATGACCGCCAGGTGCTTCACCCCGAGGTCGATACCGACCGCCACGTCCGGGCGGGCGACGCGGACCAGGTCCCGCTTGACCTCGGTCTGGAAGGAGACGAACCAGCGTCCGCGTTCGTGCCGCACGGTCACGGACAGGATGCGGGCGGTCCCGGCCGCGATGCGCTCACGCAGGGCGTCGGCGCGTTCGTGCACACGGATCGTGCCCAGCCGGGGCAGGGTGACGTGACGGCCGTCCGGCTCGACGCGGATGGCGCCGGTGGTGAACCGGCAGGCCAGGCGCGCCTTCCGCTTCGACTTCCGCCGCGGCGCGCCCACAGGCTTGCCCTTGCGCTTGCCGTTCTTCGACTTGGCGTAGTTGTCGAACGCGGCGGCGGCGTTGGCCAGACCGGTGCTGTACGCCTCCTTGGAGTTCTCCCCCCACCAGCCGGCGAACCGGGGGTCGGTGCGTTTGGCCTCGTTGAACGCCTTCCGCAGCGACGGGAGCGACCACGGCCGCCACGGCGTCAACTCCGCCTCGCCGATCCCGTAGGTCGCCTCGGCCGCCCGCTGCGCCCACGAGGCCCGCACCCACGACACCGCCCAGTTGTATGCCGCGCGCGCCGCACCGCAGTGCGACCTGAGCGCCTGTTCCTCAGCGGCGTTTGGATCGAGGGCGAACCGGTACGCCTGCACCACGAAACCAGGCTGTGGCTGGAATTTCTTCACCCGGCGGCCTCGCTGGTCATCACGGCCGCGGCGCGCGCGGCGCGGTTCTTCGCGGCCCTGCGCCCGTACCGGCGGGCGCACATCGAGGTCAGTACCTCGGTGATGTCCCGCACCAGATCGTCCGTGGTCTCCTGCGGATCGAGGACCACCAGGCGCCGCCCGGACGCCGACAGGGCTGCTTCGAGGTGCTCGACGCCGAAGCGCGCGAGCCGGTCGCGGTGCTCCACCACGATCACGCCGGCCTTCGGGTCGGCGAGGACACGGTGCAGCTTTTGACGGCGTCCGTTCAGCCCGGATCCGACCTCCTTCACGACCTCACCCACAGCGAGGCCCACACGGTTCGCGCCCTCCACCACGCGAACGGCCTGCCGGTCGAGGTCCGCCTTCTGGTCGACGGAGGAGACCCGGCAGTACGCCACCACCCGCTCCTGCGTCGAGGCGGGCCCATCGTCAACGAGCCAGGTACCAGAGGCGGTCTGGCGGACGGGGACCGGCATCGTGCCGTTCTTCACCCACCGCCAGGCGGTCTGGTAGCTGACGCCCTGCTGACGCGCCCACTCAGAAAGCTTCACGCTCTGAGTATATATGACTACAGAAGTCTACAAATGACTATGTCTCACGGAACAAACGCCACCCGGCGCGCCCACTGATCCACATGGACGACATCCCTCTCGCCGACGAGGACGTGCGCCGGGGTCATCGGACACAGGGACGGACTGGGCCGCCGAGCCTGGTGGTCCCCGAGTCCCCTGCGCCGCGCCCACGACCGCATCGGCCTCCATGAGGAGGCGGCGGCCCCGCCTCCTCAGCCTCAACTGACGAAACGGTCCTGACAGTTAGTTGTAGGAGGCCATGACGTTGCTGACGCCTTCGCGTAGCCGTGATGCCGGCGGTTGCCCGTTCGCTGTGCTGTGGAGGTGGCGGTAGTCGTAGTGGATGTTCCAGGCCGCGAGGGCTTCCCGGCGTTGGTTTTCGGATGTCCAGGTGCGGGCGTAGAGGAACTCCTCGGAGATGATCCGGTTGTAGCGCTCTACTTTCCCGTTATGCCGGGGCGTGTATGGAGTGATCCGTTGATGTCGTGTCCCCAGGAGAGCCCGGGCGAACGCGTCGGCTCGGTAACAGGCACCGTTGTCTGTGACTATCCGCTCGTTGTGGGTGATGCCGTGGGCGGCGAACCAGGCTCGTACTCGGTGCATGAACGCGATCGCGGTAGCGGCTTTCTCGTCCGGGAGGGCTTCGGTGTAGGCGAGGCGGGAGTAGCTGTCGATCGCGGAGTGGAGGTAGACGTAGCCGCCGCGCTTGGTCTTCCTCTTCGAGCGCTCGGCGTCTTTCGCCTTGGCGCTTCCGGTCCGTGGACGCGCCAGCCACCGCCGTCGGGAACCCTGCCGACCTTCTTCACATCAACGTGCACCATGTGGCCAGGCCGCCGGGCGACGATCTTCTGTGGTTCACGGTTGGTGTCGCCGCTCGGGTCGATGAACTTGCGCCTGTTGAGTCCAAGGTCGGCCAGGCGGCGGCTGATCGTGCGTCGGGAGACCTGGGTCTGATCTGCTGCGAGTTCGTGGGCGATGCGGGCCGCTGACCGCTTGTCGGTACGCCGCATCTTTTCGATTCTCGCGACCATGTCGGGCGCGGTCGCAGTCGGTTGGCAATGTGGCGTCGAGCTTCTGTCGTGTAGCCCAAGCTCGTCGTGGTGGCGGTAGCGATTGGCCCACTTCGATGCGGTCGCTCTGGAGATGCCCATCTCTGCGGCGACGTGCGCGATGGGCCGAGTGCGGCAACGTTTGACCAGACGCCGGCGTCCTTCAACGCTCAAGGGTGCGTTGGCGTGTGTCATGGCGTGGCCTGAGTGTTGCGGAATGCGTGGTGTCGGGCCCCTGCGACGATGAGCAGGCTGACTGCCCCGAGGGCGGCGGCTGACACGGCGACCACGGTGACGCCCGAGCTTTGCAGCAGGAGACCACCGATGATGCCGCCAAGGGCCATCGCGGCGTTCCAGAGGGTGACGAGGACCGCTTGCGCGGTGTCAGCGGCAGCGCTGCTGCGTCGCATTCCGGCTTGTCCGGCTGCGGTTTGCAGCAAGGTCGGGGCACCGCCCCACCCCAGGCCCCAAAGAACAGCGGCGGCCCAAACGATCGCGTGTGTTGTGGTGACGGCAAGAGCTGCGGTGGCGAGAGTGAACAGCACCGCGCCGGTGACCATCAGAGCCCGTAGCCGGCGGTCGACATGGCGTCCGACGTACCAAATGCTCACCAGGCATGCGGCACCGAAAGCAAGGAGAACCGCGTCGGTCGCTGACCCGAGCCCGGCGTGCTGTAGGTAGGGAGCGATGTAGGCATAGATGATCGTGTGCCCGAGAACGAACGTCGTGACCGTGACCATGATCGCCGCGACACCGGGCACCGCCAGGGTCTGCCGCAGGGGCGACTTCGCTGATTCCGGTGCGGGGTCCGAACGGTCGATGTCAGCCTGGTCAATGGCGGGTTGTCCCACGCCGGGGACGGACACGCTGATCCAGCCGATGACGGCAAGAGTGACCAGGGAGACAGCGCCAAACGCCGCCCGCCATCCCACCTGTTCACCGATCAGCGTGCCGGCCGGAACTCCCAAGGACAACGCCACAGGGATCCCGGTCATCGCCACTGCGATGGCGCGGCCTTCCAAGCCGGCAGGTGCGATACGACGGGCGTAGCCAGCGAGGATCGCCCACGCCAGACCGGCGGCCACGCCGGCGAGGAACCGGCCCGCAAGCAGGACGACGTATCCCGGTGCAGCCGCAGTCAGCGTGTTGGCCACCAGGAAGACGGCCATGGCGCCGAGCAGCAGTGGTTTCCGCGGAACAGATGCTGTCGACGTGGCGAGCGGGATCGCGGTCAACGCCGTACCGGCCGCATAGACGGTGACGGCCTGGCCGGTAGCACCCGAACTGGTGCCTAGTGAGGCCGACATCTCGGGCAGCACACCGGCGGGCAGAGTTTCGGTCAAGCTCGTGATGAAGACAGCAGTCCCCAGTGCCAACAGCGCCGACCATGGCAGGCCGACCTGTCGCGTACGAGACTGCGTGTCAGAAGACGTGGTGGTCATGGCCCGAATCTTGGAACCTTCACATAGATGTGATGGTCAAGTCGAGGTGCGCCGAGTAGTTTCGGCGGGTGTGAGGATCGGTGAATTGTCGCGACTGACGGGTGCGTCCCGTCGGCTACTTCGCTACTACGAGGAGCAGGGGCTGATTGTCCCGGATCGGGGCGCGAACGGGTATCGGGAGTATGACGACCGCTACGTGGACCGGGTCAACCAAATCCGCGGCCTGCTGGATGCGGGGCTCCCCACTCGCATCATCAAGCAGATCCTTCCGTGCCTGGACAAACCTCGATCGATCCACTTTCCCGATGCAACACCGGAGATGCTGGCCTTGCTGGCCGCCGAGCGGGACCGGCTCACCGAGCGGATCGACGTACTCATCCGCAACCGTGATGCGATGAGCGAGTACCTGACTGAAGTCGGACAATGCCGAGCGCTGGCGCCTGGCAGCTCTCACGGAACACCGAACTCCCCGTCGGTGGTGTCAGCAACGTCATGACCCGCAACAGTTAGTCCCAGCCCTGCCCCGATTTCGCCCGGCCCCGCGCCGGCCCGGCCCCGGTCCCTGCGACCGGGGCCTTCACCGTCCGGGCGCCCACTCCTCCCTCTCGTTCAGGGCGTGAACTCCGCTCCCCCGCAAGCACTTTCTCTGCTTTATCTCTTGACGACTGGAGTGACAGGGAGCACATTGTCCGGCGCGGCTTCATTGAGAGCGCTCTCAATGAAGGCCCCCCCCGCTTCTCCACCCGCACCCGCACCCCCCACCGTGAGCGAGGCACCCATGAGTGGATCTCACAGCAAGCGCAAAACTCGCCGGCAATGGCTCATCGCCGTACTGAGCACGCTGGGCCTGGCCTCGACGGCAACGGCAACCTCCGCATCACGCCCCGCCGCGACGCCTCCGGCAACTGGACCTCCGGCCGCATCGAGACCAACCGCACCGACTTCGAGCCGCCCGCCGGAGGCAAGCTGCGCGTCGAGAGCCGGCTCCAGACGCCGAACGTCACCGGTGCCGCGGCCAGGGGTTACTGGCCCGCGTTCTGGATGCTGGGCGAGCCCTACCGCGGCAACTACCAGAACTGGCCGATGGTCGGCGAGCTGGACATCATGGAGAACACCCAGGGCCAGAACACGGTGTTCGCCACGATGCACTGCGGCACCGCCCCGGGCGGCCCCTGCAACGAGAACACCGGCATCGGCAGCTCCACCGCGTGTCCCGGCGCGGCCTGCACGGCCGGCTTCCACACGTTCGCCATGGAGTGGGACAGGTCGAGCGACATAGAGGAGATCCGCTTCTACGTCGACGGCGACAACTACCACACGGTGCGCGAGAACCAGCTCGACGCGACGACCTGGACCAACGCCACGGACCACGGCTTCTTCATCATCCTGAACGTCGCGATGGGCGGCGCCTTCCCGGACGCGTTCGGCGGCGGCCCGGACGCCGCCACCGAGCCCGGCCACCCGATGGTGGTCGACTACGTGCAGGTACTCCAGTCAGCCGGCTGACACCAACGCCACCTCCGGAAACCCCCCACAAGGGGCGGGCCGAACGGCCCGCCCCTTCTCCGTGTCCGCGCACGGTCTCCGGTCGGGAATCCCCGGGCGCCGCGCGTGGTTGATCCCACGCGGTCGCCATGTCGCTGCACGACAATGGAGATCCAGGACGCGAAACGGACGGAGCTGGCGCAGGCCATGAAGATCGACCTGACCGACACCACGGCAAGCAAGATCAACAAGGCTCTCGTGCAGGGCCGCCGCGCCATCGGCACCCCAGCCGTGGGCATGGTCCTGACGATGATCATCGTGACGGACGAGGAGAACGCGTACGACTCGATCAAGGCGGCCGAGGAGGCCTCGCACGAGCACCCCTCGCGCACCCTGGTCGTCATCAGGCGCGTCTCCCGCACGCCCCGCGACCGCACGAAGTCCCGCCTCGACGCCGAGGTACGGGTCGGCGCGGACGCGGGCACCGGCGAGACTGTCGTGCTCCGGCTGTACGGGGAGGCCGGCGACCACGCCGACTCGGTGGCCCTCCCGCTCCTGCTGCCGGACGCACCCGTCGTCGTGTGGTGGCCCGTGAATGCTCCCGAGGTGCCCGCGAAGGACCCGCTGGGGGCGCTGGCCCAGCGCCGGATCACGGACATGTACGCCGTCGAGGCCCCGCTCGTAGCCCTGGAGCAGCGTGTGGCCTCGTACGCGCCCGGCGACACCGACCTCGCCTGGACCCGGCTGACGCCGTGGCGCTCGATGCTGGCCGCGGCTCTCGACCAGGCCCGTACGGAGGTGATCTCGGGGGCCGTCGAGAGCGAGGCCGACAACCCGAGCGCCGAGCTGCTGGCCCGCTGGCTTGAGGCCCGACTGCGGGTGCCGATCGAGCGCGTGGTCACGCCCGGCCCTGTCGTCACGGGTGTGCAGCTCGGCACCATGAACGGCGAGATCCGTATCGACCGCCCCACGGACCCGCTGGCCACCCTCTCCCTGCCCGGCCAGCCTGCACGCACCCTCGCCCTGAAGGTCCGCCCCACCTCCGAGCTGATCGCCGAGGAACTGCGCCGCCTGAACGCGGACGAGATGTACGCGATCGCCCTGCGCGGTGGCGACAGGGCGGGAAGCGCCCGTGTCTGACAGACCGTCCGCGATCAGCGGCCACCGCAGTTCAGGAAGAAGTGGAAGGGCATGACAGCGATGAAACTGGGCCTGATCGGTCTCGGCAAGATGGGCGGGAACATGCGCGAGCGCATCCGCCAGGCCGGGCACACCGTCATCGGCTACGACCGTGATCCCGAGCTATCCGACGTCGGCAGCCTGACCGAACTGGTCGCCGGGCTCGAAGGCCCGCGCGTGGTCTGGGTGATGGTCCCGGCCGGCGGCCCGACCCAGTCGGTCGTCGACGAACTCGGTGATCTGCTGGAAGCCGGCGACACGGTCGTCGACGGCGGCAACTCCCGCTGGACGGACGACGAGAAGCATGCCGAGGAGCTGGCGGCGAAGGGCATCGGCTTCGTCGACGCGGGCGTCTCCGGCGGTGTGTGGGGCCTGGAGAACGGTTACGCCCTGATGGTCGGCGGCGACAAGGAGCACGTGGACCGGCTCCAGCCGATCTTCGAGGCGCTCAAGCCGGAAGGCCCGTACGGCTACGTCCACGCGGGCAAGGTGGGCGCCGGGCACTTCTCGAAGATGGTCCACAACGGCATCGAGTACGCCATGATGCAGGCCTACGCCGAGGGCTGGGAGCTGCTGCAGGCGGCCGACTCCGTCACCGACGTACGCGAGATCTTCCGTTCCTGGGAGCAGGGCACCGTCATCCGCTCCTGGCTGCTCGACCTGGCGGTCAACGCCCTCGACAAGGACGAACACTTGGAGCAGCTGCGCGGCTATGCGGAGGACTCCGGCGAGGGCCGCTGGACCGTCGAGGCGGCCATCGACAACGCGGTGCCGCTGCCGGCGATAACGGCCTCCCTCTTCGCTCGCTTCGCGTCCCGGCAGGACGACTCGCCGCAGATGAAGATGATCGCGGCGCTGCGCAACCAGTTCGGCGGTCACTCCGTCGAGTCGGCGAAGTAGCGGTCATGGGCGACCTTCTGCTGGTCCGCCACGGCGAGACCGAGTGGAGCCGGAGCGGGCAGCACACCAGCTGGACGGACCTGCCCCTCACCCAGCGCGGCGAGGAACAGGCCAAGTCCCTCACTCCGCTCCTGGCGACCCGGGCCTTCGCGCTCGTCCTCACCAGCCCGCTCGGCCGCGCGGTGCGTACCGCCGAACTCGCGGGCCTGTCCGGGGCCGCAACGGACCCGGACCTGCACGAGTGGTACTACGGCGCCTACGAGGGCGTCACCACCACCGAGATCCACCGCACCCGTCCCGACTGGGACCTGTGGACCGACGGGACGCCGACCGGCCCGGACGGGCACCCGGGCGAATCGCCCGAGCAGGTGGGCGAGCGCGCCGACCGAGTGCTGTCGCGGGTCGCCCCGGTGCTACCCGAAGGTGATGTGCTCCTTGTGGCTCACGGCCATTTCCTGCGTGTGCTGACGGCCCGCCGGCTGGGGTTGCCGCCGTCCGACGGGCGGCTGTTCCGGCTGGAGACGGGGACGCTGAGCCGGCTGTCGACGGAGCACGGGTGGCCGGTTGTCGCGGAGTGGAACGCCAGGGCGTAACCGGTGAGTTGACACCTGCCGCGGACCGCGTCAGAGTCCGCGCTGATGGAGATCAACGATCTGACGGCGGCCGAGGAGCGGGTGTGGCGGGCGTTTTCCCGCGGGGAGTCCGTGGACTTCCGCGCCGGAACCGACGAGGACGTGGCGGCCGGGGCCGGCTGGGGGCCGGAACGGACCGTACGCGCGGCCGTGTTGCGGACGCTCCTTATCAACGGCCCTCAGGAGGACGGCGAGATAGCGTCGCTCGGTCTCGCGGGCGCTCGTGTCACCGGGCTGCTCGACCTCCAGCACGCCACGGTCGACCACCCCGCCCAGCTGCGGCACTGTTACTTCGACGAGGTTCCGCGCTTCTACGCCTGCCGGCTCCGCGAGCTGAACCTCAGCGAGTCCGTTCTGCCCGGGCTCACCTCTCACGCCGTGCAGGTGGAGGGCGTGCTGCGGATGACCCGCTCCCGGTTCCGGGGGCCCGTGCGGCTCGGCGGGGCGCAGATCGCGGGGAGCCTGTACATGGAGAGCGCCGAGTTCAGCGCGCCGGATGCCGCGGAGCCGGTGCTGCAGCTCAACCAGGCGACCGTCGGCGACGACCTCCATGCCCCCGGACTGAAGGCGTACGGGGAGATACGGCTCAACGGCGCCACCGTCAACGGCTCGGTCAATCTCACAGACGCCCGCCTCTGCCGCCCCGGCCAGGTGGCCCTGGACGCCGTGACGCTCGGCGTGGAAGGCGACCTCCTGCTGCGGCAGGTGGACGTCGAGGGATGGATCGGGCTGCGGGGCGCCCGTGTCGCCGGCCGCCTCGACCTGTCGTACGCGCGTCTGTCGAACCCCGGCGACATGGCGCTGCGGGCCTCCAGTTGCACCGTCGGGGAACTGTGGCTGCGCAGGGGCGAGCCTCTGGACGGCGGCCTCAACCTGCGCCGGGCCCAGGTGGAGGTCCTGTTCGTGGAGCCGGAGAAGCTGCCGGACACGGTCCGTCTCGACGGTCTCGTCTATACGACCCTCACGCCCCACGAGCCCGCCGAGCGCCGTCTGCCCATGCTGGAATGCGACGACGACGCCTATGTCCCGCACGCCTACGAGCAGTTGACCGCCGCCTACCGCCGTATCGGCGACGAGGACGCGGCCCGTCTCGTTCAGCTGGCCAAGCAGCGCCGCCACCGGCGCACGCTTCCCTGGTACGGCCGCCTCTGGGGCCAGGTCCAGGACGCGACCGTCGGCTACGGCTTCCGCCCGTTGCGCGCCGCGGTCTGGCTGCTGTCGCTACTGGCGGTCGGCTCGGTCTCGTACGCCCTGCACCATCCGCCGGCGCTGAAGCCGGACGAGGCCCCGCCCTTCAACCCGGTCTTCTACACCCTCGACCTGCTGCTCCCGGTGATCTCCTTCGGCCAGGAGGGCGCGTTCGCTCCGAAGGACGGGTACCAGTACCTGTCGTACGTTCTGGTCCTCACCGGCTGGATCCTGGCCACGGCGGTCGTCGCGGGCGTGACCCGGACGGTCAGCCGCCAGTGACCGCCTTCGCGGCGTGCTGCGCCGCCAGACGTACGGGCGCGTTCTGGGCGCCGTACCCCCGATAGCCGGCGTCGCGCTGGACCAGCTCGAAGAAGACGCGGCCGACGGTGTGGGTGTAGCAGTGCCGGAAGACACCGTGCGCGTCCCGGTCGTAGAGGATGCCCAGCTCGCGGTACGTCGCCAACTCGGCTTCGCTGAGGTCGAATCGGGCCGCGAGGTCGTCGTAGTAGTTCCCGGGGATCGGCAGCAGGTGGCCTCCGGCCTCGCGGAAGCGGCGGGCCGCGGCGACCACGTCGTCCGTGGCCAGCGCGATGTGCTGGGCGTGGACCGTGTCGTCCGTCGGGGCCGCGCCGACGGTGAGGGCGATACGGACGCTGCCGTCGGCGTTGGTGACGGCGCGGCTGCGCAGCAGACCGTACGGGTCGGCGACGTCCACGCTCTGCTGCGCCTCCAGTCCGAGGACGCTGCGGTGGAAGAGGGCCGCCTCGTCGAAGTGGTGCCAGGGCTGGGTCAGGGCGAGGTGGTCGATGCGGTGCACGTTCGGGGCTTCCGCGGGGTGCTCGAGGTCCTCGAAGTCGGTTAGCCAGTTGGGGAGTTCGGGCCGGTTCGTGGCGCAGAAGAACAGCTCCGTGCCGTCGGGGGCGGCGACCGCGTCGAGGGCGACGTCCTGTGGTGCGCGACGGCGCGGCAGTACCGGTGCCAGCAGGGCCTCGGTGCGCCGGGCCGCGCCCGCCGGGTCGGGTGACTCCAGGCCGAGCGCGGCGAGTCCGGTGCGGTCGCGGCGTCCGGCCGGTCCGGTGTTGACCAGGATGCGGGCCTCGCCCTGCTGCCACAGGTCGACGGGTTTGCCGCGGTGTCGTGCGGTGCGGGCGAAACCGAGCGCGCCGAGCAGCGCCGCGAGGGGTTCCGCGTCGGGCGTGACCAGTTCGGCGAAGGCGACGCCGGTGGGGACGACGGGCGCGGGCAGCGACGCCACTCCGACGCTCTCCTGCAGGACAAGAAGGGAGCGGCGGGCATCCACCGCGGTCGGACCGGCCTCGGCCTGCCGGAACACGTCGTTGAAGATTTCCAGCGAGAGCGGACCGTCGTAACCGGTGCGCAGCACATGACGCAGCAACCCGGCGACGTCGAAGCCGCCCTGGCCGGGAAAGCAGCGGTGGTGGCGGCTCCACTGCAGGACGTCCATCGCGAGCAGCGGGGCGTCGGCGAGCTGGAGGAAGAAGATCTTCTCGCCGGGAAGGTCCTCGATGCCCTTGGGATCGGAACCGCGCGCGAGGATGTGAAAGCTGTCGAGGCAGGTGCCGAGCGCGGGGTGGTCGGCCTCCTCGACGATGCGCCAGGCATGGTCGTACGTACTGACATGCCGGCCCCACGCCAGTGCCTCGTATGCCACACGCATGCCGAACTCCTGCGCCAGTTCGGCAAGTTGGCGCAACTGCCGGGCGGCGAGCGCGTCGTCGTCCACGGCGAGCGGCGACACACTGGAACACACCAGCACGGTGTCGGCCCCGAGCCGCCGCATGAGCTGGAACTTACGCTCGGCCCGCCGCAGGTTGCGCTCGAACTCGTCCTCCGGCACTGCCTCGATATCGCGCATCGGCTGATAGAGGTCGATGCTCAGACCGAGGTCGGCGCAACGGTCGCGGATCTCCTCGGGCGTGAGGGGACTGGCGAGGAGGTCGTTCTCAAAGATCTCGACACCGTCGAACCCGGCCCGAGCGGCAGCAGTGAGCTTCTCGGTGAGGGAGCCACTGAGGGAGACGGTGGCGATGGAAGTACGCATTCGTAGTACTCCTTGGAGGCTTCACAGTTCTGGCGGTGCTTTTGCGCCGCCGTTCAGGGGGCGCCCCGTCAGGGGCGCGGGGAACTGCGCGACCAGCCACGACCGACCCGCAGCCGACATACAGCACTATCCGCACGGCGCTCAGTCACGGACACTCACGGCCCCGGCCAACTCAGCAATATCCGCCAGCATCCGCGGAGCGTCCGGCTCCCGCCCGGTGAACAGCCGAAACGCATCGGCAGCCTGAAAGACAGCCATCCCACCCCCGTCCAGCGCGGCGCAGCCAACCGCGCGAGCGGTGCGCAACAGCTCCGTCTCCAGCGGCCGGTACACAACCTCGGCCACCCACAGCCCGGGATGCAGCAACCGAGCCGGAAGCGGCAGCCCCGGATGAGCCGCCGTACCCGTGGGCGTGGCATGCACGATCCCATCGGCATCGGCAAGCAGCGCGGCCAGCCGATCCGGTGTCGCGACGGCGGCGCGACCGTCACCGAAACGCCGGTTCAGCCCAGCGGCCAGCGCGACCGCACGTTCCGGCAGTGCGTCCGTCACGGTGACGTGCCCCGCGCCGAGCGTGAGCATGGCGTGCGCGACGGCGGCACCCGCGCCGCCCGCGCCCAGCTGGACGACCCGCTCCAGCCGCGCGTCGGGCAGGCCGCGGGCGAAGGAGGCGGCGAAGCCGGTGACGTCCGTGTTGTGGCCGACGGCCCGGCCGTCCTTGAAGACGACGGTGTTGACCGCCCCGAGTGCCTCGGCCTGCGGGTCCAGCGCGTCCAGATGCTCGATGACGAGCCGCTTGCAGGGATGCGTGATGTTCAGCCCGTCGAAGCCCAGGTCGCGGGCGGCCCGTACCAGGTCCCCCACCGCCTCGGGCGGGACACCGAGGGCGTCGATGTCGATGATCCGGTAGAGATAACGCAGGCCCTGACGGTCGGCCTCCCGCTCGTGCAGCGCCGGGCTGAGCGAGGGGCCGATGCCGGAACCGATCAGTCCGACGAGATACGAGTCCTTGGACAGCACCGGGGACCTCCTGAGCGTGAGCGGGCAGCTCACTAATGTACGAACTAGTACGTTAGCTATACCAGCATCGCGGACTCCCGGAAAGCCCCCGGCCCACGATCCGCCCGCCCCCGCACGAAGGCCTGGTTCTACAATCTCCGGCACGGCACCTCGCCGGAAGGAACCCGAAGGAACCCGATGACCAGCGTCAAAGAACCGGCACGACCGAACGGCCGCATCCGCGACGCCGCTCGCACCAGGGCCGAAATCCTCGACGTGGCGACTCACGAGTTCGCCCGGGCCGGGTTCACCGGGGCCAGGGTGGATGAGATCGCCGCCCGGACCCGTACCACGAAGCGGATGATCTACTACTACTTCGGCGGCAAGGAGCAGCTGTTCACGGCCGTGCTGGAGCGGGCGTACAGCGTGATCCGGCAGGCCGAGCAGCAGTTGGACGTCGAGCACCTGGACCCGGTCGCGGCCATCCGCCGGCTCGCCGAGCTCACCTTCGACCACCACGAGGCGCACCCCGACTTCATCCGCCTGGTCAGCATCGAGAACATCCACGAGGCGGAGCACATCGCCGCCTCCGCCGAACTGGGCGAAATCGGCTCGCCCGCGCTCGACGTGATCGGCCGCATCCTGGCGGCGGGACGTGAGTCAGGCCTGTTCACGGCCGATGTCGACGCGGTGGACCTGCACGCGATGATCAGCTCGTTCTGCTTCTTCCGGGTCGCCAACCGGCACACCTTCGGCGCACTCTTCGGCCGCGACCTGGTCGCCGCCGACCAGCGGGAGCACTACCGGAAGATGCTCGGCGACATGGTCATCGCGTATCTGACCGCCGACCGCGCGACGGACTGAGGACACAGAGCCAAGCGGGAAAGATCCTCCGGCGCGACCCCTTGACACCCGGGAAACGTGAGCGCAACATCCGTAGCCAACCGCTACTAACTATCCAGTGGGTTAATTAGCCGGGCCAGCACCAGCCCCCACACCCGGCGCAGCCGACCCGTCACCCCAGGGTCCGGCATCTCTCCCCTCGCCGCTTCCCCGCTCACTCCGCTCACGTTGGAGTTCCCTCGAAGGAGCACGCCGTGTCCGTCCCCGCCGCACCGCTCGACGCACCACCGGGCCAGCCTAAGAAAGCCGCCACGGCCGCCTGGATCGGCAGTGCCCTGGAGTACTACGACTTCTTCATCTACGGCAGCGCCGCCGCGCTGATCTTCCCGGACGTCTTCTTCGACGAGTCGGACCCGGCCACCGGGACCCTGCTGTCGCTGGCCACCTTCGGCGTCGCGTACGCGGCCCGCCCGGTCGGCGCGCTGTTCCTCGGTCACTTCGGCGACAAGCTGGGCCGTAAGAAGATCATGGTCTTCACGCTGATGCTGATGGGCCTGTCGACGTTCCTCATCGGCTGTCTGCCCACGCGGGAGCAGGTCGGCACACTGGCCCCCGTCCTGCTCGTCCTCTGCCGCATCCTGCAGGGCATCTCGGCCGCGGGCGAGCAGGCCAGCGCCAACTCCATGTCACTGGAACACGCGCCGCCGAACCGCCGCGGCTTCTTCACCAGCTTCACGCTCAGCGGCACCCAGGGCGGCCAGCTCCTCGCCACCCTGGTGTTCATCCCGGTCGCCGCGCTCCCCGAGGACCAGTTGCTGGCCTGGGGCTGGCGCATCCCCTTCTGGATGAGCTTCGCGGTCGCCGTCGTCGGCTACGTCATCCGCCGTACGCTCCACGAGACCCCGACCTTCACCCAGCAGGCCGCCACCGAGGGCGTCCCGAAGATGCCGCTTGCCGTGCTGCTGCGCGAGCACTGGGCGGATGTGCTGCGGGTGGTCGCGGCCGCGCTCGTCGCCTCGGTCAGCACGATCTTCACCGTGTGGGCACTGTCGTACGCGACCAGCGACGCGGTCGGCATGGACCGCACCTCCATGCTGTGGGTGGGCGCCCTCGCCAACCTCGTCGCCCTTGCCGCGATCCCGCTGTGGGCCACCCTCTCCGACCGCATCGGCCGCCGTCCGGTCTTCCTGCTCGGTGCCGCGGGCAGCGCCGTGACGATGTTCGCCTACCTGTGGGCCATCTCCACGGGCTCGTACCCGCTGGTCCTGGTTCTCGGCATCGTCGCCTTCGGTGTCGTCTACAGCGCCGCGAACGGCGTCTGGCCCTCCTTCTACGGCGAGATGTTCTCGACCCGGGTCCGCCTGTCCGGCATGGCGATCGGTACCCAGATCGGCTTCGCGATCGCCGGGTTCGCCGTCACCTTCGCCGCGCAGATCGCGGGCCCGGACGGCGACGACTGGTCGGCCGTGGCCCTGTTCACCGCCGCGCTGTGCGTCCCGCCGGTGATCGCCGCACTCACCGCGCGCGAGACGCACAAGGTCCCGACGGAGTCACTCGGCGAGCGGCCCCGGGATGACGCGCCCGACCGCGACAAAGTGACCGCCTGAGTCCTCGCTCCAGGTCCAGGTCAGGGACAGCGGTCAGCGACGCGCACGGCGAACCAGCGTCAGTTCTGGTTCGCCGTGCGCGTCGGGCTCGCCGAGCACCGCCGTGAAGGCCTTCATGCCTGGGGTGGCGTGGCCATGGTGTGGTTCGCCAGGGTCACACCACAGGTGCGGGTCGGCGGGCACGCAGTGCGACGGTCAGTGTGTGCGGGCCATGGCCACCGATGTAGACGCGGTTCCCGGTCGTCGCGTCGGTGCCGCCCGCCACGGTGTAGTCCTGACCCGGGTCGTACCGCAGTACGTCGCTCCGGTCCGGCCCGGCGAGCGGTTCGCCTGCCTCGACATCGGCCTCGACCCGGATCTCGTCGTCACCGACCCGGTAGGTCATCGGCCCGGTCGTCAGGCACCAGCGCCCGTCGCCGATCGGTACGGCGCCCTCTGGCACGCCGCCCGGCCGGAAGGTCAGTTCGAGGGCCCAGGGCACCCGTGGTCCGCTGATGTCGATCCGCAGGTCGGCACCGTCTTCCCTCAGGTCCGCCTCGACGCGGGTCGTGTGTGAGACCTCGTCACGAGGCCGGTCCGGGAAGGCCATCGCGGCCGAGAAGCGTCCCTCGTCCGCCATCTGGTAGCCGCCGTCGTCCCGCCTCTGGTCCGTCGGGAGCGGTTGGTAGTAGGCGGCCGTGAGGGTCTCGGTGAGCCGGTACCGGTTGTCGGCGAGCTGTTGCATGCCGGCAGCGCGGAACGGGCCCAGGTCGAAGAACCCCCGGGTCAGACGGACCGCGTCGAGGACGGCGTCGCCGGCGAACAGGCGCAGGAAGGTGGGGTTGCAGGCGAGGCCCGAGCGGATGCGCCGGTGCTCGGGCACGTCGGAGCCGCCGTACACCACCGTGTGCACGTCGGCCGAGGCGTGTGCGGCGAGGCGTGCGGTGGTGATGTACCGGTCGCGCGGAAGTGTCTGTGCGGCCGGGGCAGGCAGGGCGCGGCACAGGTCCGGGGTGAGGAGGGTCTGGGCGAGCAGGTCGGGGTCGTCGATGCCGCCGGCGGCCGCCAGCCGCGCCGCCCGGCCGAAGTCGCCCCGACCGGTGCGGATGGCGAGCAGCCGGTAGTGCGGCAGGTAAGGCGCCAGCGGGAACGGGTGGTTCTGGTCCTGCCGTCGCGAGTGGACGGTCTCCACCGTGCCGTCCGGCCTGATGAGGTCCAGGGTCGTGGCGAGATTGCGTTCGACGGCGTCCAGCAGGTCGGCACGGCCGAGCACGCCGGCCAGCAGCAGCAGCGACGGGTTGGACACATGGGCCGCGTAGTTGGCACTCCGTTCCGAGTACAGGCCCTCCGCGTCGATGTCGACGCCTTCGGCGAGCCACTCCTCGACGCGGTCGAGCAGCCGGTCGTCCGGGAACGACCGGTGCAGCCGGGCGAGCGCCGCACACAGCTCCCAGCGGTGGTTCGGGGTGTGCACCCCACCGGTCAGGAGACTGCCGGTGGCGGCGCCGGCGATCTCGGCGAGCGCGGCCGTGACGTCGCGCAGTTCCGGCCCCGCGCCGGCGGCGAGGACGTGCGCGTCGCACACGTCGTTGACGGTGAAGGCGGAGTCGGGTGGTGACTGCACGTTGTCGCCGCCGGCGAAGAGGCCGGTGGTGGTCTGCGCGGCCCGCAGGGCGCGGAGGTGGGTCATCGCGGCGGCGACGGCCTGCCTGCTGCCGTGCAGTGCCGAGTCCGGGGAACGGTATGCCGCGACCAGGGTCTTCACCCGGCGCGCCAGACCACGGTGCGGCACACCCGCGGGTTCCTCGTCGGGGTCGGCCGCCAGCGGGGCGGCCGGCCGGTCGGCGGCGCGGGCCGCCGCGCGGACGAACTCGTGGTCGAGCGGGGTGGGCACGGTCAGTCCTTCAGTCCGGCGTTGATGTCGGCGTTCATGACGTAACGCTGGAACACCAGGAAGACGACGATCAGCGGAATCATGGTGATGACCGAGCCGCCGAGCACCACCGACCAGTTGATGTTCTGCGCGCCGACGAGGCTCTGGATGCCGATCTGCACGGTGAACTTGTCGGGGTCGTTGAGCATCAGCAGCGGAAAGATGTAGTCGTTCCATCGCCACTGGAACGACAGGATGGCGAGGGTCAGCATGATGGGCCGGGAGATCGGCACCATGATCCGCAGGAAGATCGACAGTTCACGCGCCCCGTCGATGCGGGCGGCCTCGATGAGCTCGTCGGGGACCGTCAGGAAGAACTGGCGGAACATGAAGCATCCGGTCGCGGTGAGCAAGGCCGGGACGATGATGCCGGCGAGCGAGTTGTACAGGCCCAGGTCGCGGACCACCAGGAACTGCGGGGCGAGCATGACCTCGCCCGGCAGCATCGTCGTGGCGAGGATGCAGACGAAGAACGCCTTGAGCCATTTGTTGTCGTACTTGGCCAGCGCGTACCCCGTGCAGCAGCTGACTCCCACCGTGAGGATCGTCGCGATCACACACACGATGGTCGTGTTGATGAAGTACTGGGAGAAGTTGGCGCTGCCCCATGCTGCCGTGTAGCCCGACAGGGTGGGGTCGTCCGGAAACAGTGCCAGCGAGGTGAACAAGTCTCCCGCCGGTTTGAAGGAGCTGAGGACGAACCACAGCACGGGAAACCCGTAGACGGCCGCCAAAACCCACAGCAGTGTCGTCGCGGGCACCGCGCGCCGAAGCCCACCGCCGGCCGCGCCGCGGGACCGCTTCCTGGAAACAGCCCGTCCGGGCTCGGCGTCGACCGGGCGTGGCATGTCTGTGGTTGTCATCGGTTCTCCACCCGCCGGTTGACCATCATCTGGATGATCGCCACGACCATCAGGATGAGCATGAGCACGAACGACGCGGCGCTCGCATAGCCGATCTGGCCCGATTTGAAGCCGGTCTGGTAGATGTACTGGACAAGCAGGTTGTTCGACGTTCCGGGTCCGCCGTTGTTGAGGGAGGCAAACAGCGGATACTCCTTCATCCCGTGGATCGTGTTGAGCAGGATGACGATGAAGGAAGTCGGCGCGATGCTCGGCAGGGTGATGCTGACGAACTGGCGCCACGGACCGGCGCCGTCGAGCGCGGCCGCCTCGTAGTACGACGTCGGTACGTTCTTGATCGCCGCGATGAACAGCAGCATGGAGAAGCCGGTCCAGGCCCAGGATGCCGCCACCACCACCACTATCAGCGACAGGTCCGCGTTCGACTGCCACGGAACGGCACTTCCGCCGAGCTTCTCGATGACGTGGTTGACCAGTCCGAAGTTCTCACCGAACAGCCACCGCCACAGGACACCCACGACGATGGGCGACAGAAGCCACGGGATGAAGAAGAAGACGCGGGCGACCGACACGCCCTTGGCGTGCTTGCTCACCAGCACGTTGGCGATCAGCAGCGAGAGCGCGAAGTTCAGCGGAACGAAGAGCACGGTGTACAGCAGCGTCCGGGTCAGCGCGTCGAAGAAGGTGGAGTCCCCGAACAGGTTCTGGTAGTTGTCCAGTCCGACGAACTGGAACGCCCCTATGCCCGTGTAGTTCGTGAAGGAGTAGACGAGCCCGATCACCGCCGGCCAGACGAAGAACAGCGCGAAGAGCACGACATTGCCCGCGATGAGGACGAGCGGCGCGACGGTGTACTTGCTGCGTCTCCTGGGCGGGCTCACGGACACGTCCGAGGCGCTTTTGGTCATCTTCCTGACTCCGTGCTGGTGGAATGGGTTCCTGTGCGCTCAGGCCATGAGCCTGGCATGCACGTGGGGTCCAGAGGCCCGGGCGGCGGAGTCTCGACCCCGCCGCCCGGGCCTTTCGGCCTACGCTCAGCCGCCGACCTGCTGGTCGTAGCCGGCCACGATGTTCTCCAGGGCCTTGTCGGCCGACAGTTGGCCGTTGATCGCCTTGCCGAGCTCTATCTTGGTCGGGTCCTCGGTGAGGCTCTTGCCCTTCAGCGCCCAGCCCGTCTGCGCGGTGTTGAAGGAGCCGGAGATCGGGTCGTAGAGCGGGATCGACTCGTTGTACAGCTTGAACGCCGCCTGCGCCGCCTCGGACTTGAAGGGGTACTTCGGGTTCAGACCGGTCTCGACGGGCAGGAACCCGGACGCCTCGCACAGCGCCTGGTAGTTGGCCGGCTCGTACAGCCAGGACAGGAACTTCTCCGCGGCGGCGGCCGCGTCGGCGTTGTTGTTGAAGCCCACCGTCATGCCGCCGCTGTTGACGTCGCTGGCCTGCACCGGCTCGGCGGGAGTCGGGACGCTCGCCCACTCGAACTTCGTGATGCTCTCCGCGTAGGCGGCGACCTGCCACACGCCGGACCAGTAGGCGACGACGTCACCGCTCTGGAACATGGCCGACGGGTCGGCGCCGCTGGTCCACACCGACTTCGGCATGGTCTTGTCGTCGTTCCACCCGACGAAGGTGTTCACGGCCTTCTTGGTCGCCGCGTCCACCGAGAACTTGCCGGAGTCGTCGGCCTGGACGTACTTCCCGCCCATCTCGTACACCATGGCGCGGAGCCGGGACGGCGACTGGTCGAAGGTCAGGGAGTACTTGGCGTCAGTCTTCTCCCGGACCTCGTCCGCCGCCTTGATGAACTCGGTCCAGGTCCAGGTCTTGTCGGGCGAGGTCGGGTAGTCGACACCGGCCTTCTCGAAGAGCGACTTGTTGATGAACATGCCGGACGCGGTGATGTCCGAGGGGATGGACAGCACCTTCCCGGACGAGTCCTTGGCGACGAAGTTGCCGTTGATCTTGTTGCTCTTCTTGTTGGCGATGGGGCTGAGGTCGATCAGCTTGTTCGCCCAGATTGGGTCCAGCTTCGGCACTGCCGCCGCGTCGGGCAGGGAGTTCGCCTGCGCGGCGCTGCGCAGCTTCGCCTCGTAGCCGTCGTAGGGATTGTTGACGAGCTTGACGTCGACGCCGGTTTCCTTCTTGTACTGCGCCACCATCTTCTTCCAGCCCGCGTCCTGCCCCGGAACCGTGGAGATCCAGAACGTCAGCGATTTGGAGGTCCCGCCCGAGCCGGAGTCCGACCCGCCGCAGGCGGAGAGCAGCAGGGCACCTGCCGTGGCCACGGCAGCGAGGGGGACCAGGCGGCGTATGCCGCCGCGGCCGAGTCGGCGGGAGCGCCGCACACCCACAGTGGTCATCTTCGATCCCTTTTCGTGGTAGGGGACGGAGCACGGCGCCGACGGAGGCGGCACGGGTGCATTGTGCAAGAAAGTTCGCTTCCCGAGGGCGCGGCCTCGCCCGGCCGCGTCATCCTGACAGGCGAGGGTCCCCGGCCACTGTGGCCGTCGCCGCACAAGCACGCCCTGGTGCGGTTGCCGTACGTCGAGTACGGGCGGGACGCTCGCCCCAAGCCGGCGTCCCGACCGACTTAGAAAGCGCTTGTCCGGACATTGGCAGAAGCCGGTGGAGTCCGTCAATGCTTCACCCGCACCCCTCCGGTCACGGTTTGGAATCCACTCTCCGGTCGCGGTTTGGCTTCCACTCCGCCGGTCACTGTCTCGATGCCCCGGGCCACGGCCAGCCGGGCCGCCCCCACCACGGTGCCGCTCTCGCCGAGCGCGCTGTTCACGACCTCGGTGGGCCAGCTCAGCCGGGCGAGTTCCGCCCGTACACCGGGCAGGAGCTGGGGGTCCGCGCCGATGGCGCCACCCAGCACGATCAGGCCGGGGTCCAGGACGGCCGCCGCCGCTGCGGCGAGTCGGCCGATCTCGGCGGCATGGCGGCCGACGGCGGTACGTGCCGTGGCGTGCCCCTCACCGGCGAGGGCGAAGAGCCGCTCGGCGGTGCGGGGGCACGGGCCGTCGGCGTCCTGCCAGGCGTCCGCCGCCCGGCGCAGCAGGGAGCGGGCACCGATGTGCTCCTCCAGGCCCTCGCGGCGGGGTTCACGGTCCCCGTCCCACGGGTAGGGCAGCCGGGCCACCTCTCCGGCGGCGCCGTTCGCTCCGCGCAGCACCTGGCCGCCGATGACGACCCCGAGGCCGATGCCCACACCGATCCGCAGATAGCCGAAGGTGTCCCGGCCGCGGGCGGCGCCCTCGTGCAGCTCGGCGAGCGCGGCGCAGTTGACGTTGTTCTCGACGTGTACGGGAACGCCCGGCGGCAGTGCGACGGCCATGGCGTCGAAGAGCGGGCCGGCCTTGGCGGTCGCCGGACGCGCGCCCGCGCCTTCCGCGTCCTGCGTGATGACATCGCCGACGGCCACGACGACCGCGCGCAGCGGGGCGCCGGTGGGCAGCTCCTTGAGGACGTGGCGTACGACGTCGGCGGCGTCCGGCCGGGTCCCCGTCCCCTCGGCGAGCAGGGTGCCGTCCAGGGCACAGCCGCGCACCCGGGTCACGGCGGGCCCGAGGTCGACGGCGAGCACGGCCCCGGCGGCGGGACCGAGTCCGTAGACGGCGGCGGACCGGCCGGTGGCGCCGGAGACGGTGCCCGAGCACTCGGCCAACTCGGCGGCCTCGAGTTCGGCCACGGCGGAGGAGACGGTCGGCTTGGAAAGGCGCGCGACGGCTGCCAGTTGGGGGCGGGTGGCGGTACCGGCCGCGGCCAGTACGGCGAACACCGCGCGGGCGCTCTCGCTCAGATGCATGCTCTCCCCAGGTCTGCTGCGGTGGTCTCCGCGGGGGCGCGGCGGTCTGTCCGCAAGGGTTGTACGGCAATGGGATTCCCTGCCTCTTGACGCACCATACTTCGTTAGTTAACTTCCTAACGAACTCAATGCGGTACTCGCCTGCCGCGCCGATTTGAAGCCCGTCCCGGGGCTTCCTGAACGCTTCGAGGTATCAACTTCCGTCTGTGTAGCCGCAGTTCAACGGGGGCTGCGCCCCCGGGCCCCTTTGGCCTCCGGCCCCCGGGTCGAGTCTCGGCTGCGGGCCGGTTGTGGCTGGTCGCGCCCGCGCGGCGGAGCCGCAAATCGGCACAGCCCCGCGCCCCTGAAGGGCGGGGGCTTCGCCCCCAGCCCCCTGGGTCGCACCTCGGCCGCGGGCCGGTTGTGGCTGGTCGCGCCCGCGCGGCGGAGCCGCACATTGACACAGCCCCGCGCCCCTTACGGGGCGCGAGCGCTCGCGGGAGGCACAGCCGCAAGCCCCACCGGCCCGAGGTGAACCGCTCCTCCGCCAGAGGCCGATGCACCCCCCATCCAACCCAAGGCGAAACGCCACGCAGAGAGGCACCTCCATGCCCGGGCAGCACACCCGTACCCCGCACTTCCAGCACGGCATCGACCGGCGCGTGTTCTTGCGTAACTCCGTGGGCGTCTCGGCCGGGCTGGTTGCCGCTCCCGTGGCCGCCGCGTGGCCGGCCGCGGCGGCAGGCTCCCCCGCCAACTCCCCCGCCGCCTTTGTCGATTCGTACACCACCAACGTCGTTGCGAATCAGACCGCTGAGACCAACGCGGCGGTTCGCATCCTCGATGGTTTCGCCAAGGTCTGGAAGACGGGGGCCGCCTGGGACAGCGGCATGCCGCTCATGGCCGACGTCCTGCGCGCCAACATCCGCTACAGCGTGCGCGTCACCACCCACCGCACCGACGCCGAGGCGAAGCTGGCCTTCATCCACGACCGCCAGCACCAGAGTTACGCGGTGATCGACGGTCTTGGCCCTCTCGCCGACTTCTACAAGGCGGGTGCGAAGGCGGTCACCGGCATCACGTCCGCGCCGGACGGCGTCCCTGCGGGCAAGATCAACGACACGATCCCGGCCGACGCTCCCGCGGGTTCCGCGCTCGGCGCGGGCTCCCACGACTCGGACCTGGGCAAGGTGGCGGAGCTGGTCGACACCGTGCGCGGCCCGTTCGCCTCGGGCAACCCCAGCAAGTTCGCGTACCAGTACCCGCGTCCCTGGCGGATGAACAAGGACAGCGAGGTCGTCGACACCGGCGAGAAGGACGCGCTGGGCTACCCGGTCTACGAGTCCGACGTGGCGGTCGTCCCACAGTTGCTGAGGCAGCGGGCCGAGGTCCCGGCCGAGGACGGCGGCTTCCCCAGCGGGCACACCAACGCGCTCCACCTGGCGGCGCTGGCGATGGCGTACGCGGTTCCCGAACGGTTCCAGGAGTTGGTGACCCGCGCCTTCGACGTCTCCCACACGCGCATCGTGTCGGGCATGCACTCCACCGTCGACGTGATCGGCGGCCGGATCCTCGCCACGGCGCTCGCCGCCGCCGCGCTCGCCGACCCGAAGAACGCCGGCCTCAAGGCGGCGGCCCGCGCCCAGGCCCTGGCCTACTTCCAGAAGGAGACCGGCACGAGTGCCGACACGCTGTACGAGTTCGCGCACTCGGCGGGCCTGGACGAGGACCCGTACGCGAGCCCCGCGCTCAACTCGGCAGATGTCGCCCCCAAGTTGGCCTACGTCCTGCCCAAGCGGCCCTCGCGCGACCCCATGACCGTACCGAAGGGCGCCGAGGTCCTCCTCGAGACGCGGCTGCCGTACCTCTCCGCCGCCCAGCGGCGCGAGGTTCTGCGGACGACGGCGCTGCCCGCCGGATACGTCCTGCTGGACGGCTTCGAGCGGTGGGGCCGGCTGAACCTCTTCGCCGCCGCCGACGGATACGGGACGTTCGACTCGGACGTGCGCGTCACGATGAACGCCGGCGACGGCGGCTTCTCCGCCGCCGACACCTGGCGCAACGACATCGACGGCCGGGGCGCGCTGGTCAAGCGGGGCACCGGCACGCTGACCCTCACGGGAGCCAACGGCTACACCGGCGGCACCACGCTGGAGGAGGGCGTCCTCGCGACCGGTTCACGGGACGCGCTCGGGTGCGGCGACGTACAGGTGCGGGGCGGCACGCTGCGTACGGCCTCGGCGCTCCGAGTGCGCGGCGCGTACACCCAGGCATCCGGTACGACCCTCGACGTGACGCTCACCGACGACGGCGTACCGGCCCTGGCGGTGACGCGGCGCGTGCTCCTCGGCCGGGGCAGCACGCTCGTCATCCGGCTCGACAAGCAACGGCCACCGAAGCCGGGCAGCACGATTCCGGTCATCGACGCCCGTGTCCTGCAAGGCCGGTTCGGCCGCATCACGGTCGACGGCCACGAAGCCGAGCCGGTGTTCACCGCCCGCGGTCTGTCCGTACGGCTCACTCGCACGTGACCGATTCGACGAAGACCTGCTCGTCGGGCGACGCCGGGTCCGGTGCGGGGGCGGCGAGCCAGTCGGCGACGGCACGTGCGATCGGCTGCTCCGTCTCTATCTCGACAAAGCCGAACTGGCCCGCCTGGTTGCACTCGAGAAACCACCAGATGCCGTCGGCGTCCTCGGCGAAGTCGAATGCGCCGTACGCGAGTTGGGCCTCCCGAAGATAGTCGTGCACGTTCGCGGCGACCCGCGGCGGTGTCTCGACCGGCAGCCAGGGTTCGGTGGAGGTGGCGAACCGGACGTCGACCTCCCCCGGATCGGCGCCTTGGCCGACCGCCTTGCGGGCGGCGAAGAACCGGTCGCCGACGCAGGTCAGCCGGATGTCGGCGCGCTTGGCCACGCGCCGTTGAAGCAGTGTGGGGCCGAAGGCGACGGCCGAGAAGTCCGTCTCGGGTGCGACCCTGCTGGTCGGAACCGCCCTCGGTGGCTCCTGCGGGTGTGCGCCCGAGACGGGTTTGACCACCAGGTCCGGGAAGCGTTCCGCGAAGTCGCGGGCGGCCTGCGGGAACGTGGTGATCAGTGTGGCGGGCACGGGAAGCCCGCAGCGCTGGGCGAGATGAAGCTGCCAGGGCTTGTGGCGGGCCTGGCGGGCCGCGTCGGGGTGGTTCATCCAGCGCGCGCCGGTGGAACGCAGCATGCCGTAGAGCGCCTGCGCGGACTCTTCGGTGAGCCAGGCGGACGGCTCGGCGACCCGCGTCGCGGGCACACCGGGCCTGCGGACCCAGACGGACCGCAGACCGCTCATGGTCACCAGCCGGCCACCGGCGGACAGATGGCCGCGGAAGGAGCCGTGCACGAACTCTCCCGACAGGGCCACGCCTCCGGGCAGGTCCGCGGGGTCGAGGCGGACGACCGGGACACCCGTCCCGTCCAGTCGCGCCACCACCATGTCCGCGGTTACATCCTGTTCGCACGTCAGGATCAGAACCGTCATCGTCGCGGGTCCGTCTTCAGTCGTCGAAGTGGGTCTTCGAGCCCGCCGTGGACGTCGTGGCCCCCAGTTCCCGCAACACGGCGTAGTCATGAGCGGCGAGCCGCCCGTCGGGCAGGACGTTCAACTGCAGTCTGGAGTCATAGGCGTACGGAACGCTGACCTCCAACTGCTGGGCCGGACGTGCATAGTTGAGCGCGAACGGTCGCATTGGTTCTCCTTGCTCGGTGCTTTCCGGTCAAGCGGATCGTGACGCTCCGGCGTCGCGGGGCCTGACGGGTCTGCTGGGCTTCCACGGAGATATACGAATCGAACTGTCGAATGGTTGCTTCACGCTGTGTAATCAATCGCGCCGTTCGGCTTCAAGCCCCCGTCCGGCTCGGCCGCTCACTTCATGCATGGGGCATCCATCCGCCTTCTATGACGTATACCCGGGCCTCGCGGATCCGGTCTTCGGGCGCACTTCAGCGCTCCGGCGCACACCGCGACGCCTCACGCGTCACACGCGCCCGTGTAGCACCTCCGGTATGCGGGTAGTCGTCGTCGACCTCGCGAATCCGCAGGTCGGCGATAGGTTTCACTGGAACAGCACAGGAACCACATCTCCTTCCTCGAACGGGAGCGGACGATGAGCGAGTTGCGACAAGAGGTGGAACCGGCCGAGGTCGGCCTTGATCCGGCGGCTCTGCGACGGCTGGACGAACACTTCGCCCGCCTCGTCGACGACGGCCGGTTGCCCGGGTACCTCATCTCGGTTGCCCGTCACGGCTGTGTCGCACATCTCACTTCGTACGGCCTCCGAGACCGGGAGGCCGGACTGCCGGTCAGGACGGACACGATCTGGCGGATCTACTCGATGACCAAGCCGATCGCCTCCGTCGCGGCGCTGATGCTCCAGGAGGAGGGCCTGCTCGACCTCGACGCCCCGGTGGCCCGCCATCTGCCGGCCTTCGCCGAGCCCCGGGTGTACGTCGACGGCAGCGGCCCGGACCTCAGCACCCGCCCCGCCGAGGGGCCCATCCGTATCCGGCATCTACTGACCCACACCGCGGGGCTGACGTTCGGCTTCTACCACGCACATCCCGTGGACGCCGCGTACCGGGCCGCCGGAGTGGAACGGGCGGAGCCGCAGGACGCGGACCTGGCCGAGGCCTGCGAGCTGTTCGCGGGCCTGCCGCTCCAGTTCGAGCCGGGGACTCAGTGGAACTACTCGGTCGCGACCACGGTGCTCGGGCGCGTGATGGAGGTGGTGTCCGGGATGTCACTGGACGCGTTCCTCTCCGAGCGGGTCTTTCGGCCGTTGGGAATGACGGACGCGGGGTTCTGGGTTCCCGAGGACCGGGCGGACCGGCTGGCCGTTCTGTACGCCGAGAGTGACGGAGGCGACGAGGACGGTGGCAGTAAGGGTGGCATCGTACGGAGCCCTGAGCAGCCGGGACGCAGCCGTCCGCGTCTGCTGTCCGGCAACGGTGGCCTGGTCGCGAGCGCGCACGACTACCACCGCTTCATGGAGTTCCTGCGCCGCGGCGGCGAGCTGGACGGCACCCGGCTCCTGTCCTCGCAGACCGTGAAAACGATGCTCTCCAACCACCTCCCCGCCGACCTCCGCACCTACGGCAGCCCCGTCCACGACTTCCCCGGCAACGCGGGCGTCGGCTTCGGCTTCGGCGTCTCGGTCGTGATCGACCCGGCTCGTACGGAGTCACCGGCCGGCCCCGGCCTGTACGGCTGGTCCGGCGCGGCCGGCACCACCTTCTGGGTCGACCCGCGGCACGACCTGACCGTGCAGTTCCTGACTCAGGTACGACCGACGGCGGGGCCGACGTGGTTCGCGGATCTCAGGCGGCTGGTGCACGAAGTGGTCGTCGGCTGAGATGAGTTGAACAGGCCGAGCACTTCCGAGGTCCGCTGACGGGGGCGGACCGTGGCAGGGCTACGAGGTCACGGGCCGTCAGTTCTTGGCGCGCATGCTGTCCAGAGTGAAGTCGATCCCGTCCTGGCCCAGTTTCGCCAGCCATTCCTCGGACCGCTCCGGTGTCTCGGCCGCACGGCTCAGTCCGGGCGGCAGGGTTCCGGCAAGGATCTTGCGTACGCCCAGCGCCAGCGTGCGTGACACGCACCGGGCCATCGCGCTCTCCTTCGCGTCTCCCTCCATGTCCAGCAGGTAGCGCCCCGACCAGTTCCGGCCCGAGTCCGCGTGTACGTCGAGGGAGACGGCCAGGACGACGCGGTCGCGGTCGGCGTCCGTGGTCGGGTAGCGGGCCGCCAGCTCCTGGGCGAGCGCGGCGATGCGCTCGTCGTCGCCGCGCCTCAGTTCCTCGAAGACGGGTTGCCAGGCTTCGAACCAGCCGGACAGACGGAGGGTGCCGCGGACGAATGTCCGGGGTTTCCACGTCTGAGGCAGGTCGTACTGGTCGACGAACGGGATGCTGTCGCGGTTCGGGTAGACCTCGAAGGGTTCGGCGTCCACCAGATGGGTGCGGGTGGCTTCCCAGGGGTTGGCGGCTGTCGTCTCCTCGCCGTACTCGATGTAGCGGGCTGGTGAGCGCAGGGCGTTCAGGACGCCTGCGGGGGCCCAACTGAAGCGGTACTTGAAGTCGTTGGGGACGGCGGGTATGCCGCCGCAGTACGAGGTGAGGCTGACCTCGGCGGCCGTGTCGGCGCCGATCTCCGTGCGGGCGCGGGCGATGAGGCTGTGTGCGAAGAGGTGGTCGATGCCCGGGTCGAGGCCCGACTCGGTGAGGACGACGATGCCCGCGGCCTTCGCGGCGGGGACCTGGTCCAGGACCGCCTCGGACACGTAACTCGAGCAGGCGAAGTGGGCCTGGTGCGCCACGCAGGTGGCCAGCAGCGGGCCGTGTTCCGGGGCCGGGAGCATGGAGACCACGATGTCGCCGGGTGCCAGTTCGGCGGCGAGTGCGGGGAGCGTGTACGCGCGGGGTTCGGCGCGTCCGGTGAGGCCGAGCGCCGTCAGGCTCTGGGCCGCCCGCTCTTCAGTGCGGTGCCACAGGCGTACGCGGTCGGCGGTGTCGCACAGGGTGGCCAGGCCGCTGCCCGTGGACAGGCCCGCGCCGATCCAGTGGACGGTGCCGGATGCGGGCACGACGGCTGTCTCAGGCATGGTCGGACTCCCCGTTCTCCAGGCCGAGTTCACGGCACGTCTCGTGGAACCGGTCCAGACAGCGCCCCCACGCCCCGGCCACCCCGAACTCCTGCAGCTGTGGCGTCAGCAGCGCCGAGAAGTCCGTGCTCGCCTCCTCGGGCAGCAGCGACGGCAGGTTGTCGATGGCGATGAGGTCGAGGGCGGGCCGTTCATGGAGGCGGCGTACGGGGTCCGTCCAGTCGGTGACCGTGTCGTAGACCGGAAGGACGTTGTAGGGGGAGCCGACGTCGCAGGTCACGTCGCACACCGTGCGCAGGCCCCGGCGTGGTTCGGTCAGGTCCTTGTCGGTGAGGAAGGGGGTGACGGGGCCGGTGCTGAGCACGCAGTTGACCATCAACTCATGGTCCAGCAGGGCCTGTCGGTCCAGGTCGCGGGTCTCGGCGAGGTCCCAGCACGTGGGGTCGAGCCCGGCCTCCATGAGCGCGGCCCGCGCGCCCCGTCCGGAGCGGCCCAGTGCACCGATCACGAGGGAGCTGAACTGCGCGTCGTCCGGGCGGGGTTGGAGTTCGGCGTCCAGTTCGTCCTTCGACGTCGGCCGCAGCGGGGCCGTCAGCCTGCCCCGGTGGTGGAGTACAGCGAGGGCGGCGCCCACATAGCCGGCCCAGTAGCCGAAGGCGGCGAGTCGGCGGCCGTTGTCGTCCACCAGGTACTCGAGGTCGAACAGCGCCCCGCCTCCGGCGACGAACCGGCGCAGCAGCGCCTCGGCCCCGGGCTGCCCTTTGTACGCGTGCCCGAAGAAGACATGCCGGTGCCGCAACTCGCCCGGTTCCTCGGGGAGTTCCTTGAGGCCGACGACGACCGCGTCGAGGGGTGCGACGGTCCAGGAGTGCGGCTCGACGACTCGGCACCCGGCCGCCTCGTACGCCTCGACGGGGAAGATCCGCTGCGGGGACCGCTCGACGGTCACCGTCACGCCGTTCTCGACGAGCCGCCGCGCGTCGGACGGCACGATGGGGGTGCGCCGCTCGGTCGTGCGGGTCTCGTGGCGCAGCCACAGGTGGAGCTCGGTCATACGCGGTTGACCTCCGGTCGCGGGGCGTCGGCGGCGAACCTTTCGGCACGCAGCGCGGTGATGTCCACGAAGGGATCATGCCTCATCAGAAGCCCTCTACCCCAGGTCGGCCTTCCTGGCTGCGTCGATCACCGCCCAGGCCGCGGCGGCGTCCTGGATGCCGAGGCCGACGCTGTTGTAGTAGACGATGTCGTCGGGGCTCGTACGTCCCTCGCGTCGGCCCGTGAGGACACCGCCGAGCGGAATCAGGTCCTCGGCCGCGAGCAGCCCGGAACGCAACGCGTCCACCACAGGACCGGCGTGGCCCGCCGCGGTGTCCGGGTCGTCGACGACCACGGCCGCGGCCCGCCGTACGACCTCGGCGTCGACCTCGCTGCGGGTCCGCTCGAAGGACCCCACGCTCACCACCGTGCAGCCGGGCGCCAGCCACTCGCCGCGTACGACGGGCGTGCTGCTGAGCGTGCAGGCCGCGACCATGGGCAGCCCGGACACGGCCTCCTCGGCTGAGGCGACGGCCTTGGCGGCGATACCGAGTTCGGCCGCCAGCAGCTCGGCCGCCCGCTCGCGGCGCGCAGGAGTCGGACTCCAGAGGCGTACCGCCCGCAGGTCCCGCACCCGGGCCACCGCCCGCGCATGGGCCAGCGCCTGGGTGCCCGAGCCGATCAGGCCCAGTTCCGCGCTGTCGGCGGTGGCCAGCGCGTCGAAGGCCACCGCGCTGGCCGCGGCCGTGCGCAGCGTCGTCACCGCCGTGCCGTCCATGACGGCGGCCAGGCGGCCGGTCACCGGGTCGAGCGCGTTGATCACCGCATGCACGGTCGGCAGCCCGGCCGCCGCGTTGCCCGGATTGACGCTGCCGAACTTGGCGACGGCCCCGGTGTCCGCGGACAGCCGCGCCACGTACGCCAGCACGACACTGTCGTCGAACCCGCTCGGCTCCATGATCTTTCCGGGCACGTCGGCGGTGCCGTCGCCGAGCGCCGTGAAGGCCACGCGCTGGGACGCGATGGCCGCGTCGATGCTCAGCAGCTGCGTCACCTGGTGTCCGGAGAGGTAAAGGACGACGTCATCTGTGTCTGTCATCCCTTGTTCCTATCCGGGATCCGGGCCGCCGCACCAGTCAGGACCAGCTCAGGAGCAGTTCAGGACCAGTGGATCACCGCGTCCAGATGCGGCAGGTGGTGGTCCATGCGCTCCCGCTTCGTGCGCAGGTAGCTGATGTTGTGCTCGCGCGGCGGTATCAACAGGGGGACGTGCTCGGCGACTTCGATGCCGTGGTGCCGCAGGGCCTCGCTCTTGGCCGGGTTGTTGGAGAGCAGGCGTACGGAGGGCACGCCGAGATCGTGCAGCATGTCCGCGGCGACGCCGTAGTCGCGGGCGTCGACCGGGAGACCGAGGGCGAGGTTCGCCTCGACCGTGTCCAGGCCCTCCGACTGGAGCTTCATGGCCTGCAGTTTGGCGAGGAGCCCGATTCCTCTGCCCTCGTGGCCGCGGAGGTAGAGGAGGATGCCGCGGCCCTCCGCCACGATGGTGCGCAGGGCGGTCGACAGCTGGTCGCCGCACTCGCAGTGCGTGGACCCGAAGGCGTCTCCGGTGAGGCACTCCGAATGCAGTCGGGTGAGCGTGTCCTCCGTTCCGTCGATATCGCCGTATATGAGGGCCACTTGTTCATCCCCGCGTTCGAGATCCAAATAGCCGACGGCGTAGAAATCTCCGTACACGGTGTGCAGTTGGAGATCCACCACACGCTGGACACCCGACTGGACATCTGCCTTGGGGCCGGCACTCCGACCGAGCACGCCTTTGCTTTCCTTCATTTTCTCCTGCATCCAATCTGCCGTTGCCGCGTTAGCCTGCTCTCGTCGGTGTCTACGGAACGAAAGGCCTTACCACCATGACCGGTTCGGGAACACAGCTGACCACCCCCGGCTTGTTGCCGCTGGACACCACGGAGGACGTGAGGGCGCGTCGGCCCGGCGTCGCCGTCCTTCCCATCGGCAGCTTCGAACAGCACGGGCCCTTTCTACCCCTGACCACTGACACCGTCATCGCCTGCACCATCGCCCGTGAGGTCGCCGCCGCGTATCCGGTGCATCTCCTCCCTCCGCTGACCATCGCCTGCTCGCACGAACATGCCGCCTGGCCGGGGACGGTCAGTATTTCCGCGGTGACACTCCACGCGGTGGTACGGGACATAGCCGACTCGCTTCGTCGCTCGGGCATCGACGCCCTGGTACTGGTCAACGGACATGGCGGGAACTACGTGCTGGGCAATGTGGTGCAGGAATCCGCAGGGAGCGGCACGCGCATGGCGCTGTTCCCGGCACCGGAGGACTGGGAGGAGGCGCGGGTCCGGGCCGATGTGCGGACCTCGTTGCTCAGCGATATGCATGCCGGGGAATTGGAGACGTCCGTCCTGCTGCACGCTCATCCGGAAATGGTGCGTCCCGGATATGAGTCCTCCGACTTCCTCGCCGACGACCGACGGCATCTTCTCACCCTCGATATGTCCGCTTACACGGAGTCCGGTGTCATCGGCCGTCCTTCGCTGGCTACCGCCGAAAAAGGCAAGGAGCTGCTGGCGGGCCTGGTGGACTGCTTCGGTTCGTATTTCTCGATCCTCAGGCCGGAAGCGGCGAATTCCGCTCCGGGCGCCGAGGACGCCATACAGAAGGGGGCCGGGCAGGACAGTACGGGAAGCCGGTCCTGACGGTCCGCCGCGTGTCCCGCGTTCGCCGGTGGTGAGCGCGGGACGTGGCCGTTGTGGCGCTGCGGCGCGCTCTTCTCGTACGCGGGCCGGGGGCGCCGCCGCACGCCCATGGCCCACCGGGCGACGAGGACGCCGATGCCGGGCAGGCTGGCCACGAGGCTGAGCACTCCGTAGACGACGGCGACCGAGAAGCCGGTGCTCGCGCCGAGTCCGGCCGCGCCGAAGGCCCAGGCGGTGGCGCCCTCGCGGGGGCCCCAGCCGCCCACGTTCAGCGGCAGTCCCATGGCGAGCAGGGCGAGCACCGCCAGGGGCAGCAACACGACTGGGGACGCGTCGGATCCCGCGACCCTGGCGGCGAGTACGAACATCACGAGGTGGCCCGCCAGCACTACGGCCGACGAGACGACGACACCTGGCCAGGTGTGGCGGGCCACCAGTCCTTCACGCGCCTCGGCGAGCGCGTTGCGCAGGCGGGGCATGCGTCGCGACGAGGGCGACGAGCCCTTCAGCCGTACCGCGACCACGGCCGCGATCATCGCGGCGAGCGCCAGCGCGATGGCGGATGCCTCGACGAGGTGCTGGGTCTGTGTCTGGACCGGCGAGGGCAGCGTCAGCAGGAGGACCCCGCCGACGGCCATGAGCGCCACCTGGCCCGCCACGCGTTCGAGGACCACGGCGCGTACGCCCCTGCCGAGGTCACCGGCGCTCTGCCCGTGCCGTACGGCGCGGTGCACATCGCCGAGTACGCCGCCGGGCAGCGCCGCGTTCAGGAACAGGGAGCGGTAGTAGTCCGCGACGGCAGGCCCCAGCGGCAGCCGGATCTTCAGGCCCCGGGCCACCAGGCACCAGCGCCAGGCGCTGAACACCGTGGTGACCACGCCGATCCCGAGGGCCGCCAGCACGGTGGGGCCGTCGACCCGGCGCAGTCCGTCCACGAAGACGCCGGTGCCCATCCGCCAGACGAGTACGCCGAGAATGGCGACGCCCGCGAAAGTGCCGAAGTGGGTGCGCAGGGCGCGGGAGTCGATACGGGACCAGAGCGTACGAAGGGTGCGGCGCGCGTCCGGGACCGGCTTCGGTGTCCGGGCCGCCCGTGCGCCTCGTATCACCTGCTCTTCACTGCTCGCCCGCTCTTCACTGCCGTCCAGGACGGGCCTTGGTGCCGGCTCGGCCCGGACGGCGCGTGGCTGCGCGTCGGCTGCCACCGCCTGCGCACTCATGCCGCTCCTCCCGTCGGACGGGCGAGGGCGAGGAGATCGCTGTGGTGCACCACGACCTTCAGCTCCCCCGCCTCGCACGCCGCGAGACGCCCTCGCAGATAGGCGCCCGCGCGCGGGGCGAGTTCGGGGCGCTCCTCGACGGCCGCGCCGACCCAGCCGCGCAGCCACTCGGCCATCAGCGCGGACTCGTCGGGGCCGAGCCGCCAGGCGCTGGGGTGCACCCGTACCGTCGCGCCGTGCCGGGCGAAGGCGTCGCAGGCCGTGGTGACCGCGTCGGGGCCGAGCAGGTCGTCACGGCGCTGGTGGGCGTTGAACGCCTCGGCGATCTCGGCGTCCAGCGGGTCGGCGGGCGTGAGTTCGACGCGCCCCACCACCGACAGCGTCAGCAGGGCGGGGCAGCCGGCTCCGGCGCAGGCCTTGGCGAGCGCCTCGATCTGGTCGGCGGTGAGTACGTCGAGCAGGGCGGAGGCGGTCACCAGCGAGGCGCCCTTCAGCGCGTCCGCGGTCAGCCGGGAGACGTCGCCGCGCTGTGTCTCGACGGTGACCCGGCTGCCGTCGGCGGCCGTGCGGGGTGAGCCGACGGCGGCGAAGTGCAGCAAATAGGGGTCGCGGTCGTTCAGGACCCAGTGCTGGGGTCCGTCGAGTCGCGGAGCGAGCCAGCGGCCCATGGAGCCGGTGCCGCAGCCGAGGTCGTGGATCACCAGGCCGTGGTGCCGCCGCGGCAGGTTCGCGAGCCGGATCCGCAAGGGATCGAGGAGATCGACCGACCGCGCGGCGGCGTCGGCGCTCTCGCGCAGCTCCAGCCACTCGGGGGCGTACCGCGTCACGTCGTCGGCCTCCGTGTCGGCGGCGCCGCGCCTGCGGTCACCCAGCCGAATCGTTCCCACCTCCGCGACCCTCGGCGTCGCCTGCTCGGGTGGTGTCATGCTCGTACTCACGCTGCCCCCTTCCTTGCGTCCCGCCCAAGTCGCCCCAGCACACCGGCCAGGCTCCGGGCCGTCGCGGCCCAGCCGTCCAGCGCGGCCCTGCGTCCGCGCGCGGCGGCCCTCAGACGGCGTCGTACATCGGTGTCGAGGAACCAGCCGCGCAGTTCCGCCGCGAGCGCCGCCGAGTTGTCCGGCGGTACGAGGATGCCGGGCATCCCGCCGTCGGGTGCGCGGCCCACCGCCTCGGGGAGCCCGCCGACGTCCGTGGCCAGGACGGGGATGCCCCGCGCCAGCGCTTCGGTGACGGCCATGCCGTACGTCTCGGCGTACGAGGTGAGCACCAGGAGGTCGGCGGAGGCGTAGCTCGCGTCGAGTTCGGCTCCGGCCTGCGGGCCGACGAGTTGCAGCCGGTCGCCGAGGCCGTGGCGGTCGATGAGCTCCCGGATTTCGGCGACGTACTCGGGGTCCTGGCCCAGACCGCCGACGCAGACGCAGCTCCAGTTCAGGTCGGTGAGGGTGGCGAGGGCCTCGACGAGGCGGTGCTGCGCCTTGCGCGGGGTGACCGAGGCGACGCACAGCAGCCGCGAGACGCCGTCGGTGCCGGCGGCCAGGGGCGCGATGTCGGCGCCGGGCGCGGCGACATGCACCCGGTCGGGGGCCAGCCCGTGGTGGGCGACCAGCCTGCGGGCCGCCCACTCGCTGGTGGCCACGATCGCGGGCACGGAACGCAGCGTGCGGCGCTCGCGGGCGTCCAGTTCCGCCGCGAGGCCGGGGTCGATACCCGTCTCGTCGCCGAGCGGCAGGTGGACGAGGACGACCAGGCGCAGCCGCTCGGTCTCCGCGGCGATGATCTCGGGGGCGGCGCAGGCGACGAGTCCGTCGAGGAGTACGCGGCTGCCGTCCGCGATCTCGCTGAGGGTGCGGGCCAGTTCGGCGCGGGCGGCGGCTGAGGGCTGGGGCCAGCTGCCGTCGATCGCGTGCTTGTGGACCTGCCAGCCGAAGGCGGGGAGGTCGAGGCACACCCGGGCGTCGTAGGTGTTGCCGCCGCTGGGCTTGGTCGGGTCGTCCACTGTGCCGGGCATCACAAAGTGCATGGCGCTAAGAGACATGGGGATGATGTCCGCGTACTTGTTCACAGTCCACGCTCGTAACTCGCCCAGGCGATGTGCGACTCGTGCAGGGTGACCGCGATGCCGGACAGTCCGCGGGCGCCTTCGCCCAGCGCTCCCTTGTGCACCCGCTCCGCGAGGCGGTCGGCGATGACCTTGGCCAGGAACTCCGTGGAGGTGTTGGTGTCGGCGAAGTCGGGCTCGTTGTCGAGGTTGCGGTAGTTCAACTCGCTTACTACTCCACCCAGTTCCTGAGTGGCCAGTCCGATGTCGACGACGATGTTGTCGTCGTCCAGCTCGGCGCGGCGGAAGGTGGCGTCCACGAGGAACGTCGCCCCGTGCAGGCGCTGCGCGGGTCCGAAGACCTCCCCGCGGAAGCTGTGGGCGATCATGAGGTGATCGCGGACGGTGATGCTGAACAACGGACGACCCTCCAGGTGCGGCACGTCTGATCCCTCTGCCGGGCGTGCCGTGTAGTACGGCAGGTCCGTTCTCCGTGTTCAGGCGGTACGGGAGGAAGTTTCGACGGGTTTTCGTTTGAGACGCGTGGCTCGGACACGTTGTTCGGCGAACCGGTCACCGGACGTAGTCCCGAACCGATCCGAGGTGGTCAGGCCCCTTCAGTGTCCTTCAGTGTCGTACTGAACCAGGTGGCACAGCGCCTGCGTCTCGCCCGCGGCGAGCGCGGCCATCGCCTCCGGCAGTTCCTCGAAGGCGCACGCGCCGGTGATCAGCGCGTCCAGGGCGGGGTCGGCGAGCAGTTCGAGCGAGAGGGCGAGCCGGTCGGCGTACGTACGGCGCCCGCTTCTGGCCGGGGACACGGTGCCCACCTGGCTGCTGCGGACGACAAGGCGGCGGGAGTGGAAGGCCTCGCCCAGCGGCAGGCTGACCCGCCGGTCGCCGTACCAGCTCAGCTCGAGGACGGTGCCCTCCGGGGCGAGGAGTTCGAGGGAGCGGGTGAGTCCCGCCTCGGTGGCGCTGGCGTGCACGACCAGGTCGCAGTCGCCGGCGGCGTCCGCCGGGAGCGCGAAGTCGACGCCGAGCGCCCGGGCGAGTTCGGCGCGTGCCGGGTTGGCGTCCACGAGCTGGACGCGGACGGCGGGGTACCGGGCGAGGAGGGCGGCGACACTGGCGCCGATCATTCCGGCGCCGACCACCGCGATCCGGTCACCGATCAGCGGTGCGGCGTCCCACAGGGCGTTGACCGCGGTCTCCACGGTGCCGGCGAGGACGGCACGCGAGGCGGGCACGGACTCGGGCACGGGTGTCACGGCGCTGGCCGGAACGACGTACCGAGTCTGATGCGGATAGAGGCAGAAGACGGTCCGCCCGACGAGCGACGCCGGCCCCTCCTCCACCAGGCCCACATTGAGATACCCGTATTTCACCGGCCCCGGGAAATCGCCCTCCTGGAACGGCGCCCGCATCGCGCCGTACTGGCTCTCCGGCACGCCACCGCGGAAGACGAGGGTCTCGGTTCCGCGGCTCACTCCGGAGAAGAGCGTGCGCACCAGAACCTCGCCCTCGACGGGGCTCGGCAGATCGGCGTCCCGTATCTCGCCGTGCCCCGGAGACTCCAGCCAGAAAGCGCGTGCAACGCGGTTCATCGGCATCTCATCCTCCTGAAAATTCGTGCTGCAAAGTCACGCAAAAAGTCGTGCCCAAGCTGTGAACCTGCTGAGTCCGGCTGAACGCTCCGGCGACGGTGCACGTACCGACCGTTGCGAAGCCGCGGAACAACGTAAGCGGCAGTGATCGACTTTGTCATCTGGCCGGAGGATGTGCGGTGGCCCTGAACAACACGTACGACGCGAGGCTTTTGCAGGTGCAGCAGGAGACGGCCGTGGGAGCGGGCGCGATGCTCCTCCTGCTGACCGTCCTCGGCACGGCGATCGGCATGGGGCCGGTGGGCTGGCTGACGGGCCTGGCATTCGCGTTCGCCACCTGGGCCGTGCTCGCCCGCGCCTTGCACCGCACCCGGCCCCGCTCCTTCGGCCCCGCCAACCGCGTCACCCTCGGCCGCGCCACGCTCGTCGCCGGCGTCACGGCCCTGGTCGCGGACTCCTTCCAGAGCCCGCCGCCGGTCACCCTCCTGGTCGCCCTGACCACGGTCGCCCTGATCCTCGACGCGGTCGACGGCAAGGTCGCCCGCCGCACCGGTTCCTCGACCGCCCTGGGCGCCCGCTTCGACATGGAGGTCGACGCCTTCCTGATCCTGGTCCTGAGTGTGTACGTCTCCACGCAGCTGGGCCCCTGGGTCCTGCTGATCGGCGGAATGCGGTACGCCTTCGTGGCGGCGGCCCGCTTCATGCCCTGGCTGAACGCCGCCCTGCCCCCCAGCACGGGCCGCAAGACGGTGGCGGCGCTCCAGGGGGTCGCGCTGCTGGTGGCGGGGGCGGGGATCCTGCCGTACGTCC
The DNA here is from genome assembly GCF_000716805.1 of Streptomyces yerevanensis. NCBI lineage: Bacteria > Bacillati > Actinomycetota > Actinomycetes > Kitasatosporales > Streptomycetaceae > Streptomyces > Streptomyces yerevanensis. The sequence continues at coordinate 22,469 of NZ_JNWJ01000045.1, read as the reverse complement.
TGACATTCGCGACGGTCGTCCTGGCACTGGGCTCGCTGACCTGGTCGTTCGGCCGCGACATCGGCTGGCTGTGGAGGAACCGGGAGGGCCACGTGACGCTCCGCGAGTCCGCCGAGCCTGCCGCCGCTGAGGCCTACTCCTCCGTGGCTTCCGTGCCCTCCTCGCTTCCTGCACTCGCAGCGTCGGGCAGGGCGACCAGTTCGTCGAGGGTGTAGCGGATCACGGCAGGATCCGTAGCCTCCGGTAGGACCATGTAACTGCATAGAGAAAACCGCGCGTGACTTCAATCAGAACGCCTCACGGTTCCTCGCCGCTCTTTACCGACCGCCGGATCAACCAGGTTGTCCCTGGCTTGCTGGAACGCATCGCGTATGTGTCAGCGATCCGGACCTCAGGCCGCCGCCTATCCACGCAGGATCGGCGGCGGCCTGAGGCGCTGCTGGACCACACCACCACGAACGGTCAGTTGTCCGCCCGTCCGCCGCTGTCGTCGTCTCTGTTGCGCCAGAAGGCGGGGCACTCCGTCTTGGCTGCCGCTGCCAGGTTTTGATCGATCCGGTTGCGCTCGAACTTCAGGGTTCGTGACGTCCCCGCCCCGTCGACGCGAAAGGTGTCGGCCGGTTCGTCGGGACGGTCCTTGACGGCCACCAGCATGTGCTCGCCCTTCGCGTAAGAGGGCTCGCCCTTCCACTTGTCGCTCATGGTGATGAACTGGATCTGCCGCTCAGTGCCCTGGCTCGGCTTGATCCATTCCGTAACGGTGAGGGTCACCTTGACCGCATCGTCCTGTCCGGGGTGGTCGCGTACCGCCACCACGTCCCCTTCGACGATCATCGGCGAGCAGGCAATCCACTCCATGTGGCTCAGCGCCTGCCCCTGGTCCTGCTGGGCTCCGCCTGAATCACCGTCCGCAAGCCCATAAGCCAGGAGAACGAGAGCCAGGGACGCCGCGGCGACCAGGGCACCGACGACGGTGCCAGGACGCTTCGGCCAGGCGGGGCGCGCACGGAGCGGGGTGGCGGGTTCTTCACCGCCGATCGCTTCGCCGATCAGGCCGAGAGCCAGGCGCAACTGGTGCTCCTCCGGGCCGGTCAACTGAGTCATGTCAGATCACCTCCACTTGGCGCAGCCGCGCCCGCATCGCCGCATGGGCCGTGTGCAGGCGGCTTTTGATCGTTCCTTCGGGGACGCGCAGGAGCAGCGCTATCTCGCGGATGGGCAGGTCCGCGTAGTAGCGCAGCACCAGTACCTGCCGCTGCGCCGCGGGCATCGAATCAAGCTCCTCCGCCACCGCCAGGGCAAGGACCCGGTGTTCCTCCGAGTGCTCCGCCGGCGGCTGGGACCACCGCTCAGCCAGGCGCTGACGCAGTCCGGCGTCTCTGCTCTGTGACCGGTGCCAGTCACTCGCCACACGGGAGGCAACAACGGTGAGCCAGGCCAAACGATTGCGCACCTCCGGCCGCGCCGGCTTGGCCTGCTCCTCAAGCAACTTGAGCCTGACCTGCTGCACACCGTCGTCCAGCGCGTCCCAGGGCACGCCACCCAAGGCCAGAACCGCTCGCACCCGCCTGACCTCTGTCGCATCGGCCAAGCCTGGAGGATCGTCCTTCTCATGGGCCCGTCGTGCGCTGCGCGCCATGGCCAGTCCTTCCTCGTTTCCTTAATGACGGAGCAGTGCGGGGAAACGTTCGGGAGAGCCGGGAATCATCCGCGCCGAGTGCTCCACCGTCACCACTGCGACAGCCGCTGGAGCCGCGCCGGTGCGGGTGCCGCCGCATTCTCGGTGTCAGACCAGGCTCACCGGGCGGGCGGCAAAGACCTGGAAGCGGCTCCGCCGTCCTGTTCGGCTGAGCGGTGTGGTCAGTCGCACGCGCCTGCCGCGGACTCCTGCGCGAACGGCCTGAACTCTTCCGGTTTGGCCGCCTTGAGTGCTGTGGCGAGGCTGGCCGTGCTCTTGCCGGCTATGGGACACCTCGGCCCAGACGGTTTTGGTGTACGCGTCGTGGACAGTGCAGCCCCAGCGGTCCGCGTACGCCTGGACGAGGAGCAGACCGCGGCCCGACGTCGCGTCGGCAGGCGGGGCGAGGGAGGCGGGATCGGGGGGCAACCGCTCGGGGCGGGTGTCCGTCACCTCGATCCGTACGGCGGTGGGCCGGGGCAGGTGGAGCAGCGCCAGCCGGAAGTCGTGGCCGGGAACGTTGCCGTGCGTGATGGCGTTGGACGCCAGCTCGGCCGTGACGAGGGCGACGGTGCGGGCGGGATCGGAGTCGTGCGGGAGGCCGGTCCACTCGGTGAACTGCTGGACGGCGAGTTGGCGTGCGAGCCGGGCGCCCCGCCTGGTGCTGCTGAGGTGGAGGGTCAACTGGTGGGCGGGGGTACGGGGTTCACCGGTGTCGGTGGTCTGTTGCTGTGTCACGGTGTCAGCGTGGGTGGGCGGGGCGCCGGTGACCAGGTGCAACGGCCGTACGTCGGCCTCGTCGTACGGAGTACGCGGTCGTTGCTCGCCTTGGTTGTACGGGTCCTGTACGGGCGTTGTACGGGTCCGAAGCCGTATCCCGGCGATCGCGGCCCGCGTTGAACACGGCCCCGGCGCAGCGGGGTTGACGAGCGCTGTGGGTAGTGGCGAAGGCAGGTGCGCTCCGGGACGGAAGGGCGTGAGGACGTGGGTGCGGTGCGGGAGACGCGGAACAGTCTCGCGGTGAAGACGAAGGAAGAGAGCGACCTGCCGGGTGCGTGGTCGGCGTACGGCAGACTGCTCCAATATCTGCGTATGCGGGCCGGGTTGAGCCAGCAGGAGCTCGGTGAGGCGATCGGTTACTCACTGGAGCAGGTCGCCTCGGTCGAGCAGGGGCGGCGGCCGGCGAAGGCCGCGTTCACCACGGCGGCGGACCGGGTGCTGGATGCGCGCGGGGTCCTGGAGGTCCTCCAGGACAAGGTGGATCGAGCCAAGCTCCCTCGGTTCTTCCGCAACTTCGCGCTCATCGAGGCGGAGGTCTTGAGCCGCTTCTCGTACGATCCGCTGCTGGTGCCGGGGCTGTTGCAGACGGAGGCGTACGCGCGGGCGCGTGATGCTGGAGACGAAGGAGCATCGGCACCTCGGATACATCGAGTCCCAGGAGGTCGGGTGCGTCGTCCGTGATCCAGCAGAGGTCAGCGTCTTCGGGTTGCGCTATGGCAAGCTGCGATCGCAGGCTCTGAACGGCGTCGAGTCTGCGCGGCTCATCGGACGGCTGGCGGGAGAGACATGAGCGTGGGGCAGGTAACCGAGAGCGTGGATGAGCTGCGCTGGTTCAAGAGCAGCTACAGCGGATCGGGCGGCGGCGACTGCGTGGAGGTGGCTTCCGGCCTGGACGCCGTGTACGTACGGGACTCGAAGATTGCGGGTGGCGGGCCGGTGCTGCGGGTCGGCCGGGGCAAGTGGGATGCGTTCATAACCCTCGCGGTCGGGTAGTCCCGCCCAGGGCCTCCGAGCGGAACAACGGGATGCTTCACGTCGAACATGAGGACCTCGTCACGGGTGTCGTCACACGCCAGGCGGAGGGCTCCGGGCCAGCGACCAATCTCACGCCACCGGAGCGGCGCACCCGACCGCGTCGTCTTCACCGGCTACTGGTGCGGGCGGCCGGGCGTACCCAGAAATCCTTTGTGGCGCCGCAGCTCGGGGCCCAGACTGTGCCGGTGCTGATCCGACGCGAAACGCCTGCCGATGTCCCCTCCGTAAGCACCGTCACCGCGGCGGCCTTCGCCAAGCCGGAGACTACGGTTCCGGTGGAGGTAACCCTCCTCGACGAGCTGCGCACCTGCGACGGCTGGCTGCCGGAACTGTCGCTCGTGGCACTCAGCGACAAGGACGAGGTAGTAGGCCACGTGGTCTGCACCCGGGGCCATGTCGGCACTGCCCCCGCCCTGGGTCTCGGCCCGCTCAGCGTGCACCCCGACCACCAGCGCCGCGGCGTCGGCCTCGCCCTTGTCCACACCGTGCTCGGCGCAGCGGATGCCCTGGGCGAGCCCCTCGTCGCCCTCCTCGGCAGCCCCGCGTACTACGGCCGCTACGGTTTCCGCACCAGCACGGCCTACGGCATCACCGCACCGGACCCCGCGTGGGGCGAGTACTTCCAGGTCCGCACCCTGACCGCCCACGACCCCACGCTGCGGGGCGTCTTCAAGTACACGGAGCCGTTCGAGCGGGTCTGACGTTTTTGCCGGTCTTGATGGTGAGCTTCTCTCTGGGGCGGTACGCCCGACCCGGCGTCTACGCAGTCGCCCGACGCGTTGCTGAGCGCGACCCCGCCGGACGTGACACCCCCTTATTTGCGACTGGTGACAGCGTTCTTAACCGGCACTCGTGTTCGGGGTCAGGTGCGGCGGGCGGCCCAGACGGTGCGCTCGGTGCGTACCGTCAGGTCGTCGCGGCGCAGGATGCTGTGCGGGCTGCTGGTGTCGAGGAGCTGGTCGAGCGCGGTGAGGTCCTCGGGGGAGAGCCTTTCGGCGATGACGCTGCGGATGCGCTGCAGGATGCCGAGGGCGTAGAGGCCGATCGCTCCGCTGCGGGAGCCTTCGATGTTCACGGCGATGGTGCGTTCGTCCTCGACTGTGAAGCCGACGGCGGTCAGCATCGGGCCCCAGGCGGCGCCGCGGTGGGGCATGTGTTCGGCTTGGAGGCGGTCGGCCGCGGCGTGGACGCGCTCTTCCAGGCCGGGCCGGTCCTTGGGGGCGCTTTCGGGCAGGAAGCGGGGGTGGCCGGCCAGTTCGACGACGGCGAACAGGCCGCCGGGCGCGAGCGCGTCGTGGACGGTGCGCAGTGCGCGGTCGGGGTGGGCCATGTGGTGCATCGAGGCCGACGCCCAGACCAGGTCCGGTGAGCCGAGGTCGGGCCAGGCGGCTTCATCGAGGTCGGCCTGCACGGTGCGTACGCGCTTCTGGACGCCGCGGGCGCACGCCTTGGTGCGCAGGCGCTGAAGGTGTTCGGCGGAGGCGTCGACGGCGGTGACGTGCGCGTCGGGGAAGCGGTCCAGGAGGGCGAAGGTGCCCGCGCCCGTGCCGCAGCCCAGGTCCACGATGTGGTGTGGGCCGGTGTGCAGTGGCAGCCATGCGGTGATGGAGGCGGTGTGCTCGGCGAGGACCTCGGCGTCCAGGTCGAGGATCTCCGCCTGGCCGGCGGTTCCGTGCTTGTGGTGGTGACCGTGCGAAGCGCCGTGGTGGGGGGTGTGCGTGTGTGCGTGGTTCATGCTCTTCACGCTAAGACGGTTATGCGCCTGCGGCACGAAATCTTCCCGTTTACGCAATACGATGGTCGGGGGTGCTGCCCGACGCGCAAGAGGTCACCGCTGCGGAGGCCGTCGCGCGGCCCGTGCCGTCATTCGGGAGCGCCCTGAGCGTCGCCGCCGTCGCGCTGGTGGCCGCGGCGGGCGTCGCGGTCGAAGATGCCCAGGATCTCGCAGGGCCCGCCCTCGGCGCCGATGGCGTGCGGCATCATCGTGGGGAACTCGGCGGCCTGGTTGGTCTCGAGGCGGAAGCGGCGGTGGCCGAGCATGAGGATCGCGGTGCCGGACAGGACGACGAGCCATTCGTGCCCCGGGTGGGCACGCATGCGCGCCGGGTTCTCGGGTGGTGGTTCGGTCATGCGCTGGCGCACCACGCTCATCCCGGGGTCGGCCTTGACGGTCCAGCGCATCTGGCCGTGGGTGCTGTCGATCGTCGGGCTGGTGACTACGTCGTCGGTGGCGGTCTCCACGAGCTGATCCAGCGTGGTGTCCAGGGCGCGGGCGAGAGTGACCAGCTGATCCAGTGCGAGGCGGCGCTGGCCGTTCTCGATGCGGCTCAGTGAGGACTGGCTGAGGTGGGCGCGGGTGGCCAGTTCCTCCAGCGACCAGCCCTGCGCCACCCGCAGAGCGCGGATGCGTTTGCGTACGAGGCTGTCCAGCTCTCCACCTTCTTGCGTCATGAGCAACATTGTATGCCGTTGATGCAATACGGGGTTAGCGTCGTGTGCAGGTGGTCCGCAACGTCTGGGACCACGCACGAGGAAAGGGTGGGAGGACATGGCTGTGACGACTTCTCCGTACGCGAGCGACGCACTGCCCGGGGGAACCGTCGACGCGGTGGTGATCGGCGGGGGCGCCGCGGGGCTGAACGGTGCGCTGATGCTCGCCCGCTCCCGCCGCTCGGTCGTCGTGATCGACAGCGGCTCCCCGCGCAACGCGCCGGCCGAGGCCATGCACGGCTTCATCCTCCTGGACGGCACCCCGCCCCTTGAGATCCTTCGGCGGGGCCGGGAGCAGGTGCGCCAGTACAGCGGGCGCATCGTCTTCGGCGAGGTCGCCTCGGCCGAGCCCGCCGCCCCGTCTGCTGACGGGGACCTGCGTTTCACCATCACCCTGGCCGACGGCCGGAGCGTGACCGCGCGCCGGGTCCTGGTGGCCACCGGCCTGCGGGACGTGCTGCCCGAGGTTCCCGGGCTCGCCGGGCACTGGGGACACGGGGTGGTGCACTGCCCGTACTGCCACGGCTGGGAGGTGCGCGATCAGCCCATCGGCATCCTCGCCACCGGCCCGGCCTCCATCGGCCACGCACTCCTGTTCCGGCAGCTGACCGAGGACTTGACCTACTTCGCCCACGGCACTCACCTGGATGAGGACACCCGCGCCCGCTTCGCCGCCCGCAGCATCCGCATCGTCGACACCCCGGTGCAGGAGGTCGTCAACAACGAGGACGGCACCCTCGCCGGGGTGCGCCTGACCGACGGCCAGGTCGTGGCCCGCCGTGTCCTCGCGGTCGCCACGCAGATGCAGGCCCGCATCGAGGGCCTGGACGGTCTGAAGCTGCCGATGGAGGACCTGCCCGACAACATGGGCCGCCGCTTCGCCTCCGGCATGGCCGGCACCACCGAGGTGCCGGGCGTGTGGGTGGCCGGCAACGCCACCGACCTCACCGCCCAGGTCGGCGCCTCCGCAGCGGCCGGCGCCCTGGCCGGCTCCCACATCAACGCTGTGCTGGCCACCGCGGACACCGACGCGGCCCTCGCCGCAGCCCAGGGCGAGACCCCCGCCGCCTGACGTCCCGGCACGGCACCGGCTCACCGCTCGACCGCACCCGGCGATGCGCGCGGCGCCCGGGCCCCGCCCACCCCTTCACTCGGCGACCGGCGCTGCTCCGGCGCTGACTCGACATGCCCATTTTGAGAGGAATCCATGAGTACGAACCAGCCCGTACCGGCCGTGCAAGCCAGCGGCGGAGGTGCCCCCGACGCGCGTCAACTGCGCACGATCCTGATCGCCGTCTCCATCGCCCTGATGGCGGTCATCGCCTCGGTGACCGGGCTGAACGTCGCGCAGACCCACATGGCCGTGGAATTCGGCGCCTCCCAGAGCACGGTCCTGTGGATCATCAACATCTACACCCTTGCCCTGGCCGCGCTGCTGCTGCCGCTCGGCGCCGTCGGCGACCGCCTGGGCCGCAAGCCCATGCTCATCGCCGGACTGGGTGTCTTCGGCATCGCCACCGTTGTCGCGGGCCTGGCCCCGACGGCGGAAGTGATGCTCGCCTCGCGCGTGGCCAGCGGCATCGGCGCCGCGATGATCATGCCGATCACGCTTGCCGTCATCACCTCCACCTTCCCCGAAGAGCAGCGCGGCAAGGCGATCGGCGTGTGGACCGGTGTCGCCGGAGGTGGCGGCATCCTGGGCATGTTCCTCTCCGCGCTCCTCGTCGACGTCGCCGACTGGCGCTGGCTGTTCGTCCTGCCGGTGGTCCTGGTCCTCGTGGCCCTGGCCATGACGGTGACGTCGGTTCCGAACTCCCGCGAGACCTCGGCCCACCGATTCGACACTGTCGGCGCGCTGGTCTCCACCGTCGCCGTGGTCGGCCTCATCTTCGTCCTGCAGGAAGGCCCCGAACGCGGCTGGACCGCCCCCGAGACGCTGATCAGCCTCGCCGTCGGCCTCATCGCCACTGTCGGTTTCGTAGCTTGGGAGCTGCACCGCCGCGACGCCTCGCTGCTGGACGTGCGGCTGTTCCGGGAGCGCGGTCTGGCCGGCGGCTCGATCACGCTGCTGGTGGTCTTCGGTGTCCAGGCGGGCATCGGCGTGGTCCTCTTCCCGTTCTTCCAGGCCGTACTCGGCTGGTCGGGCCTACTGTCCACGGTGTCGATGATGCCCATGGCCGTCATGATGATGATGGCCTCCGGCCTGGCCCCCAGGCTTGCCGCCCGCATCGGCGCTCGCTCGACCATGGTGGTGGGCATTGCGATGGCCAGCGTCGGCATGGCGCTCATGGCCCTGTTCGTCTCCGTCGGCGGCGGCTACCTGTCCATCCTGCCCGGCCTGCTCGCCATGGGCGTCGGCATGGGCCTGTCGATGACCCCGTCCACGGAGGCCATCACCGCCTCCCTGCCGCGCGAGAAACAGGGCGTCGCCTCCGCCCTCAACGACGTCACCCGCGAGTTCGGTACCGCACTCGGCGTCGCCCTGCTCGGCGCGCTCGTGTCCGCCGGCTACCGCAGCGCCATCGACGACAGGCTGCACGGCATCCCCCAAGGCGCCGCGGACACCGCCCGCGAGGGCGTCGCCAATGCGGTTGAGGTGGCGGGCAGTACCGGCCCGCACGCACAGGACCTGCTCCACGCAGCCCAGCAGTCCTTCGTCGACGGCTGGCAGCAGTCCATGTGGGTAGGCGCCGCCGTCATGGGCGTCCTATTCGTCTACATCGCCTTCCGCGGCCCCAAGAACACGCCCTCCGCGGTCGCGGACGAGACAGACCCCGCTGAGGCCGTCGCCGCCGGCTGACCGCACAAGAGCCGGGTGCTCAGCAAGCAGACCGCTCCGCGTACACCGCGTTCGCCAGCCGCACGATCAGCCGACCGGGTCACGGCCCGGCTGATCGTGCGCCGGGTTCGTGACCTGGTCTCTCACATGGGGGTAATGCCTGGTCTGGAATCAGGGATCGTCTCACGCACCGTCAGGTCACCTGGCACCGTCGCGCGCGAATCACGCCGACAGGTCAAGGAGCGGGCGGTGCCCACCGTTTCAGTGCCCGTGGCCCGAGTCCGAACCATGCCCGTCCGCGCCCGGCTCCGCCGTCGTCGGTTCCGCCGCCGCCGGCGTGCCCCCCGCGTGAACCGTGAAGGCCGCCGTACGGACCTTGCCCTCGTGCTTGAAGTCGAGGAAGAGGCGGTACGCGCCCTTGCTGGGGGCTGTTGCCGTGAAGGACACCTCGGGGCCGGGCTTCGTCTTGCCGTCGCCGGGCTCGCCGTTGGGGTGGACGTGGAGGTAGGCGAGGTCTCCTGAGCGGAGGGCGACCAGGTGGCCGTATGCGCCCAGGTAGGGCTGGAGGTTCTTCACCGGCTTGCCGTCCTTGGTGACGTTCAGCTTCAGTTCGCTGCCTGTGCCGGGGCGGAGCTCGCCGTTGAGCGTGACCTTGTAGTCGTCGACGATCGCGGCGGGGGCGGCCTTCGGCAGTTCGGCCGGCTTGTACGGGCCCGACACCGCGAGGTCGGAGCCGAGGGTCAGGCCCTCTGCGGCGCCCTTGGGCGTGAAGTCTGCGAAGACGCGGTAACCACCCGCCTTCGGCAGCTCGACCGGGATCGACCAGGTGCCGTCGGCGGCACGGGTGGGGTGGAGGTGGCGATAGACCGTGAGGTCGCGTGAGGCGACGATGAGGTGCAGTTCCTTCTCGTGTTCCCGCTGGTACGCGGTCACGTTCCGTCCGGTGCTGTCCTTGACGATGGCGAAGCTCAGCTCGGTGGCCGCGCCGGCCTCGATGCGCGAGGTCTTCAGGTCGAGCGTGTAGCCGCCCTCGGAGGTCTGCAGCCCGCCGGGCAGTTCCGCCGCGTGCCCGCCGGCCTTCTCCGTGTCTGAGCCTCCTCCCCCGCCCCCGTCGTCCTTCGTGCTCGTCGCGTGGCTGTCGTGCTGCGCGGTCTCGGTGGTCTTGTCGTCGGACACCACGGGGTCGAGGGCGTTACCCACCCCGTAGGCCGTGCCGAAGGTCGCGGCGAGCGCGGCGGTGAAGGTCGTGATCTTCAGTGCGGTGTGCATGGCGTGGTCCCTTCTCAAAGGTCTCAAGGGCCGCCGTTCGGGGGCGACCGACGTCTTCCAACATACCCCCAGGGGGTACATAGTCAAGTCGAATCACCCCTTGAATCGAATACGGGTGGGGGGTATACATAGAGGCGTAGAGCTTTATACCCCTAGGGGGTATACTTCCAACATGCTGCGAGGAGCGGACATGGCCACCACCACACCCGGCGCCGCCGAGGTCGAACTCGCCATCGGCGGCATGACCTGCGCCTCGTGCGCGGCCCGGATCGAGAAGAAGCTCAACCGCATGGACGGCGTCGAGGCGACCGTCAACTACGCGACCGAGAAGGCCAAGGTCACGTACAGCGGCGAGGACGTCTCCGTCCAGGACCTGATCTCCACGGTCGAGGCCACCGGCTACACCGCCCACGAGCCCGCGCCCGTACGCCCCGAGCCCGCGACCGGCGGCGAGGAGGGGCCCGGTTCCGGTGCGTACGACGAACTGCGGCCGCTCCGCGAGCGCCTGATCACCGCCGTCACCCTCGCCGTGCCGGTCGTCGCGATGGCGATGATCCCGACCCTGCAGTTCGAGTACTGGCAGTGGCTGTCCCTGACACTGGCGGCGCCCGTCGTCACGTATGCCGCCTGGCCCTTCCACCGCGCCGCCTGGACCAACGCCCGGCACGGTGCGGCCACCATGGACACGCTGATCTCGGTCGGTACGTCGGCCGCGTTCCTGTGGTCGGTGTGGGCCCTCTTCTTCGGAACGGCCGGCACGCCCGGTATGACGCACCCCTTCGAGCTGACCATCGCCCGCAGCGACGGCGCCGGGAACATCTACCTGGAAGCCGCCGCCGGAGTCACCGCCTTCATCCTCGCGGGCCGCTACTTCGAGGCCCGGTCCAAGCGGAAGGCGGGCGCGGCTCTCAAGGCGCTGCTGGAGCTCGGTGCGAAGGACGTCACGGTCCTGCGGGCCGATGGCCGCGAACAGACCATCCCCACCGCCGAGTTGAAGGTCGGCGACCGTTTCCTGGTGCGGCCCGGCGAGAAGATCGCCACGGACGGTGTCGTCGTCCAGGGCTCCTCCGCCGTGGACGCCTCCATGCTGACCGGCGAGTCCGTACCGGTCGAGGTCGCGACCGGCGACGGCGTCACCGGTGCCACGCTCAACGTCGGCGGACGGCTCGTCGTAGAGGCCACCCGTGTCGGCGCCGACACCCAACTCTCCCGTATGGCCAAGCTGGTGGAGGACGCACAGAACGGCAAGGCCGCCGCCCAGCGCCTCGCCGACAGGATCTCCGCGGTCTTCGTACCGGTCGTCATCGGCCTCGCCCTGGCCACCCTCGGCTTCTGGCTCGGCAACGGCTCCGGGCTGACCGCCGCCTTCACCGCCGCGGTCGCCGTCCTGATCATCGCCTGCCCGTGCGCCCTGGGTCTCGCCACCCCGACCGCCCTCATGGTCGGCACCGGGCGCGGCGCGCAGCTCGGCATCCTGATCAAGGGCCCCGAGGTGCTGGAGAACACGCGCAAGGTCGACACGATCGTCCTCGACAAGACCGGCACGGTGACCACCGGACGGATGGCCCTCCTGTCCGTGCACACCGCCGACGGCACCACCGAGGACGAAGTACTACGCCTGGCCGGTGCGTTGGAGCACTCCTCGGAGCACCCCATCGCGAAGGCGGTGGCCTCGGGCGCCGCGCAGAAGGTCGGCGAGCTGCCCACCCCGGAGGACTTCGCGAACGTCGCGGGCCTCGGCGTCCAGGGCATCGTCGAGGGGCACGCGGTCCTGGTCGGCCGGGAAAAGCTGCTTGCGGAGTGGGAGATTCGGCTGCCCGTGAACCTGGAGCGCGCCAAGGCGGAGGCCGAGGCGGCCGGACGTACGGCGATCGCGGTCGCCTGGGACGGCGAGGCCCGTGCGGTTCTCGAGGTGGCCGACGCCGTCAAGGAGACCAGCCCCGAGGCGATCACACGGCTGCGGGCACTCGGCCTGACCCCGATCCTGCTGACCGGCGACAACGAAGCGGTCGCACGGTCCGTCGCCGCCGAGGTCGGTATCGACGAGGTCATCGCCGAGGTACTCCCCCAGGACAAGGTGGACGTGGTCAAGCGCCTTCAGGCGGAGGGCCGTTCGGTGGCGATGGTCGGCGACGGCGTCAACGACGCGGCCGCGCTGGCGCAGGCGGACCTGGGGCTGGCCATGGGTACGGGCACGGACGCGGCCATCGAGGCCGGCGACCTCACTCTCGTACGGGGCGATCTGCGCGCCGCGGCCGACGCGATCCGCCTCTCGCGCCGGACCCTCGGCACCATCAGGTCCAACCTGTTCTGGGCCTTCGCCTACAACGTCGCCGCCCTCCCCCTCGCGGCGGCCGGCCTCCTCAACCCGATGATCGCGGGAGCGGCGATGGCGTTCTCGTCGGTCTTCGTGGTGGGCAACAGCCTGCGCCTGCGGGGATTCCAGGCGGCGGGCTCTTGACAGGGAAGATACCCCCTAGGGGTATAATGGGACGCATCGAGCAGAGACACGAAGCGAAGAGACAAGCGAAGACAGGCGAAGAGACAAGAACCGACAGGAGCAGAGTCATGGTGCAGGACATTTACGAGGTCAAGGGCATGACGTGCGACCACTGCGTCAAGGCCGTCTCGTCCGAGGTCGGCGCGCTCGACGGCGTCACGGGCGTGGAGGTCGACCTGAAGACCGGCCGCGTGACGGTGTCCAGCGGCGAGCGCCTGGCGTACGACGCGGTCGCCGAGGCCGTGGACGAGGCCGGCTACGACCTGATAGCCCGCCGCGAGCAGTAGGGCACGCGGCCGGCCATGCGCAGCAGCCCGGAACGGTCCCGCCCGTGTACGTCTCGTACGGGCGGGACCGTCTTTGCGGCCACCGTCCTTGGGGCTACCGGGCCGGAACCCCGTCGGACGCCGCGCTCGGTGCCGGGGCGTACCCGGCAGGCCGGGTGGTGAAGGTGCCCCGGCCCTGGGTGCGGCTGCGCAACCGCGTGGCATAGCCGAACAGTTCGGCCAGCGGCACGGTCGCCGTGATCACCACCGCGCCCGCCCGCGCGACCGAGCCGGAGACCCGGCCGCGCCGCGCCGCGAGGTCGCCGAGCACCCCGCCCATGGCGTCCTCGGGCACGGTGACCGTGATGTCGACCACCGGTTCCAGGAGCGCCATCTCGCCGGCGCGCAGAGCGTCACGGAGCGCGAGTCGGCCGGCCGTCCGGAACGCCATCTCCGAAGAGTCCTTCGGATGGGTCGCCCCGTCGGTCAGCACGACGTTCACCCCGGTCACCGGATGACCGCCGAGCGGTCCCTCGGCCAGCGCGTCCCGGCAACCCGCTTCGACCGCTCGTACGTACTCCTTCGGCACCCGGCCCCCGACGACGGCCGACCGGAACGCGAAGCCGGTCGCGCCACCGGCACCATCGGAACCGGCGGCACCAGAGGCGGCCTCCAGCGGCCCCACGTCGAGGACGACATGGGCGAACTGACCGGCGCCTCCGTCCTGTTTGACATGCCGGTACACCAGCCCCGACACGCCACGGACGAGGGTCTCCCGGTACGCCACCCTCGGCCGGCCGACGCCGACGGCCAGCCCGTGGGCGCGCCGGATCTTCTCCACCGCCACCTCCAGATGCAGCTCACCCATCCCCGACAGCACGGTCTGGCCGGTCTCGGGGTCGGTCCTGACCACCAGCGAGGGATCCTCCTCGACCAGCCGCGTCAACGCGGACGCCAAGCGGTTGGTGTCGGTGCTCCTGCTCGCCTCGACCGCCACGGAGACGACCGGATCGGCGGCGGTCGGCGGTTCGAGAAGCAGGGGAGCCGAGGGTGCGCACAGGGTCGCCCCGGCGCGGGCGGACTTCAGCCCGACCACCGCGACGATGTCCCCGGCCACGGCCCGGTCCAGCTCCGCGTGGCGGTCGGCCTGGACCCGCAGAATCCGCCCGATGCGCTCGGTGCGGCGTGCGCCCGCGTCCCACACCGTCTCTCCCTTCTCGATCGTTCCCGAGTACAGACGTACGTACGTCAGCCGCCCCGTGGCGGTGGCGTTCACCTTGAATGCCAGTGCCGCGAACGGCGCCGCCGGGTCGGCGGCCCGTTCCTGCTCCGCGCCGTCCTGAGTGCCGCGTATCGCGGGCACGTCCAGGGGCGAGGGCAGGTACGCGACGACGGCCTCCAGCAGCGGCTCGATTCCGCGGTTGCGATAGGCCGAGCCGCACAGCACGACCACGCCGTCACCGGTACGGGTCAGATCGCGCAGCGCGGCGGTCAGCGTCCGCGTGGAGAGAGTGGACCGCGCGCAGAACTCCTCCAGTGCGGGCGCGTGGACTTCCGCCACCGCTTCCTCCAACTGCCGTCGGCGCCGGTGTGCTTCATCCCGCAGGGCATCCGGAACCGGACCTTCGTCGACCGCCTCGCTGCCGTCGGCCCAGACCAGCGACCTCATACGCACCAGATCCACCACTCCGGTGAAACCGTCCTCCGTGCCGATCGGCAACTGGACTACCAACGGGGCCGGATGCAACCGCTCCCGGATCGACTCGACCGCCGTGTCGAGGTCGGCACCGGCGCGGTCCAGCTTGTTGACGAAGGCGATCCGTGGCACACCGTGCCGGTCGGCCTGCCGCCACACCGACTCGCTCTGCGGCTCCACTCCCGCGACGGCGTCGAACACCGCGATCGCGCCGTCGAGCACGCGCAGCGAGCGTTCCACCTCGTCGGAGAAGTCGACATGGCCCGGAGTGTCGATCAGGTTGATCCGGTGGCCGTCCCAGGCGCAGCTGACCGCCGCGGCGAAGATGGTGATGCCACGATCGCGCTCCTGAGAGTCGAAGTCGGTGACGGTCGTGCCGTCATGGACCTCACCCCGCTTGTGGGTGGTTCCGGTGGCGTACAGGATCCGCTCGGTGATGGTGGTCTTCCCCGCGTCGACGTGGGCGAGGATGCCCAGATTGCGAACGGCGGTGAGCGGACTGGTGAGTTGACGGTGCAGGTCGTTGCGCACGGCCCATGGCCTTTCGGGATGATCCAGAATGGGGCAGCGCGATTCCCGGACGAAACGAGCCTGTGGAGACTGGCCTGTCGAGACGGCAACGGGCAGGCAGGGACCAGGCGTTGAGGTGGTGTGCGAGCCGACTCGTCGAGTCGGGCGTTGCCGCGTCAGGTGGTGCCGAGTCAGGCGTTCGTCACGGTCATCCGGTACCGGCCGCGCAGCGGGCACCGGGCAGCCGAAGACACGAGGATCACCTCGTACAGCGACCGGGGAACGACGACAACGGTGCGGTACCGCACGGTCGGGCTCCCCTCACTCGTCTCGCTCATCACGAGGCGCGCCGCCATGTCGTGGCAGCGCGCGTTGCACGGCGAGTGTAGGTAACTCGGCGCGGGCGGGGCACCGGGTTTTTCGCTACGGCAGATCGGCAGGTCAAGGCCGGTCGGGCGCTGTCGGCGGGTCCATCGTCACAGGAACGGCGGGGGCTTCCCGCGACCACTTCGCGGCAAGCCCCCGCCGTACCACCGCACCGTCACCTCAGCGCAGTCGGTCCTTGGCCTTGTAGTAGGCGCCGCCGAACGGCAGGAACCAGGGGGTGCCGTTGTAGAAGGGGACGGGCACTTTCGGGAAGCCGAAGCCGCGCAGGGGGTTGGCCTCCGGCTTGCCGTCCATCATCTCGGCGACCGCCCGGCCCATGTACGTGGCCATCTGCACGCCGTGGCCGCAGTAACCCATGGAGTAGTACAGGCCGTTGACCTCGCCCGCGTGCGGGATGCGGTCCCAGGAGAAGCCGACCATGCCGCCCCAGACGTAGTCGATCCGCGTCCCGGCCAGCTGCGGGAAGATCTCCGTCATCTCCCGCTTGAGGATGTCGCCGCTCTTGACGTCGGAGGCCGGGTTGGAGGGGGCGAAGCGGGCCCGGCCGCCGAAGGCGAGGCGGTTGTCCGGGGTGAGGCGGACGTAGTGGCCGACATTCTTGTGGGCGACCAGCAGGCGGCCGTTCGGGATCAGCTCCTTGGCGCGTGCCTCCCCCAGCGGCTCGGTGACGATGATGAAGCTGCCGACGTTGATCAGCCGCTTGCGGAACCACGGCATCGACTTGTCGGTGTAGGCGTCCGTCGCCGCCATGACCTGCTTGGCCCGGATGGTGCCGTTCATGGTCTCCACCACGAAGCCGCCGCCGGGGAGGCGGGTGAGGCCGGTGGCGGCGTTGCGCTCGTGGATCTCGGCGCCGGCACGCTCGGCGGCGTCTGCCAGGCCACCGACGAACTTGCCCACGTGCAGGCCCGCGCTGAGCGGGTCGAGCAGGGCGCCGTGGTAGTAGTCCGTGCCGAGTTCGGCCCGCAGTTCGCTCTTGCTCAGGACGATCGTCTCGTGGCCGAAGTTGTCGGCCAGGTCGCGCTGCTTGGCCCGCAGGCCGTCGAAGTGCCCGGGCTTGCAGACCGCGCCGAGGCGCCCCGAGCGGTTGAAGTCGCAGTCGATGTTCTCGGTGCGGGTGAGCTCCTCGACGACGTCGACCGCCTCGCGGAAGGCGTTGTACAGCTCGAGTGCGCGCTCCTGGCCGTAGCGCTTACGCGCCTCGGCGGGGCTGATGGTGATGCCCTGGGTGCACATGCTGCCGTTGCGCCCGGAGGCGCCGGAGCCGACCTTGTCCTTCTCGACAAGGACGGTCCGGGCGCCCTTGCGGGCGGTGTGGTAGGCGGTGGACAGGCCGGTGAGGCCGCCACCGATGACCACTACGTCCGCCTCGTCGGGCAGGTCCTTTCCGGACCGGTCGGGCAGGGCGGGAGCGGTGTCGAGCCAGTAGGGGATCTGCTTCATGGCGTGCGTCCTCACATCGTCCGTGTCGTACCGGTGTTCTCAGCAGCCGAGCAGCGCCGGCAGGCCCGACATGTCGGACAGCTCGTCGTACGGCTGGTAGTCGGCGCTGCCGAGGCGGCCGTAGCGGTTGATCCACACCCGGCGCTTCAGGCCGAGGTCGCGGGTCGGGATGTGGTCGTACTCCCAGCCCTGGGCGGTGTGGATGACCTGGGACGGCTCGACGCCCATGGTCTTGAAGGCGTACTCGAAGGTCTGGCGGTCCGGCTTGTAGGCGCCGGCCTGCTGGGCGGTGATGACGTAGTCAAACTCGACGCCGATGTTCTCGACGTTGCGCGCGATCAAGTTGTCGTCGGTGTTGGAGATGATGGCGATCTCGTACTTGGTCTTCAGGGCGCGCAGCGCGTCCGGGACCTCCGGCCAGGGGCCGAAGGTGGGGACGGCCTCGACGAGTGCGTCACCGTCGGACTCGCGATACTCCAGGCCGTGCAGACGCATGGCGTTGCGCAGGCTGGAGTGCAGGATCTCGTGGTACGGGCGGTAGGCCTCCAGGACGGCCTGGAAGCGCATGACACGGAAGTCGTCGAGGAACTCGTCGACGTCCAGGTTGTCCAGATCCAGCCGATCCTTGAGGACCTTCAGGGTCGTGGGGCCGAGTTCGAAGTTGATGAGGGTGGCGTAGGCGTCG
This sequence comes from Streptomyces yerevanensis, assembly GCF_000716805.1. Lineage (NCBI taxonomy): Bacteria > Bacillati > Actinomycetota > Actinomycetes > Kitasatosporales > Streptomycetaceae > Streptomyces > Streptomyces yerevanensis. The sequence continues at coordinate 4,951 of NZ_JNWJ01000045.1, read as the reverse complement.
AAGGTGACGATCTCTCGCATGGTGTTCAGCCTCTATTTCGCGGGTTTCCAGAGGATGTGGGGGCTTCAGACGACGCGTTCGCCGGGGGTGACGATCGCGTCCAGTGCGGCCAGGTCGGCCGCGTCGGGGATCCAGTCGGCCGCCGCCGCGTTGGCGGCGACCTGTTCGGGGTTCATGGCGCCGCAGATGACCGAGCCGACCGCGGGGAGCGCGGCCAGTCCGCCCACGGCGACCTGGAGGAGGGTCAGACCGCGTTCGACGCCGTACGCGGTGAGCGCCTCGACCTTGTCGAGGGCCGCGTCGGTGAGCCAGCCCTCCCGCCAGGACAGTCGGCTGCCGGGTGGGGGCTGCTCGCCGCGCCGGTACTTGCCGCTGAGCAGGCCGTTGGCCAGCGGGTAGTACGGCAGCAGGCCGACGCCATGGCGCAGGCAGGCCAGGATCAGGTCCCGCTCCACGCCGCGGTCGAGCAGGTGGTAGCGCGCCTGGGTGGAGACGAAGGCGTCGGTGAGGTCCTCGGCCGGGAGGTTGGAGCAGCCGATGTACCGGATCTTGCCCTCGTCGACCAGCTCTCGGAGCGCGGCCACCGTCTCCTCCAGCGGAGTGACGCCGTCCGGCTCGTGGTACTGGTACAGATCGATCCGGTCCGTGCCGAGCCGGCGCAGTGACGCCTCTACGGCGTACCGGAGGTAGGCACGTGACCCGCGCGGCCCGTACATGTCCGCGTCCCGGCCCATCTCCATACCGAACTTGGTGGCCAGCACGACCTCGTCGCGGTGCCCCTTGAGGGCGGCACCGAGGAGCCGTTCGCCGTCACCGCGCCCGGTGCCGCTCTCCCCGAACCCGCCGTACATGTCGGCGGTGTCGAAGAGCGTGATCCCGGCGTCGATGGCCGCGTGGACGACGGCCTTCGTGCCGTCCTCGTCGAGGCGGGAGCCGAAGTTGTTGCCGCCGACGCCCACCGCGGAGACGGCCGGGCCGCGTTCACCGAGCGTGCGGTATCTCATGACCGGTTCCCGAAGCCGATGCAGACGTTCTTGGTCTGCGTGTAGCTGTCGAGTGCTGCGAGGCCCTTCTCCCGGCCCCAGCCGCTGTGCTTGTAGCCGCCGAAGGGGAGCTCGACGCCGGTGCCGACGCCGGTGGCGTTGACGTAGACCTGGCCGGCCCGGATGCCCTCGGCCAGGCGCATCGCCTTGTCGATGTCCCGGGTCCAGACATACGAAGCGAGGCCGTACGAGCTGTCGTTGGCGATGTCCAGGGCCTCGTCGGCGTCGTCGAACTCGATGACGGTGACGACGGGTCCGAAGATCTCCTCACGGGCGCACCGGGCGTCGTTGGTCAGGCCCGTGAGGACGGTCGGCTCGACGTAGTAGCCGTCGGCCAGGGCCGGGTCCGATGGGGCGCCGCCGACGCGGACCGTCGCGCCCTCCTGCCGGGCCACGTCCAGGTAGCCCAGCACCCGGTCGCGCTGCCGTGCGGCGACGAGCGGGCCGATGTCCGGGTCGGTGAGCCCGGGGCCGATGCGCAGGGAAGCGGCGTGCGAGACCAACTTCTCGAGGAACTCCTCGGCGCCGCGCTGGAGCAGCAGCCGCGTACCGGCCGAACAGGTCTGCCCGGCGTTGCCGAAGGCCGAGGCGGCGACGGCTCCGAGCGCCAGGTCGAAGTCGGCGTCGGCGAAGACGACGACCGGCGACTTGCCGCCCAGCTCGGTGACGGAGGGCACCACGTTGGCGGCGGCCGCCTGGGCGACCTTGATGCCGGTGGGCACCGAGCCGGTGAAGGTGACCTGGTTGATGTCCGGGTGGCCGGCGAGGGCCGCGCCGGTCTCGCCGTCACCGGGGACGACGTTCAGGACGCCCGGCGGAAGGCCGCACTCCAGGGCGATCCGGGCGACCTCCAGCGGGGTGAGGGGCGCCTCCGGGGATGGCTTGAGCACCACCGTGCAGCCCGCCGCCAGTGCCGGGGCGGAACCCCGCGCGGTGTTCTGCAGCGGGTAGTTGAAGGGGATGATCTGCCCGGAGACGCCGATCGGCTCACGAACGGTGTAGTCGATGAGGCCGGGCCCGAGGGGGATCGTGGTGCCGCCGAGCTTGTCGGCGACGCCCGCGTAGAACTCGAAGTAGCGGGCCGCCGCTTCGACATCGGCCTTCGCCTGGCGGAGCGGCTTGCCGACGTCCTGGCTCTCCAGACGCGCCAGCCGTTCGCCCTGGTGGCGGATGGCCTCCGCGATCCGGTAGAGGATCCGGCCCCGGTCTGCGGCGCGCATCCCGGCCCACTCGGGAGAGGTGAACGCCGCCCGTGCGGCAGCCACCGCCTGGTTTACGTCCACCTCGCCGGCCAGCGCCACCTGGGCGATGGCCGTCCCGTCGGAGGGGTCGAGGACCGTGAAGAACCGGCCGTCGGCGGCGGGGACCTGCTTGCCGTCGATGAGCAGCTCGGTCAGCTGCAGTTCGTCGGTCATGGCTGGATCTCTCCGAGGACCTCACCGAAGATGACGACTTCGTCGCCGGGGCGGACGGTGCGGATCCGGCGGACCCAGAGCACGATGCCGTCCTGCGGCGCGGTGACCTCTTCCAGCGTGTTGCCGTAGTGGTCGGTGATGGTGGCGATCAGGTCGCCTTCCTTGCAGTTCTCTCCCGGCTCGGCGCGAGCGACGAAGAAGCCGCCGGAGGCGGAGCGGGCGAAGGTGCCGGAGACGGTGGTGTAGGTGTCCCGCAGCTCCGCCTCGCCGTCGGTCATGCCGAGGCTGCGCAGGACGTTGCGGATCGAGTTCATGTGCGTCTCGACATTGGCCTCGCGGTAGGTGCCGCCGCCGACCTCGATGGTGATGGCGGGCTTGCCTGCCGCGAGAACGGGGTGGCGGACCGTGCCGCCCCACTTGCCGCCCTTCCAGACCAGCTCGTGACCGGCCGCCAGCGCCAGGTCGGTGGCCAGGTCCTCGTAGCCGCCCTGGAGGATGACCAGCGGGGCGATCTCGCCGTAGGCACCACCGGTGTGCAGGTCGACCACGGCATCGACGGCGGGGACGACCTTCTCGACGAACGTCGCGGCCAGCCGCTGGGAGTACGAGCCCTCCGCATCCCCGGGGAAGATCCGGTTGAGGTTGAGGTGGTCGATGCCGCTGGCACGGGCGGCCGCCTCGAAGGCCGGGGTGTTCAGGCAGGGGATGCCGACGACGGTGCCGCGCAGGGTGGCCGGGTCGATCTCGGCGAGCACACGCCGGATGGCCTCCTGGCCGTCGTACTCGTCGCCGTGCACGCCCGCGTCCACACACAGGACCGGGCCGTCCTGAACGCCGTTGACGACGATCAGCGGAATGCCGAGCTCCACGCCGTAGCTGCTGGTGCCGACCGGGATCAGGCCCTGGGCGCGCTCGCCGGGGGCGACGGTCAGCGGACCGATGGAATACATGGGGTTCCTTCCCAATACATGAATACGTGGATCAGATGCGGATCAGATGCGGGCAGACGCCTCGGCGAGGGTGACCGCGAGGATGTCGGCGATACGGTCCAGGAGGGCGCGGTCGCTGATCAGCGGGGGCGCGATCTGGACCAGCGGCGCGGACCGGTTGTAGACGCGGGCGAGGAGGCCCGCCTCGCGCAGCCTGCGCGGGATCAGGTCGACGATCAGGCCGGCCCGGGCAAGGTCGCTGAAACCGCCGTCGTCGAGGTCGCCGACGAGTTCGCAGGAGTAGAAGAACCCGGTGCCGCGGACGTCGCCGACGATCGGCAGGTCCGTGAGGGACGCCATGCGGTTCGCGAGGTGGTCCTGGAGGCCGTGGACGTTGTCCAGGATCCGGTCCCGCTCCATGATCTCCAGGTTGCGCAGGGCGATGGCCGCGCTCAGCGGGTGCCCGGCGAAGGTGTAGCCGTGGTTGAGGACCGCGCCGGGCCGGTTGATGACGTCAACTACGCGGTTGCTGACGAGAGTTGCGCCCATGGGGGCGTATCCGGCGGTGATGCCCTTGGCGACGGTGACGATGTCCGGGCGGGCGCCGTAGCGGTCGCCGCCGAACCACTCGCCGACCCGGCCGAAGGCCGTGATCACCTCGTCGGCGACGAGCAGGAAGCCGTACCGGTCGGCCAGCGCCCGCAGACCCGGCCAGTACCCCTTGGGCGGGGTGATGCAGCCGCCGCGGTTCTGCACCGGCTCGGCGATGAGCATGGCGACGGTCTCCGGGCCCTCGGCCAGGATCGCGGCCTCCAGTTCGGCGAGCAGCCGGGCCGTGTACAGGTCGTCGTCCGCGTACTCCGGTGCGAGGCCGAAGCGGTTGGTGTTCGACACGAACCGGGTGTCGATCGCCGGCGGGCCGTACGGCTCCGTCAGGCCCGGGTCGTCGGTGAGCGACAGGGTGCCGATGGTCAGCCCGTGGTAGGCGCCGCGCCGGGCGATGGCCTTGGTGCGGCCCGGCTCGCCGCGCAGCGCGTGGTAGCGGCGGGCGATCTTCCAGGCGGTCTCGACGGCTTCGGCGCCGCCGCTCGAGAAGAAGGTGTGCTCGATGTCCACGGGGGCGATCCGGGACAGCCGCTCGGCGAGTTCGATCGCCGACGGATGCGCGGAGCCGGTCCACAGCGGGCTGTAGCACAGCTCGCGCAGTTGCCGTTCGGCGGCCTCGGCGAACTCGGGGCCGTAGGAGTAGCCGAGCTGGCAGCAGTACAGCCCCGACAGGCCGTCGATGTAGCGCCTGCCGTCCGCGTCGTCGACGTACGGGCCCTCCCCCCGCTGGACGACGAGGAGGTCCTCGCCCTCGGGGCCGAGCGAACCGTTGGCGGTCATGTTCAGCAGCAGGTGCCGCTGAGCGGTGGCGGCGGTCAGCTGAGCGGTGGCGGTGGTCATACGGTCTCGCCTCCGGGGTTGGCGACCCCTGCCGTGTTCTCGACCGACAGCAGGGAGCCCTGCCGTCCGGAGCCGAGCCAGCGCACCAGGGCGACCAGGCCGAGAGCGAGGATCGCGA
>NZ_JNWJ01000044.1:0-71639 GCF_000716805.1 Streptomyces yerevanensis | reverse complement strand
CCGTCCCCCCTCCCGACCTCACCGCCACCCCCGCCCCCACGTGAGAGCAACGTTCCCGGGCGGTCACTCACAGGCACAGACCGGAAACGCGCCATCCCTACCTTCGGGACTCATCACCCCACGTACGGACCCCACGTACGACACCTGAGCACCGGAACCGTGGAGGCGTCATGACAGCCCCTAGTACAGCCCCCGCATCGAGCAGGGGAGGCCGCTGGATCGAGCACTGGGATCCGGAGGACGAGACCTTCTGGAAAGAGACCGGCGAGAAGGTCGCCCGGCGGAACCTGTTCTTCTCCGTGCTGTCGGAGCACATCGGGTTCTCGATCTGGACCCTGTGGTCGGTGATGGTGCTCTTCATGGGGCCGGAGTACGGGCTCACCCCCGCCGACAAGTTCTTCATCGTGTCGATGGCGACCCTGGTCGGCGCCATCGTGCGCGTCCCCTACACCTTCGCGGTCGCCCTCTTCGGCGGGCGGAACTGGACGATCGTCTCGGCGAGCATGCTGCTCATCCCGACGATCGCGGCGTTCATCGTGATGGAGCCGGGGACGTCGTTCGGAACGTTCCTGGTGTGCGCCATGCTCGCCGGCGTCGGCGGCGGCAACTTCGCCAGCTCCATGACCAACATCAACTCCTTCTTCCCGCTGCGTAAGAAGGGGTGGGCGCTCGGGCTGAACGCCGGTGGCGGCAACATCGGTGTGCCCGTGGTGCAGCTGGTCGGTCTCGCCGTCATCGGAGCGAGCGGCGGACCCCGCGTCCTGCTGGGGATCTACATCCCCTTCATCATCCTCGCCACCGTCCTCGGCGCCCTCTACATGGACAACATCTCGTCCGTGAAGAACGACACCGGCGCGGCCAAGGAAGCCGTCAAGGACGCGCACACCTGGATCATGTCCTTCCTCTACATCGGGACCTTCGGATCCTTCATCGGCTACAGCTTCGCGTTCGGGCTCGTCCTGCAGACGCAGTTCGGGCGTACGCCGCTGGAGTCCGCGTACGTCACCTTCATCGGCCCGCTGCTCGGCTCGCTGATCCGGCCCTTCGGCGGCTGGCTCGCGGACAAGTACGGCGGGGCGAAGATCACGCTGTGGAACTTTGTCGGCATGGCCGCCGCGACCACCGTGATCATCTCCGCCTCGATGTCGAAGTCGCTGGCCCTCTTCACCACCGCCTTCATCGCGTTGTTCGTCCTGACCGGGCTCGGCAACGGCTCGACGTACAAGATGATCCCCGGCATCTTCCAGGCCAAGGCCGTCGCCATGGGTCTCGAGGGTGAGGAAGCGGCTTCCTACGGGCGCCGGCTGTCCGGTGCCTCCATGGGGCTCATCGGAGCGGTGGGCGCGGTCGGCGGACTCGGTATCAACCTCGCCTTCCGGCAGTCTTTCCTGAGCGTGGGATCGGGTACCGGTGCCTTTGTGGCCTTCCTCGCCTTCTACGCGGTCTGCTTCGGAGTCACCTGGGCCGTATACCTTCGCCGCCCGGCGGCCGCCAAGGGCGAGGCCACCACAGCCTCCGAGGCAAAGACGCAGCTCAGCTACGCGGAGGTGTGACGTAACACCACCGACATCAAGCGGAACCGAGCCTGTCACGAGCCGTTGACAGGCTCGGTCGACCGCTGATGTACGGCGGGTGCACGACCGGGACAGACCGGTGCGGGATGAATCGACATCGGGACGAGAGCTGATGCACGAGGAACTGCAGCGACCAGACCGACACGAACACGGCCCCCTCGCGGGATTCACCGTCGGCGTGACGGCGGCCCGCCGTGCCGACGAACTCGGTGCCCTGCTCCAGCGGCGCGGTGCCGCCGTCCTGCACGCCCCGGCCCTGCGCATCGTGCCCCTCTCCGACGACAGCGAACTGCTCGCGGCGACCAAGCAGCTCATCGACCAGGCGCCGGACGTCGTGGTCGCCACCACCGCGATCGGGTTCAGGGGGTGGGTCGAGGCCGCCGACGGATGGGGGCTCGGCGAGGCCCTGCTCGACCGGCTGCGCGGTGTCGAACTGCTCGCCCGTGGCCCCAAGGTCAAGGGCGCGGTCCGGGCCCAGGGGCTCACCGAGGAGTGGTCTCCGTCCTCCGAGTCCATGGCCGAGGTGCTCGACCGGCTGCTGGAGGAAGGGGTCGAAGGGCGCCGGATCGCGATCCAGCTGCACGGTGAGCCGCTGCCCGGTTTCGTCGAGGCGCTGCGGGACTCGGGCGCGGAGGTCGTCGGCGTGCCCGTCTACCGGTGGATGCCGCCGGAGGACATCGCGCCCGTCGACCGGCTGCTCGACGCCACGGTCTGCCGCGGACTGGACGCGCTGACCTTCACCAGCGCGCCGGCCGCCGCCTCGCTGCTGGGCCGCGCCGAGGACCGCGGGCTGCTGCCCGAACTCCTCGCCGCCCTCAACCACGACGTACTGTCGGCCTGCGTCGGCCCGGTCACCGCGCTGCCGTTGCAGGCCCGGGGCATCGACACCATCCAGCCGGAGCGCTTCCGGCTCGGCCCCCTCGTACAGCTGCTGTGCCAGGAACTGCCTTCGCGGGCGCGGACGTTGCCCATCGCGGGCTATCGGGTGGAGATCCGCGGGCATGCGGTGCTGGTGGACGGCGCGCTGCGGCCCGTACCGCCCGCCGGAATGTCCCTGCTGCGCGCGCTGTCCCGGCGGCCGGGCTGGGTCGTGTCCCGCGCCGAACTGCTGCGGGCGCTGCCCGGCGCAGGGCGGGACGAGCACGCCGTCGAGACGGCGATGGCCCGGCTGCGTACGGCACTGGGGGCGCCGAAGCTGATCCAGACGGTGGTCAAGCGGGGGTACCGGCTCGCCCTCGACCCGGCGGCGGACTCGAAGTACGCGGACGTCTGACGCTGCCGCCAGGGCGGACACCGCCGCGTCGGGGTGCTCCCGGGGGTTCCGGCGGCGCGTGCGGGGAGGCACTGTAGGGGTACGGACCCTCACCGACCCCCTATGGCGGTAACCCCAAGGCGGTGACAGGAACATGGCACTGGGCACAGTCGCGGCCACGGTCTCGTACGAGCTGCGGTTCGACTCCGGGCGGATCTGTCTGGACCTGCTGGCGACCACGCATCCCGAGGAACGGTTCGACTCTCTCGAGCCGTTGCGGGCCTGGATCGACGGATCGGGGCTCGTTCCGGCGGGTACGTCGCTGGCGGCGGCCGACGCCTCCTGGCTGGTGGGCTTTCGCGAACTGCGCGGCCATATCGGACAGTTGGTGCGCGGGGAGCCCTCGCGGGAGTCCCGGCCCTTCGGCATCGCGCTGGCCCGCGTCAATGAGCTGGCGCGGGCCGCGGCGCCGCCGGCTCCGCGCGCGGTCTGGGACGACGCGGGTTCTCTCGTACGGGCCCTCGACGGCGCCCCCTCGTGTGCCGCGCTCCTCGCGGCCGTGGCCCGCGATGCCGTGGAGCTGCTGACCGATCCCGTCGCCCGGGCGGGCATCCGGCAGTGCGAGGGGGACAACTGCCCCATCGTGTACCTCGATACGTCCCGGGGGCGCAGGCGCCGGTGGTGCTCCAGTGAGACGTGCGGGAACCGGGAGAGGGTTGCCCGGCATCGGCGGCGGGCGGCACTTGCGCGGGCGTGAGGTTTTCTTCCCCAGCCCCGCCCCTTCCCGGCTGTATCAATTTGCGGCTCCGCCGCGTGAGAGGGCCGCGCCCCCAGGCCCCCCCGCCAGGGGGTGGGGGTGACATGTCGTGCCGCGGCTGCGGGTGCGTCGTGGCTTGTCGCGCCCACGCGGCGGAGCCGCAAATCGATACAGCCCCGCGCCCCTGACGGGGGCGCTGTCCTGTACGTCGCTTTTGTGCTTGCTGATTTCTAGTGACATTGGCAACAACGCGTTTCCTCCTGTCATTGCCGGGGCAACAGCGTGATCTTGCCAATGTGGCGGAAATGTAAAGCCCGAGTGGCGGGAATGTGCTGCCTTGTCCGACTGGTCCCCGGCGGCCGAAGAAACACACGTCACACTTTGAACAGCCCACCGTCCGTATGCGTACCCGGTGTTGAGCGACCGACTCGGGGGAACCCCCGGACACCGGAGGTAGGCGTGCGCAAGGATTCCGCCGTGGCCGATGAACGACTGCCGAGGGCCCGACATCGCATGTCCCAGCCCTCGGAGCCCGACGAGGAGCTGATGCGTGCGCTCTACAGGGAACACGCGGGGCCCCTGCTCGCCTATGTGCTGCGGCTGGTCGCGGGGGACCGGCAGCGCGCGGAGGATGTTGTCCAGGAGACACTCATCCGTGCCTGGAAGAACGCCGGTCAGCTCAACCGAGCTACCGGTTCGGTACGACCCTGGCTGGTGACGGTTGCCCGGCGCATCGTCATCGACGGCCACCGCAGCCGGCAGGCCCGGCCGCAGGAGGTGGACCCGTCGCCGCTGGAGGTCATCCCCGCGGAGGACGAGATCGACAAGGCGTTGTGGCTGATGACACTGTCGGACGCGCTGGACGACCTGACCCCTGCTCACCGGGAGGTCCTGGTCGAGACCTACTTCAAGGGTCGTACCGTCAATGAGGCGGCTGAGACGCTGGGCATACCCAGTGGCACCGTGCGCTCACGGGTGTTCTATGCCCTGCGTTCGATGAAGCTGGCGCTGGAAGAGCGTGGGGTGACGGCATGAGTACATACGGGGGATACGGAACGGGTACTCCTGGACCTATGCAAACTTCGCAGGGTCAGGGTGATGTGCACGAGACCGTGGGCGCGTACGCCCTCGGCATCCTCGACGACGCCGAGGCCACCGCCTTCGAGGCGCACCTCGCGACCTGCGACTGGTGCGCGCAGCAACTGGACGAACTCGCGGGCATGGAGCCGATGCTGGCCGCCCTCGCGGATCTGCCGGGTTCCCAGGGAACGCCTGCCATCGGTGAATCGCTGTCCGCCAAGCCGAGCCCACGCCTGGTCAACCGGCTGGTCGACGAGGTCGCGGAGCGCCGTGCCCAGAAGCGGCGGCGCGGTATGTACATGGTCGCGGCGGCAGCGGCGCTGATCATCGGCGGCCCGGTCACCGCGATCGGGGTCACCGGCGACGGCGACAGCAACAACAACGTGACGGCGGCCCCGCACTCCACGAGCCCCGCCGAGGACGCGTTCTTCAACGTCATGAAGGACAAGGTCTCCGCCACCGACCCGACCACCAAGGTCAGCGCCACGGTCGGCGTGGAGCCCAAGGCCTGGGGCACCCACGCGGTCCTGGAGCTCAAGAACCTCAAGGGCCCGGAGAAGTGCTCCCTCGTCGCCGTCGGCAAGAACGGCGACCGCGAGACGGTGAGTTCCTGGTCCGTGCCCAAGTGGGGTTACGGCATCGCGGACAGCACCAACGAGAAGGCGAAGAACCCGCTGTACGTCCACGGCGGCGCGGCCATGACGCCGAACGAGATCGACCACTTCGAGGTCGTGACGTTCGAGGGCACGCGTCTCGTGCAGGTCGACGCCTGACGGAACTGAGCGAACCACGAGCGGACACATAGCTTCCAGGGCCCCCTTCGCGTACGGTTGACGGCTGCCATGCACGTCAGAAGGGGGCCCGGTGGCCGCTCAGGTTCAACAGGAAGCCGCGCTGCGCTCGGTCGACCCGTCAGCTCACGATTCCGTACGGGATCGTGAGATCGGTGTCGAGCAGGAACACCTGGACCGGGTCTACCGGCGCCTCGAGGAGAAGATCCACGAGGCGGAGTTCCTGATGAACGACGCGGCCAAACGAGGTCAGGTCGGCACGCCGGGCGCGCTGGCCGAGCGTGACGCGCAGGTGTTCCGGGCGGGGGTCCACCTCAACCGCCTGAACAACGAGTTCGAGGACTTCCTCTTCGGACGGATCGACCTGCTGGCCGGCAAGGACGGCAAGAAGGGCCCGGACGGCGCGTACACGGCGGTCGAGCCCGCCGAGGGCGCCATACGGGCCGACAACACCGCCGACATCGCCGAAACGCTGCACATCGGCCGGATCGGTGTCCTCGACGCGGACTACTCCCCGCTGGTCATCGACTGGCGGGCGCCGGCCGCCGCGCCCTTCTACCGCTCGACACCGGTCGATCCGGGGCGGGTCGTACGCCGCCGGGTCATCCGCTCCAAGGGCCGTCGCGTACTCGGCGTCGAGGACGACCTGATGCGGCCCGAGCTGACCGCCTTCCTCGACGGGCACGAGCTGCCCGTCGTGGGCGACGGCGCGCTGATGGCCGCGCTCGGCCAGGCCCGCAGCCACACCATGCGGGACATCGTCGCCTCCATCCAGGCCGAGCAGGACCTGGTCATCCGGGCGCCCGCCGCGTCGGTGACGTACGTGGAGGGCGGCCCCGGCACCGGCAAGACCGCCGTCGCGCTGCACCGGGCCGCGTACCTCCTCTACCAGGACCGCCGCCGGTACGCGGGCGGCATCCTGATCGTCTCGCCCACGCCGCTGCTCGTCGCGTACACCGAAGGCGTCCTGCCGTCCCTCGGCGAGGAGGGGCAGGTCGCCATCCGCGCGGTCGGCTCCCTCGTCGACGGCGCGGAGGCCACGCTGTACGACTCACCGGCGGTGGCCCGCGCCAAGGGCTCGTACCGGATGCTGAAGGTGCTGCGGAAGGCGGCGCGGGGGGCGTTGGAGATGCCGGGAGCGCCGACTTCTGCTCCGGCCGCCACGGGGCAGCTCGCCTTCGGTGACGACTTCGGCGACGAGGACGATGCGCAGACCCCCGTCGCCCCCGCCTCCACCCCCACCCGCCTCCGCGTCGTCGCCTTCGGCCGCCGCCTCGAGCTGGAGGCCCCGGAACTCGACCGCATCCGGCACACCGCCCTGTCCGGCACCGCGCCCGTGAACCTGCTGCGCCCCCGCGCCCGCAGGCTGCTGCTCGACGCCCTGTGGGCGAAGTCCGGCGCCGGATCCCGGCACACCGACCCGGAGCTGGCCGCCGAGCTGCGGTCGTCGTTCGACGAGGACATCAGCTCCGAGGACGACTTCATCGCGTTCCTGGACGCCTGGTGGCCCGAGCTCACCCCGCGCGCCGTACTGGCCGCGATGGCCGACGAGAGGCGGCTCGGACGCTGGGCCCGGCGGATCCTCAACCCCGGCGAGGTGCGCCGCGTCGCCCGCTCCCTGGGGCGTGACGGCCTCTCCGTGCACGACGTGGCGATGCTCGACGAACTCCAGGCGATCCTCGGCACACCGGCCCGCCCCCGCAAGAGGCGCGAGGCGGACCCGCTCGACCAGCTCACGGGCCTGGAGGAGCTGATGCCGGTCCGCGAGGAGTCACAGCGCGAGCGCGCCGAACGGCTGGCCCAGGAACGTACCGAGTACGCACACGTCATCGTCGACGAGGCACAGGACCTCACCCCCATGCAGTGGCGCATGGTCGGCCGCCGTGGCCGGCACGCCACCTGGACGGTCGTGGGCGACCCCGCCCAGTCCTCGTGGTCGGACCCGGACGAGGCCGCCGAGGCCCGCGACGAGGCCCTCGGCACCCGCCCACGCCGCCGCTTCACGCTCACCGTGAACTACCGCAACCCGGCCGAGATCGCCGAACTGGCCGCACGCGTACTGGCGCTGGCCATGCCCGGCTCGACGTCCCCGTCCGCGGTTCGCTCGACGGGTGTGGAGCCGCGCTTCTCGGTCGTACGGGGCGGACTCGCGAAGACCGTCCGTGAGGAGGCCGCACGGCTGCTCGACCGGGTCGACGGCACGGTGGGCGTCGTGGTCGCCATGAACCGGCGGGCGGAAGCCGCACGGTGGCTGGCCGGCCTGGGGGAGCGTGTGGTCGCCCTCGGAAGCCTGGAGGCCAAGGGACTGGAGTACGACGCCACGGTCGTCGTCTCGCCCGCGGAGATCGCCGACGAGTCGCCGGCCGGACTGCGCGTGCTGTACGTCGCCCTGACCCGGGCCACCCAGCAGCTCACCGTCGTCTCCCAGGACCGCGACGAGCCCGACGCGGACGGAGTGCCCGACCTCTTGCGCGACTGACGGGACTGACGGGATTGACCGCGTGGTCATCCCTGCGACCCGGCGTGTCCCGGCAATGAACTCCCGAGACGGGAATTGCCTTGAGGGGATCCTTTGTTACCTTGGATGAGGCACCGACCCGATCCAAGCCCCCGGGCCCAACCTTCGTCGCTTCGAGCGACCACTTGCCGCGAGGCGAGCATGGCGGGTCGGTGCCGTTGAATGTGAAGGGGCCCCTGTCACCTGGTGACAGGGGCCCCTTTTCTCTGTCCCAAGTGCGCCGGATTCTCCCTGGCACCCCGTGCCACCTGCGCGAACAAAACGTTCGCAATCAAGGGTGGCTACCGCGTACTCCGCGGTAGGTGCGACGATCGGACGGCATACGCGACACACAGCGGCACACGGTGAAAGCAGAGGAAGTCGGCCATGGCAACGGCGCCCAGCGTCTCCTACTCGATGACGGTCCGGCTGGAGGTGCCCGCGAGCGGAACCGCGGTCTCCCAGCTCACCGGGGCCGTCGAGTCCCACGGAGGCTCGGTGACCGGCCTCGACGTCACGGCGTCCGGCCACGAGAAGCTCCGTATCGACGTCACCATCGCGGCCACGTCGACGTCGCACGCCGACGAGATCGTCGAGCAGCTGCGCACCATCGAGGGCGTCACGCTCGGCAAGGTCTCCGACCGTACGTTCCTGATGCACCTCGGCGGCAAGATCGAGATGCAGTCCAAGCACCCGATCCGCAACCGTGACGACCTCTCGATGATCTACACGCCGGGTGTGGCCCGCGTCTGCATGGCGATCGCCGAGAACCCCGAGGACGCCCGCCGCCTGACCATCAAGCGCAACTCGGTCGCGGTCGTGACGGACGGGTCCGCGGTGCTCGGCCTCGGGAACATCGGGCCCAAGGCGGCCCTGCCCGTCATGGAGGGCAAGGCGGCCCTCTTCAAACGCTTCGCCGGCATCGACGCCTGGCCGCTGTGCCTGGACACTCAGGACACGGACGCGATCGTCGAGATCGTCAAGGCCATCGCACCGGGCTTCGCGGGCATCAACCTCGAGGACATCTCCGCGCCCCGCTGCTTCGAGATCGAGGCGCGCCTGCGCGAGGCCCTCGACATCCCCGTCTTCCACGACGACCAGCACGGCACCGCCATCGTCGTACTCGCCGCCCTGACGAACGCGCTGCGCGTCGCGGGCAAGGCGATCGGCGACATCCGCGTCGTCATGTCCGGGGCGGGCGCGGCCGGTACGGCCATCCTCAAGCTGCTGATCGCGGCGGGCGTCAAGCACGCCGTCGTCGCCGACATCCACGGTGTCGTGCACGCCGGTCGCGAGGACCTGGTGTCGGCCGCTGCGGATTCGCCACTGCGATGGATCGCCGACAACACCAACCCCGAGGGTGCCACGGGCACGCTGAAGGACGCCGTGCGCGGCTCCGACGTGTTCATCGGCGTCTCGGCGCCCAACGTGCTGGACGGCGACGACGTGGCGGCGATGGCCGATGGTGCGATCGTCTTCGCTCTCGCGAATCCCGATCCCGAGGTCGACCCGGCGATCGCCCGCCAGACGGCGGCGGTCGTGGCCACGGGCCGCTCCGACTTCCCGAACCAGATCAACAACGTACTGGTCTTTCCGGGCGTCTTCCGCGGCCTCCTGGATGCCCAGTCCCGCACGGTCAACACGGAGATGATGCTGGCCGCCGCGACCGCCCTCGCGGACGTGGTGACCGAGGACGAGCTGAACCCGAACTACATCATCCCGAGCGTCTTCAACGACAAGGTCGCGGGCGCGGTCGCGGGGGCGGTGCGCAACGCTGCGAAGGCGGCGGGCGTGGTGGCCACGGGCGGTACGGCGCCCTGAACGCCGGGCCCAGGCTGACTGCCGGACCGTCGCGTCGTAGCCTGTGATGGTCGCCACGACGGCCCGGATACGGCGCGTCGTGGGACACGGTGTCCCTGGCCGCACCTAGGGTGGCGGCCAGGCTCAGGCCTTGCAGGCCCTGCGATCCGCTGCCGGGAGCGGACGGAGCGTCACCTTTTCCAGGCTGTGGCGCTTTTCGTGTGACTCCCAGGGGTGCCGGATTGGCTTTCCCGCCGCGGGTGGGGGCAGGATGCGTCTCTGGGCGCGAGGGTCTGGCTTTGGACCCGGGTCCGGGGACCGACCGAGGACCCTGGCAGCATCGGCTCCGCTGGTGCTCATCATGCGGCTCCGCCGCGTGGCACGCCTCAACGGCAAGAAGAACACGGGAGTAACAACATGAACCGCAGTGAGCTGGTGGCCGCGCTGGCCGACCGCGCCGAGGTGACTCGCAAGGACGCCGACGCCGTTCTGGCCGCGTTCGCCGAGACCGTCGGCGAAGTCGTCGCGAAGGGCGACGAGAAGGTCACCATCCCCGGCTTCCTGACCTTCGAGCGCACCCACCGTGCCGCTCGCACCGCGCGCAACCCGCAGACCGGCGACCCGATCGACATCCCGGCCGGCTACAGCGTGAAGGTCTCCGCGGGCAGCAAGCTCAAGGAAGCCGCCAAGGGCAAGTGACCTTGCCGTCCACACCTCCCCGGATGGTGTACGGCAGGTAGGTAACGCGATGGGGCGGCACCCGGACTCGGGTGCCGCCCCATCGCTGTTGCGCTTACCAATGGCCTAGCGCCGGCCGGGCTGTTCTGGCTAGCCGAGCGCCTTGCCCGGCAGTTCGACTTTCGCGCCCAGATCTCCGAGCTTCTCCATGCTGTGTCTATCCGGGGGATAACCCCCGGACCCCCAGCCGGGACCGGTGGTGTCCCGAGCCGGAGGCGGTGAGGCTGCCGTTAGCCGAGCGCTTTGCCCGGCAGTTCGACTTTCGCGCCCAGATCTCCGAGCTTCTCCATGAAGTTCTCGTAGCCGCGGTTGATCAGGTCGATGCCGTGCACCCGTGAGGTGCCCTGGGCCGCGAGCGCCGCGATGAGGTACGAGAAGCCGCCGCGGAGGTCGGGGATGACCAGGTCGGCGCCCTGGAGCTTGGTCGGGCCCGAGACGACCGCGGAGTGCAGGAAGTTGCGCTGGCCGAAGCGGCAGTTGGAGCCGCCGAGGCACTCGCGGTAGAGCTGGATGTGCGCGCCCATCTGGTTCAGGGCGGAGGTGAAGCCGAGGCGGGACTCGTACACCGTCTCGTGGATGATCGACAGGCCCGTCGCCTGCGTCAGGGCGACGACGAGCGGCTGCTGCCAGTCGGTCTGGAAGCCGGGGTGCACATCCGTCTCCAGCGCGATGGACTTCAGCTGGCCGCCGGGGTGCCAGAAGCGGATGCCCTCGTCGTCGATCTCGAAGGCGCCGCCCACCTTCCGGTAGGTGTTCAGGAACGTCATCATCGAGCGCTGCTGGGCGCCGCGGACGTAGATGTTGCCTTCGGTCGCCAGGGCCGCGGAAGCCCACGAGGCGGCCTCCAGGCGGTCCGGGAGGGCCGCGTGGGTGTAGCCGCCGAGGCTGTCGACGCCGGTGATGCGGATGGTGCGGTCGGTGTCCATGGCGATGATCGCGCCCATCTTCTGCAGTACGCAGATGAGGTCCTCGATCTCCGGCTCGACGGCCGCGTTGGACAGCTCGGTGGTGCCCTCCGCCAGGACGGCGGTCAACAGCACCTGCTCGGTCGCGCCCACGGACGGGTACGGCAGCGTGATCTTCGTGCCGCGCAGCCGCTGCGGAGCCTCCAGGTACTGGCCGTCCACCCGCTTCTCGATCGTCGCGCCGAACTGCCGCAGTACCTCGAAGTGGAAGTCGATCGGCCGGCCGCCGATGTCACAGCCGCCCAGGCCCGGGATGAACGCGTGGCCGAGCCGGTGCAGCAGCGGGCCGCAGAACAGGATCGGGATGCGCGACGAACCCGCGTGCGCGTCGATGTCCGCGACGTTCGCGCTCTCCACGTGCGAGGGGTCCAGGACCAGCTCGCCCGGTTCCTCTCCCGGCCGGACCGTCACTCCGTGCAGCTGCAGCAGCCCGCGTACGACCCTCACGTCGCGGATGTCGGGCACGTTGCGCAGCCGACTCGGAGCGCTGCCGAGCAGGGCGGCGACCATGGCCTTCGGTACGAGGTTCTTCGCACCACGGACACGGATCTCACCCTCCAGCGGGGTTCCGCCGTGGACAAGCAGGACATCGTCTGAACCGTTGACGGTCATGTATCTCGCGTTCCGATGAAGTTGGACAGGGGCAGGTAGCGCTGGGTCGGCGCAGAACCGGAGAAGCAAGCGTAATGGCCGCCTACCCCGGTACCGGTAGCCCAAGTACGGCTCGGCCCGTCATAGGTTTGCCACAACACGAACGGTTCTTCGGTGGGTACGCGGGGTCACTGGCCGTGGCGTGCGCTCCACCTGCATCTGTACGCCCTGAGCTGCATTCACTCCTGCATTGGCAATGCCTCCCCACCCAAGAGGAAGATGCGAGATCATGTCAGGCATGACCGAGGTGTCCTCGCTCACAGGGCGGCTGCTCGTGGCCACTCCCGCCCTGGCGGACCCGAACTTCGACCGCGCTGTGGTGCTGCTCCTCGACCACGACGAGGAGGGCTCCTTGGGCGTCGTCCTCAACCGCCCCACACCGGTGGACGTCGGCGACATCCTTTCGGGCTGGGCCGATCTCGCCGGAGAGCCCGGCGTCGTCTTCCAGGGCGGCCCCGTCTCGCTCGACTCGGCGCTCGGCGTCGCGGTCATCCCCGGCGGCTCCTTGGGGGAGAGCGCGCCGCTCGGCTGGCGCCGGGTGCACGGCGCGATCGGGCTCGTGGACCTGGAGGCCCCGCCGGAACTGCTCGCCTCGGCCGTCGGCAGTCTGCGGATCTTCGCCGGGTACGCCGGCTGGGGCCCGGGTCAGCTGGAGGACGAACTGGTCGAGGGTGCCTGGTACGTCGTCGAGTCCGAACCCGGCGACGTCTCCTCCCCGTCCCCGGAACGGTTGTGGCGCGAGGTGCTCCGCCGGCAGCGCAACGAGCTGGCGATGGTGGCGACGTACCCGGATGACCCTTCGCTCAACTGATGCCTGTGAGCTTCAGTACCCTTGCAGTCATGAGCACTCTTGAGCCTGAGACCCAGCCTCAGCGCGGGACTGGTACGGGGACCCTGGTCGAGCCGGCGCCGCAGACCTCGCACGGTGACGGTGACCACGAGCGCTTCGCCCATTACGTCCAGAAGGACAAGATCATGGCGAGCGCGCTGGACGGCACGCCTGTTGTCGCGCTCTGCGGCAAGGTGTGGGTCCCGGGACGGGACCCGAAGAAGTATCCCGTGTGTCCCATGTGCAAGGAGATCTACGAGTCCATGGGCTCCGGCGGAGACCAGGGCAAGGACGGCGACAAGTAACGCCCGCTTTCCTTCGGCGGCGGTTCGTCGCGTAGTCCGGCATGCCTGATGAGGCCGCGGCACCCGAGTGCGGGTGCTGCGGCCTTGTTGTGTCCAGGGCCGTTGCACAGGGCGCTTTCGGCGGTCACAGAGTGGTAGAGACCTTTGGGCTGGTCTTGTTTGCATGTCCATGAACTCCTAGCCTCCGTTGTGTTGTGCAGAGTGAAACAAGCATTGCGCATGTTGCAACACTCGCCCTTTCGGAGGATGCCCGATGAAGTTTCCCGTCAGACTCCCGGCCAGATTCCCTGCCCGCCGTTCCGCCCGAACAGCCGCCCCCATAGCCGCACTTGTGGTCGCCGCCCTCACCGCGACCGCCTGTGCCCCCCAGACCTCCGACAACTCCGGCGGTACGGACGAGAAGAGCGGGACGCTGCGCGTGTGGCTCTTCCAGGAGGTCGCCAACGAGCCGAAGGAGAAGGTGGTCGAGGCCACCGTGGCCGCCTTCGAGAAGGCCCACGAGGGCACGAAGGTCGAGGTCGAGTACATCCCCGTCGAGACCCGCGCCCAGAAGATCAAGGCCGCCTTCAACGACCCCAAGAGCGCGCCGGACCTCATGGAGTACGGCAACACCGACACCGCCGGGTACGTCAAGGACGGTGGACTCGCCGATGTGACCCAGGAGTTCACGGACTGGAACGAGGCCAAGGACACCGACCCGACGGCCAGGCAGTCCGTGACGGTCGACGGGAAGATCTACGGCGCCCCGTTCTTCGTGGGCGTCCGCGCGCTGTACTACCGCACCGACGTCTTCAAGGAGCTGGACCTCGAAGTCCCGAAGACGCAGAGCGAGTTGATCTCCACCGCCAAGGAGATCCGGCAGGCGAAGCCCGAGCTGTACGGGCTCGCGGTCGGCGGTGCGTTCACATACGGCGCGATGCCGTTCGTCTGGTCCAACGGCGGCGAGATCGCCGAGGGCAAGGGCGGTTCGTACGCGGCGACGATCGACAGCGCGGCGGCCCAGAAGGGCATCAAGGCGTACACCTCGCTGTTCGGCGACGACAACTGCCCGGCCGCCAAGTGCGCGAGCATGGGCGGCAACGACACGATCACGGCCTTCGCCTCCAGCAAGGCGGGCATGGCGATCGGCGGTGACTTCAACCACCAGGCGGTCGAGGCCGGGAGCGTCAAGGGCAAGTACGCGGTCGTACCGCTGCCGGGTCTGAAGGCGGGCTCGACAGCCCCTGCCTTCGCGGGCGGCAACAACATCGGCGTACTGAAGAGCACTTCGCACCGTACGCTCGCCGTCGACCTGATGAAGCAGCTCGCGTCGAAGAAGACGCAGGGTGAGCTCTTCGACGCGATGGGCTTCCTGCCGACGTACTCGGACGTGCGCGCGGACGTCGCGAAGAAGGAGCCGTTCGTCGAGCCCTTCGTGCAGACGCTCGGCGCGGGCACCAAGTTCGTGCCCGCCTCGCCGGCCTGGGCCGAGATCGACGCCTCGCTCGTGCTGCCGACGATGTTCCAGGAGATCGTCAGCGGCAAGAAGGACGTGGCCGCGGCTTCGAAGGACGCGGCGGCGAAGATGAACGCCGCGTTCAGCTCCGTGGGGTGAAGCGGATGACCGAGGGTGCGCCCCCGCAGCGGCGCGGTGGCACGGTGGTGACCCGTAAGTCTCCGGTCGGCGGTGGTCCTGCCGCCGGTTCGCCGGGCGGGGCGACGGCCTCGCCCGGCCCGGCGCGTGGGGGCGACCGGGTGCGCGGGGCCGGAGTTGCGGGCCGGAAGTCGCGACCTGGGGGCGGGGGTTGGGCGCCTTGGCTCTATCTCGCCCCCGCCCTTGTCGTCATCGGTGGGCTGCTCGTCTATCCCGTCTACCAGCTCGGGCTGATCTCCTTCCTGGAGTACACGCAGGCCCAGGTCAGCGGCGGGGAGCCGACGACCTTCCAGGGCTTCGGGAACTATGCGACGCTCTTCGGGGACGACCAGTTCTGGCAGGTGCTGCTCGCCACCGTGGTGTTCGCGGCGGCGTGCGTGGTGTCGACGCTCGCGGTCGGCTGCGCGCTCGCCGTGCTGCTGACGCGCGTACGGGCGCTGCCGCGGCTCGCCCTGATGCTGGCCGCGCTGGGCGCGTGGGCCACGCCCGCGATCACCGGGTCCACGGTGTGGCTGTTGCTGTTCGACCCCGACTTCGGACCGGTCAACCGGATGCTGGGGCTCGGCGACCACTCGTGGACGTACGGCCGTTACAGCGCCTTCGCCCTCGTACTGCTCGAAGTCGTCTGGTGCTCCTTCCCGTTCGTGATGGTCACGGTGTACGCGGGCATCCGCGCCGTCCCCGGTGAGGTGCTGGAGGCGGCGGCCCTGGACGGCGCCTCGCAGTGGCGTATCTGGCGCTCCGTGCTCGCGCCGATGCTCCGGCCGATCCTCGTGGTCGTCACCATCCAGTCGGTCATCTGGGACTTCAAGGTCTTCACCCAGATCTACGTCATGACGAACGGCGGAGGTATCGCCGGTCAGAACCTCGTGCTGAACGTGTACGCGTACCAGAAGGCGTTCGCGTCCTCGCAGTACAGCCTCGGCTCGGCGATCGGAGTGGTGATGCTGCTGATTCTGCTGGCGGTCACGCTGGTGTACCTGCGGCTGCTGCGCAGGCAGGGGGAGGAGCTGTGAGTGCGTTGAGTTCGGTGAGGTCGTTGAGTTTCCCCGCACGTTTGCGGGTGCGGAGGCCCTGGCGGCTGGCCGCGGAGGCATCGGCTCTGCTGATCGCCGCCGTGGTCGCGTTCCCCCTCTACTGGATGGTGCTGAGCGCCTTCAAACCGGCCGGCGAGATCGAGTCGACCGAGCCCCGACCCTGGACGCTCACCCCGTCCCTGGACTCCTTCCGACGCGTCTTCGGGCAGCAGGAATTCGGCCGTTACTTCCTCAACAGCCTTCTCGTCGCGGTCACCGTGGTCGTCGTCTCCGCACTGATCGCGTTTCTCGCGGCGACGGCGGTGACGCGGTTCCGCTTCCGTTTCCGTACGACCTTGCTGATCATGTTCCTCATCGCGCAGATGGTGCCGATCGAGGCGCTGACGATCCCTCTCTTCTTCCTGATGCGGGACTTCGGTCAGCTGAACACGCTGGGCTCGCTGATCCTGCCGCACATCGCGTTCTCCCTGCCGTTCGCGATCTGGATGCTGCGCGGCTTTGTGAAGGCGGTCCCGGAGGCGCTGGAGGAGGCCGCGTACATCGACGGGGCGAGCCGGGCGCGTTTCCTGTGGCAGATCCTTTTCCCCCTGGTCTTTCCGGGGCTCGTCGCCACGAGCGTTTTCTCCTTCATCTCCACCTGGAACGACTTCCTGTTCGCCAGGTCCTTCATCATCAGCGACACTTCGCAGTCGACTCTGCCGATGGCCCTCCTTGTCTTCTACAACCCGGACAGGCCGGACTGGGGCGGTGTGATGGCGGCGTCCACGGTGATGACGATTCCGGTGCTGGTCTTCTTCGTACTCGTACAGCGGCGGCTGGTCTCCGGACTGGGCGGCGCGGTAAAGGACTGACGTGACTTCACTGACGGATGTGATTCCGGCGCCCCGCACCATCGAGGGCCCCATGCGCTGCGGCGTCCTGCTCGACGCCGCTACCACGCTGTGGGCCGGACCCGGAACGGACACCACGGAACGCTGGCTGCGCTCCACCCTCGGCGCGGCCCTGGGGATTGCGCTGCCGCCCGGCGAGGAGGACGCCAGGAACTCCGTACGCCTGCGGATCGACGACACCCTGGAACCGGAGGCGTACCGGCTCGGTGTCGTCGTCAACTGGGGCATCGAGATCCGGGGCGGCGGGCCTGCCGGTGTCTTCTGGGGTGCCCAGACACTGCGTCAGCTCATCGGCCCGGACGCCTTCCGGCGCGCTCCGGTCAGGCCCGGAATCAGGTACGGAATTCCGCACCAGATCATCGAGGACGCCCCCCGCTTCCGCTGGCGCGGCCTCATGCTCGACGTCTCACGCCACTTCATGCCCAAGGACGGCGTGCTGCGCTATCTCGACCTGATGGCCGCGCACAAGCTGAACGTCTTCCACTTCCACCTCACCGACGACCAGGGCTGGCGCATCGAGATCAAGCGTCACCCCAAGCTCACGGAGACCGGATCCTGGCGGGCGCGTACGAAATTCGGCCATCGCGCCTCGCCTCTCTGGGAGGAGAAGCCGCACGGCGGCTACTACACCCAGGACGACATCCGCGAGATCGTCGCATACGCCGCCGAGCGGCATATCTCCGTCGTCCCCGAAATCGACATCCCCGGCCACTCGCAGGCCGCCATCGCCGCATATCCGGAACTCGGCAACACCGATGTCATCGACACGACCTCCCTCTCCGTCTGGGACAACTGGGGCGTCTCCCACAACGTACTGGCCCCCACTGACAACACCCTCCGGTTCTACGAGGGAGTCTTCGAGGAGGTCCTGGAGCTGTTCCCCTCGGAGTTCATCCATGTCGGCGGCGACGAGTGCGCCAAGGAACAGTGGAGGCAGTCGCCCACAGCGCAGGCGCGAATCAGGGACCTGGGGCTCGCGGACGAGGACGAGTTGCAGTCGTGGTTCATCCGGCACTTCGACAACTGGCTGACCGCGCGCGGGCGTCGGCTGATCGGCTGGGACGAGATCCTGGAGGGCGGCCTTGCAGCGGGCGCCGCTGTTTCGTCGTGGCGCGGCTACCAAGGCGGCATCACGGCCGCCCAGGCGGGCCACGACGTCGTCATGTGCCCGGAGCAGCAGGTGTACCTGGACCACCGCCAGGACGGCGGCGCCGACGAACCGGTGCCCATCGGCTACGTACGCACCCTGGAGGACGTCTACCGCTTCGAGCCCGTACCACCGCAGTTGACCCCCGATCAGGCACGGCATGTCCTCGGCACGCAGGCCAACGTGTGGACCGAGGTGATGGAGGACCACGCGCGCGTGGACTATCAGGCGTTCCCGCGGCTCGCGGCCTTCGCCGAGGTCGCGTGGAGTGCGCTGCCCGCTCCCGCGGAACGCGACTTCGCGGGCTTCGAGCAGCGGATGACCGCCCACTACAGGAGGCTTGACGCCCTGGGAGTGGCCTATCGCCCGCCTGCGGGCCCGCTGCCCTGGCAGCGGCGACCGGGGGTGCTCGGACGCCCGATCGAGGGGGCGCCTCCAAACGTGTGAGCCGACTCCCGAGGGGGTGCCGTGAACCGGCCGCCCTGGAACGGTGGCACCCGGGCGAAAGGCACCCAAGGATCCGTGAAGGGTGCCAATTCGCTCCGACCGGTGATGTCGTGCGAAATCGGGCTATCTCGCTGGTGGCGTGACGAATGCCTCCTAGCGGACCCCCGCGTCGTGCTGGGAGGAAGATGTGCCAGAGTTGCCACGTCCGCCCTGTCAGCACGTACCGTACGGCAGCACAGGTGGGACCAGGTGGGGCAGCGGGAAGGGGAAACCGGTTTGACCACGCACGCACCGCAGGCGGCGCAGACCGTGACGCTGCCCGTCTCTCTCGACGAGGCCGTGGCGGCGCTCGCCGCCATGCCGGCGGCCGTTCCCGTGGCCGGCGGCACCGACCTCATGACTTCCGTCAACTCCGGGCAGCTGCGGCCCGCCGCGCTCGTCGGCCTCGGCCGGATCAGCGAGATCCGCGGCTGGCAGTACCAGGACGGCCACGCGCTGCTCGGCGCGGGCCTCACGCACGCCCGCATGGGCCGCCCCGACTTCGCGGCCCTCATCCCTGCCCTCGCGGCCGCCGCGAGAGCCGCCGGCCCCCCGCAGATCCGTAACGCGGGCACCCTGGGCGGCAACATCGCCTCGGCCGCCCCTACGGGGGACGCGCTTCCGGTACTGGCCGCTCTGGAGGCGACGTTGATCATCGCGGGCCAGGGTGGCGCCCGCCGTGAGATCCCCGTCTCGCATCTGCTCGCCGGTGTGGAGATGCTGCGCGCCGGTGAACTCATCGGGTACGTGCGCGTGCCGCTGCTGCACGCCCCGCAGGTCTTCCTGAAGGCGACCGGACGGACCGGCCCCGGACGCGCCCTGGCGTCCGTGTCGCTCGTCCTCGACCCCGCCCGGCGCGGAGTGCGGTGCGCCGTCGGCGCCATAGCGCCGATGCCACTGCGGCCTCTGGAGGCCGAGCAGTGGGTCGCCTCGCTGATCGACTGGGACAACAACCGCGCGATCGTGCCGGAGGCGCGGGACGCGTTCGGCGAGTACGTCGCGGCGGCCTGCATCCCCGACCCGGTCCCCGCGGAGGACGGCTCCGTGGAGCCGCTGCCGCCCGCTGTACTGCACCTGCGGCGCACCGTCGCCGCGCTGGCCCGACGAGCACTGGGGAGGGCACTTTCGTGACCGACGACCAGCACGAAGAGGGCACGCCCCGGACGGGCAGCCGCTGGGATCCGCTGCCCCAGGGCGACTACGACGACGGCGCCACCGCCTTCGTCCAGCTCCCCGAAGGGGGCATCGACGCGCTCCTCTCCGACTCCCCGCTCGCCGCACCCGGCCACGGCTACGTACCACCGCACATCGAGGCCGAGGTCGAGGCCGGGCCACCGCAGGAGGTGCGGTGGCCGACCCCGAACGCACAGCCCGAGGAGCAGCCGTGGCAGCCCGCTCACGACGGTTTCTCGTACCGCCCGGAAGCCACCGGCCAGTGGACCTTCGAGGAGCCCGCAGCGCCTGTACAGGAGGGCTCGGGCGCTCCCGGACACGACGTGACCGGACAGTGGTCCATCCCCGTCGCCGACGGTGATCTGCCCGATGAGTCCGGCGAGTTCACCACCTCGGCCCTGGTCGAGCAGTGGGGCGGGAGCCCTCCGGCAACGTTGCCGGGCGGGGCGGCGGCACCTTGGGCGCAGGAGACCTGGGCGCAGCACACACCCGACCAGCACGCACCTGAGCAGCACGTATCCGAGCAGCAGGCCGCCGAGCATCTCGCCGCATCGGACGAGGCAGCCCGTCACGCCGAGAGTTCCGCGGCTGCCCGGGCCGACGAGGCCGCCGAGATCATCGACGTCTCCGGAGAGCACGCCGACGAAATCGCCGTCTCCGTAGAGAGCGGTTCGGCGGAGCGAGCCTCTGCGGAGAGCGTCTTCGCAGAGCGCGAAGAGCCGGTGGAGCAGCCGCCCGAGTACAGCACTCCGGAGCACGGCACTCCGGAATCCGCAGACGAACCGGGCACCGAGTCCGAAGCGGTGTCCCAGGAGGTGCGCGAGGAGCCCGATGAGCCCGCGGCGTCCGCCGACACCCCTGAAGACGGCGCCGAGGAGGACGAGGCCGACGACTCCCCGAGTGCGCTTCCGCACGACGAGATGCACCCCCTGGCCTCGTACGTCCTGCGGGTGAACGGCGTCGACCGGCCCGTGACGGCCGCCTGGATCGGCGAATCGCTCCTCTACGTGCTGCGCGAACGGCTCGGACTCGCCGGCGCCAAGGACGGCTGCTCGCAGGGCGAGTGCGGAGCCTGCAACGTGCAGGTCGACGGACGGCTCGTGGCGTCCTGCCTGGTACCGGCCGTGACCACCGCGGGCAGCGAGGTCCGCACGGTCGAGGGGCTCGCCGCCGACGGGCAGTCCTCGGACGTACAGCGGGCCCTCGCCAAGTGCGGCGCCGTGCAGTGCGGCTTCTGCATCCCCGGCATGGCGATGACCGTGCACGACCTTCTCGAGGGCAACCCGGCGCCCTCCGAGTTGGAGACCCGCAAGGCGCTGTCCGGCAACCTGTGCCGCTGCTCCGGCTACCGCGGCGTCCTCGACGCCGTGCGCGATGTCGTCGCCGAACGCGAGGCGCACGCGTCCGCCGAAGCCGCCCAGGACGCCGAGGAGACCCGTATCCCGCACCAGGCGGGCCCCGGCGGGGGTAGCGTCAACCCATCCGCGTACGAGGCCTCAGTGCCGCGTGAGCAGCCCTACGATCCGCGTGAGCGGTCCTACGGTCAGGACGGAGGCCAGGCGTGAGCAACGAAACCGCCACCACGACCACCGTGGAGGCCGCTTCCGCTGACCCGTCGCCGCAGTACGGCCTGGGCGCGTCCCTGCCGCCCGCCGAGGCCCGCGCCAAGACGGAGGGCACTTTCCCGTACGCGGCGGACCTGTGGGCCGAGGGCCTGCTGTGGGCCGCCGTGCTGCGCTCGCCGCACCCGCACGCGCGCATCGTCTCCATCGACACCAGCCACGCGCTCCAGATGGTCGGCGTACGGGCCGTCGTCACGCACGAGGACGTACCGGGCAGTGCGATGTACGGCCGCGGCACGGCCGACCGCCCGGTGTTCGCCTCGGAGGTCGTACGCCACCACGGGGAGCCCATCGCGGCCGTCGCCGCCGACCACCCGGACACCGCGCGGATGGCCGCCGCCGCCGTCATCGTCGAGTACGAAGTACTCGACCCGGTGACCGACCCCGAGCAGGCCTTCGAAGCCGAACCCCTGCACCCCGACGGCAACCTGATCCGCCATATCCCGCTGCGGCACGGCGACTCCGAGGCCGCCGGCGAGATCGTCGTCGAGGGCCTGTACCGCATCGGCCGCCAGGACCCGGCCCCGATCGGCGCGGAGGCCGGCCTCGCCGTGCCCCGCCCCGACGGCGGCGTCGAGCTCTACCTGGCGTCCACCGACCCGCACGCCGACCGCGACACCGCCGCCGCCTGCTTCGGCCTGGAACCGGAGCGCGTGAAGGTCGTCGTCACCGGCGTGCCCGGCGCCACCGCCGACCGTGAGGACCAGGGCTTCCAACTCCCCCTGGGACTGCTCGCCCTGAAGACCGGATGCCCGGTCAAACTCGCCGCGACGCGCGAAGAATCCTTCCTCGGACACGTCCACCGCCACCCCACCCTCCTGCGCTACCGCCACCACGCGGACGCCGAGGGCAGGCTGGTGAAGGTCGAGGCGCAGATCCTGCTCGACGCGGGCCCGTACGCGGACACGTCGTCCCAGGCGCTGGCCGCCGCGGTCTCCTTCGCCTGCGGCCCGTACGTCGTCCCGAACGCCTTCATCGAGGGCTGGGCCGTACGCACCAACAACCCGCCCTCCGGCCATGTGCGCGGCGAGGGCGCCATGCAGGTCTGTGCCGCCTACGAGGCGCAGATGGACAAGCTGGCCAAGAAGCTGGGCATCGACCCGGCGGAGCTGCGCCTGCGCAATGTGATGACTACAGGGGACGTACTTCCCACCGGCCAGTCGGTGACCTGCCCGGCCCCCGTGGCCGAACTCCTCCAAGCCGTACGGGACTTCCCGCTCCCCGCCCTCCCCAAGGACACCCCCGAGGAGGACTGGCTGCTGCCGGGCGGCCCCGAGGGCGCGGGCGAACCGGGCGCGGTGCGGCGCGGTGTCGGCTACGGCCTCGGCATGGTCCACATGCTCGGCGCCGAGGGCGCGGACGAGGTCTCGACGGCCACCGTGAAGGTCCACGACGGTGTCGCCACGGTGCTCTGCGCGGCCGTGGAGACCGGCCAGGGCTTCGCCACGCTGGCCAGGCAGATCGTCCAGGAGACGCTCGGCATCGAAGAGGTGCACGTCGCCTCCGTGGACACCGATCAGCCCCCGGCGGGACCGGGCTGCCGCGGCCGTCACACCTGGGTCTCAGGCGGCGCGGTCGAACGGGCCGCCAAGATGGTCCGTACGCAGCTTCTGCAGCCCCTTGCGCACAAGTTCGGGATGTCCACGGAGCTGCTCCAGATCACCGACGGCAAGATCACCTCGTACGACGGCGTGCTGTCGACCACTGTCACGGAGGCGCTGGAGGGCAAGGAACTGTGGGCCACCGCGCAGTGCCGCCCGCACCCCACCGAGCCACTGGACGAAGCCGGCCAGGGGGACGCCTT
Organism: Streptomyces yerevanensis; assembly: GCF_000716805.1. Lineage (NCBI taxonomy): Bacteria > Bacillati > Actinomycetota > Actinomycetes > Kitasatosporales > Streptomycetaceae > Streptomyces > Streptomyces yerevanensis. Next base: position 48,608 of record NZ_JNWJ01000044.1, on the reverse strand, counting down.
CGTAGGCATGGCCTTCTGCGCGATCCGTGCGGTCGTCGACGTCGACATCGAGCTGGGCTCCGTACGTGTCGTCGAACTGGCGCTCGCCCAGGACGTCGGGCGGATCCTGAACCCCGCACAGCTCACGGCCCGTATCGAAGCCGGCGTCACCCAGGGCGTGGGCGCCGCCCTCACCGAGAACCTCCGCACGGCACGTGGCCTGGTCCGCCACCCCGACCTCACCGGCTACGCCCTGCCCACCGCCCTGGACACTCCCGACATCCGCATCGTCGAACTCCTCGAGGAACGCGACGTGGTCGCCCCCTTCGGAGCGAAGTCGGTCAGCGCGGTGCCGGTGGTGACCACCCCGGCGGCCATCGCCTCCGCCGTCCGGGCGGCGACGGGGCGCCCGGTGAACCGGCTGCCGATCCGGCCGCAGGCGGCCGTGGTGACGACGGGGCAGTGACGGCCTGCGGCTGTTGATGGTCTGAGGCTGTTGACGGTCTGCGGCTGGTGTCGCGACTGGGCGCCGGAAGCCTTGTGGCGCTTGGGTTTTGGGGCGTTGTCAGTGGTGCGGCGTATGGTTTTCGATCAGTGGGGAGCGGCCGCTGGGACGGCGGCTGTGCACTGCTGGGGATGCACTATGCGATCACATGCACGGGGGAGCCATGAGGACGATTGACGCCGGTACGGAGGCGATCACGCTGACCGACGCCGAGTACGGAGGCCCGGGGTGCGGGCTGGAGGTGGCGGCCGAGGCGACTGCGCGGGGGGAGATGGCGGCGTACTGGCGCATGGCCGCGCTGGTCCATGCCCTCACCCGGATCGCCGACCCGTGCGCGGGTCTCCTGCTCGACCTGCCCGCCCGGCTGCTCGACGAGGAGTTCGGCGCGGGCGCGATCATGCGCTTCGAGGACGTCGACTTCCCGGCCACGCTCACGCACGAGCCGACCCGCCATTTCCTCCGGGAGACGGGTCTTCCGGAGGACGGGGGCATGTTCCAGCTGGAGATGGATGTGCCGCTGCAGACACTCGCCGAGCGCTACGCGGCCGAGCGGACGGAGGAGGCCCAGGTCCCCGAGAGCCAACTCCCGGACGGGGCCGACCGGTTGATCCGCCTCGGTCGCCTTGGTTGTCTCGGTCGCCCGGGCCGTCTCGTCATCGAGGACACCGACCTCCTCGTCGACGGCACCACCGGGGAGCTCCACGAGTGGTCCGCCTCGGACGCCGGGCTGCGACCGCTCAACGCCGACATATCCACGCTCGCGTTCACGCTCTGGTTGCTGCACCGCGCAAGTTGCCCGAGGCCGTAACCACACTCGAGGCCGTGACCGGATTCGAACCGGTGTAACTCGCTTTGCAGGCGAGCCCCTCAACCACTCGGGCACACGGCCGGGTTGGGAACAATGCGCTTCTTCCGAATCGCTCGTTCCGAACTCGATGTCGTCGACCGTAGGCCGCGGGGGACGGGACGCTCAAGGGATGGACTGGGGCTGCAATGGGACTGCCATACCGCGTTCATGAAAGGAGAGAGGGCGTACGACCAAGGTCCCAGGCGGCCACCGTCTCGCGACAGGGGCCAACGCGCATTGTGCCCCTTACGCTGACGACCATGACCACCCGGGAACCGAGCGTCGCAGACACCGCGCCCGCACCGGCCGAACCCGGCGCCGAGGACAGCGTGCTCAGCCGCCCCTACCGGGCGCTCAGCATCGGGATCGTTTCCGTCGTGCTGCTGATCGCCTTCGAGGCGACGGCAGTGGGGACCGCGATGCCGGTGGCGGCGCGGGAGCTCGACGGGGTCTCGTTGTACGCGTTCGCGTTCTCGGCGTACTTCACGACGAGTCTGTTCGGGATGGTGCTGGCCGGGCAGTGGTCGGACCGGGGTGGGCCGCTGGCGTCGCTGACCGCGGGGATCGGGGCGTTCGCGGCAGGGCTGGCGCTGTCCGGGACGGCGGGGGTGATGTGGCTGTTCATCCTCGGCCGGGCGGTGCAGGGGCTGGGCGGCGGGCTGGTGATCGTGGCGTTGTACGTGGTCGTGGGGCGGGCGTATCCGGAGAGACTGCGGCCGTCGATCATGGCGGCGTTCGCGGCGAGCTGGGTGATCCCGTCCATAGTCGGGCCGCTCGCCGCCGGTTCGGTGACCGAACAGCTCGGCTGGCGCTGGGTGTTCATCGGGATACCGGTCCTGGTGGTGTTCCCGCTGGCGCTCGCCCTGCCGCAGATACGGCGGCTGGCGTCCGGTCCGACGAAGGGTGCCGTCGCCGCGCCCTTCGACCGGCGCCGGATCCGGCTGGCGCTGGGGATCTCGCTGGGCGCGGGGCTGCTGCAGTACGCAGCGCAAGATCTGGGGTGGCTGTCGGCCGCACCGGCCGTGGCGGGCATGGCGTTGCTGGTGCCGGCGGTGCTGGGGCTGCTGCCGCGCGGGACGTACCGGGCGGCGCGCGGGTTGCCGTCCGTGGTGCTGTTGCGCGGGGTCGCGGCCGGGTCGTTCATCGCGGCGGAGTCCTTCGTACCGCTGATGCTGGTCACGCAGCGGGGGCTGTCGCCGACGCTCGCCGGGTTCTCGCTCGCGGCGGGCGGGGGGACTTGGGCGCTGGGGTCCTTCGTGCAGTCGAGGGCACGGGTGGAGCCGTACCGGGAGCGGCTGATGGGCCTGGGGATGGTGCTGGTGGCGGCGGCGATCGCTGCGGCGCCGAGTGTGCTGATCGATGCGGTGCCGGTGTGGACGCTGGCCGTGACCTGGGCGTTCGGCTGCTTCGGAATGGGGCTGGTGATCTCCTCCACCAGCGTTCTGCTGCTCCACCTCTCCGCACCCGAGGAGGCGGGCGCCAACTCCGCCGCGCTCCAGATATCCGACGGTCTGTCGAACGTGCTTCTGCTGGCGGCGGGCGGGGCGGCGTTCGCGGCCCTGGGCGGCGGTACGGTCACGCACGCGGCCACGTCAGCCTCCGGCGCCGGCACACCCCCGGCCGCCTTCGCCGCCGTGTTCCTGCCGATGGCGGGGGTGGCGTTGGTGGGGGCTTGGGTGACTACGCGGGTGCGGGAACGGTGACCAAGTGGGCCATGGTCCGGGAGCGTTGATCGTAAACCGGTCGAAACCAGGTGATCGCGAGCCTTACGCTCGCCTCATGAAAGAGCTGACCATCCGCCTCGACGCCAGCCTGAGGCAGGCTCTCGACGACCTCGCGGACGCTCAGGGCCGTCGGCCCGAAGAGCTCGCGGAGGAGGCCGTACGCGGGTACCTGCACGCGGAGGGCAGGCTCGTCCGATCCCTCGCCGAGCGGATCGCGAAGGAGCACGCCGAGTTGCTGAGGAGGCTGGGAGAGTGACCCGTCACCTCACCGTCGCCGAGGTCACCGACATCGCCGAGGTCGCCTTCGGCGGGCGCGCGCCCGAGGCCCGGGAGCCCGGTCTGCTGGCCTCGGCCGTCCACCGGCCGCGCGCCCGCATGTTCGGCACGGCCGCCTATCCGGACCTGTACGAGCAGGCCGCCGCGCTCCTGCACGGCCTCGCCACCAACCACCCTCTCGTCGACGGCAACAAGCGCACCGCCTGGCTGGCCGCTGCGACGTTTCTCGCCACCAACGGCGTGGGCCTCGCGACGTGCGATCAGGACACGGCGTACGACCTGGTCATCGATGTGGCCTCCGGTGCCGAGGGCGATATCGGGGTGATCGCGAGTCGACTGCGCGCCCTACGAGCGGAACTGTGAGCTGGATCCCATCCACGGGTCGGGCGGCGTAGCCCGCGCGCCGGCACAACCGGGCCGCCGATAGGGTGGCCCGGTTGTCGTACGCCAGCCGAGCCGCCCAACCACCCACGGAGACCGTGACTACCACCGCCAACACCCCCTCCTCACACCACCTGTCGCCCGCCTTCCCCGGCCGTGCCCCCTGGGGCACCGCCGGCAAGCTGCGTGCCTGGCAGCAGGGGGCGATGGAGAAGTACCTCCAGGAGCAGCCGCGTGACTTTCTTGCCGTCGCCACGCCCGGCGCCGGGAAGACGACCTTCGCGCTGACGCTCGCGTCGTGGCTGCTGCACCACCATGTCGTGCAGCAGGTGACGGTGGTCGCGCCGACCGAGCATCTGAAGAAGCAGTGGGCCGAGGCGGCGGCGCGGATAGGGATCAAGCTGGACCCGGAGTACAGCGCGGGGCCGCTCAGCAAGGAGTACCAGGGGGTCGCGGTCACGTACGCCGGTGTGGGCGTACGGCCCATGCTGCACCGCAACCGTGTCGAGCAGCGCAAGACGCTCGTCATCCTCGACGAGATCCACCACGCCGGCGACTCGAAGTCCTGGGGCGAGGCCTGCCTCGAAGCGTTCGAGCCCGCGACCCGCCGTCTCGCGCTCACGGGTACGCCGTTCCGCTCCGACACCAACCCCATCCCCTTCGTGGCGTACGAGGAAGGCAACGACGGGATCCGGCGGTCCGCCGCCGACTACACCTACGGGTACGGCAGCGCGCTCGGCGACGGCGTGGTCCGGCCCGTCATCTTCCTCTCCTACAGCGGCAACATGCGGTGGCGTACGAAGGCGGGCGACGAGATCGCCGCCCGCCTCGGCGAGCCCATGACCAAGGACGCCGTCAGCCAGGCCTGGCGCACCGCCCTCGATCCGCGCGGCGAGTGGATGCCGAGCGTGCTGCGCGCCGCCGACCAGCGGCTCACGGAAGTGCGCAAGGGCATCCCGGACGCCGGCGCCCTCGTCATCGCCTCCGACCAGGACTCGGCACGGGCGTACGCCAAGCTGATCCGCGAGATCACGGGCGACAAGGCGACCCTCGTCCTGTCCGACGACACCGGCGCGTCCGAGCGGATCGACGAGTTCAGCCACAGCAACGACCGCTGGATGGTCGCCGTCCGCATGGTGTCCGAGGGCGTGGACGTGCCCCGCCTTGCCGTGGGCGTGTACGCGACCACCATCTCCACGCCGCTCTTCTTCGCGCAGGCCGTCGGCCGCTTCGTACGGTCCCGGCGGCGCGGCGAGACCGCCTCCGTCTTCCTGCCGACCGTCCCCGACCTCCTCACCTTCGCCAACGAGATGGAGGTCGAGCGCGACCACGCCCTCGACAAGCCGAAGAAGGAGGGCGAGGAGGACCCGTACGCCGAATCCGAGAAGGAGATGGAGGAGGCGAACAAGGAGCAGGACGAGGACACCGGCGAGCAGGAGGAGTTCGCCTTCGAGGCGCTGGAGTCCGAGGCCACCTTCGACCGCGTGCTGTACGACGGCGCCGAGTTCGGCATGCAGGCGCACCCGGGGAGTGAAGAGGAGCAGGACTACCTCGGGATTCCGGGGCTTCTCGAACCCGATCAGGTGCAGATGCTGCTGCAGAAGCGCCAGGCGCGCCAGATCGCGCACAGCCGCAAGAAGCCCGCCGACGAGGCCGACCTCCTCGAACTCCCCGCCGAGCGGCGGCCGGTGGTCACGCACAAGGAACTGCTGGAGCTGAGGAAGCAGCTCAACACGATGGTCGGGGCGTACGTCCACCAGAGCGGCAAGCCGCACGGCGTGATCCACACCGAGTTGCGGCGCGTGTGCGGCGGGCCGCCGAGCGCGGAGGCGACGGCGGGGCAGTTGAGGCAGCGGATCGCCAAGGTGCAGGAGTGGGCGACCCGTATGCGGTGACACACGCATGCAGGAGTACGAGGATCAGAGCGCCGGTCTCGTTGCGTACGGGACCGGCGCATTGGCGTGTGCAGGGTGTGCGAGGGTAGTGCACAGGGAGTGATATGCGCCGGGCGTACCAGGGCAAACACGGCAACACTCTTGCCGGACACTGACCGGATTCTGGACGGAGTCTTCCGCTGAGCGAACCAGGTCGCTACTGTCCCGCTACGCACACGCCCCGTGGCAGCGCCGCCGCGGAGCGCAGCCGGTGCCGCCCGGGTAGTACCCGGGACGCTTGCCGACCGGCGGCCTCTGAAGCGCGTCGCCGTCGGGACCGGTGACGCAACCGCCGCGGAGGGGGCCGTCGACTCTCACCACTAAGGAGTGGGCGTCGTGACCGCGGAGACCTCTCAGACGCTCGACCGAGGACTGCGTGTCCTCAAGTTGCTCGCCGACACCGATCACGGGCTGACCGTCACCGAGCTGTCCACCAAGCTCGGAGTGAACCGGACCGTTGTGTACCGGCTGCTCGCCACGCTTGAGCAGCATGCTCTCGTACGCCGTGATCTGGGTGGCCGTGCCCGGGTGGGGCTCGGGGTGCTGCGGCTCGGGCGGCAGGTGCATCCGTTGGTACGTGAGGCCGCGTTGCCCGCGTTGCGGTCGCTGGCCGAGGACATCGGGGCGACGGCGCATCTCACTCTGGTCGACGGGACGGAAGCGTTGGCCGTCGCCGTGGTGGAGCCGACGTGGACGGACTACCACGTGGCGTATCGGGCGGGGTTTCGGCATCCGTTGGAGCGGGGCGCCGCGGGCAAGGCGATCCTTGCGGCGCGGGCCGCGGCCGGGACGTTGGCGGATCCCGGGTACACGCTTACGCACGGCGAGCTGGAAGCCGGTGCGAGTGGGGCGGCTGCGCCGCTGCTCGGGGTGACTGGGGTGGAGGGGAGCGTGGGGGTCGTGATGCTTGCGGATTCCGTCCCGGAGAGGGTGGGGGCGCGGGTTGTGGATGCCGCGAAGGAAGTGGCCGAGGCTTTGCGCTAGCCAGGGGTGGGCGTGGGTGGGTTTTTCTTTCCCCAGCCCCGCCCCTTCCCGGCTGTATCAATTTGCGGCTCCGCCGCGTGAGAGGGTTGCGCCCCCAGGCCCCCCGCCAGGGGGTGGTGGGTGACAGTCGTGTCGCGGCTGCAGGGCCGTCGTGGCTGGTCGCGCAGTTCCCCGCGCCCCTTACGGGGCGCAGCCCTGCTTGTCCCCAAGCCCGCCCACCAGCCCGCGGCCGGAATTCCCCCTCACGTTAGATTGATCCCGTGCTCTCTCAGCTCTCGCGCCCCCGGGCCGTCGCCTTGTTCGCTCTTCCCGTCGTGGCTCTGCTCGCCACGGCGGCTTTCGTGCCGTTGCCGTTTGCGGTGGCTCAGCCCGGGATGACGGCGGATGTGCTGGGGGAGAACCGGGGAGAGCCGGTGATCACCATCAGCGGGGCTCAGACTCACCGGACGCGTGGGCAGTTGCGGATGACGACCATCGAGGCGACCGGGCCCGATGCGGATGTGCGCCTGGGGGCTGTGATCGACGGGTGGTTCGACACGGACCGGGCCGTGATGCCGCGGGACTCCGTGTACCCGAGCGGTGACACCGTCAAGGAGATCGAGGAGCACAACGCCGAGGCGATGCGGGAGTCCCAGAACACGGCCACCGAGGCCGCGCTGAACTATCTCGGCGAGGACCCGGACGACATCAAGGTCACCCTGAAGCTCGCCGACGTCGGCGGACCCAGTGCCGGGCTCCTCTTCTCGCTCGGCATAGTCGACAAGCTGGACGGTGACGGCAGCGGCGGCGACCTGACAGGCGGCCGTACGATCGCGGGCACCGGCACCATCGACGCCGACGGCACGGTGGGCGCCGTGGGCGGTGTCGCGCTCAAGACGCAGGCCGCCAAACGCGACGGCGCGACCGTCTTCCTCGTACCGAAGGCCGAGTGCTCGGACGCGGAGTCGGAGCTGCCCAAGGGGCTGCGGCTGATCCCGGTGACGACGCTGAAGAGCACGGTCGAATCCCTCCGCGCCCTGGAGACGGGCACCGGCTCCGTCCCCAGCTGCTGAACCCCCGGCCCGGCTACGCCTGATCCTCCGCCGCCTGCTCCACCAGCGGGATGATCCGCAGGGGGACGGGGTTCTCCATGACGATCGCCGTGGCGGCCCGGACGATGCCGTCGAAGCCGACGACCCGGTCGATCACACGCTGAAGATCGGCGTTGGAGCGGGCGACGAGGCGGCACAACATGTCGCCGCTGCCGGTGGTGGTGTGCAGTTCGAGCACCTCTGGGACGGTCGCCAAGTGCGTGCGTACGTCCGCGCCCTGCCCCTGGCGGATCTGGAGCGTCGCGAATGCCGTGACGGGGTACCCGAGTGCCGCGGGGTCCACCTGCGGCCCGAATCCGCGGATGACGCCGTTCGACTGAAGCCGGTCGAGACGGGCCTGGACCGTCCCGCGTGCGACGCCCAGCCGCCGCGAGGCCTCCAGCACGCCGATGCGCGGCTCGCGCGCCAGCAGCACGAGGAGCCGGCCGTCCAGCTGATCGATCCCCATGGAGGCCTCCCGGGTGGTCATCCTGTACAGAAGGCTCGGTCGTACGGGCCAGTCGCTGCACACATTGTCCAGTGAATAAGCAAACTATTGCGCACCTTGCCAAACGGAGGGAGCGTATCGCCATGACTGAGACCATCCACCACACCCCTGGCACCGCGCGCGAGGCAGACCCCTTCCCGGTCAAGGGAATGGACGCGGTCGTCTTCGCCGTCGGCAACGCCAAGCAGGCGGCGCACTACTACTCCACCGCCTTCGGCATGAAGCTCGTCGCGTACTCCGGACCGGAGAACGGCAGCCGCGAGACCGCCTCGTACGTCCTGACCAACGGCTCGGCGCGCTTCGTCCTCACCTCCGTCATCAAGCCCGCCACCACCTGGGGCCACTTCCTCGCCGAGCATGTGGCCGAGCACGGCGACGGCGTGATCGACCTCGCCATCGAGGTCCCGGACGCGCGCGGGGCGTACGCGTACGCGATCGAGCACGGCGCCCGCTCGGTCGAGGAGCCCTACGAGATGAAGGACGAGCACGGCACCGTCGTCCTCGCGGCGATCGCCACGTACGGGCAGACCCGGCACACCCTCGTCGAGCGGACGGGATACGACGGCCCGTACCTGCCCGGCTTCGTGACCGCAGCCCCGATCGTCGAGCCGCCCGCCCACCGCACCTTCCAGGCCATCGACCACTGCGTCGGCAATGTCGAGCTCGGCCGGATGAACGATTGGGTCGGCTTCTACAACAAGGTCATGGGCTTCACGAACATGAAGGAGTTCGTGGGCGACGACATCGCCACCGAGTACAGCGCGCTGATGTCGAAGGTCGTCGCGGACGGCACGCTCAAGGTCAAGTTCCCGATCAACGAGCCCGCCATCGCCAAGAAGAAGTCCCAGATCGACGAGTACCTGGAGTTCTACGGCGGCGCCGGCGTCCAGCACATCGCGCTGAACACGAACGACATCGTCCAGACCGTACGCACCATGCGGGCGGCCGGAGTCCAGTTCCTGGCCACGCCCGACTCGTACTACGACACGCTGGGGGAATGGGTCGGCGACACCCGCGTCCCCGTCGACACCCTCCGCGAACTGAAGATCCTGGCCGACCGCGACGAGGACGGCTATCTGCTGCAGATCTTCACCAAGCCGGTTCAGGACCGTCCGACCGTCTTCTTCGAGATCATCGAACGCCACGGCTCGATGGGCTTCGGCAAGGGCAACTTCAAGGCCCTGTTCGAGGCGATCGAGAGGGAGCAGGAGAAGCGGGGCAACCTCTAGTTCCGGCTCTTGGCCGGCCGGCCCCGCGTGCAGACGGCTTCACACCGTCGCCCCCGGATGCGACGCTGTGATCATGAGCCGTATCGAAGCCCCTCGCGATGAAGTGACGGGGAACCTTCTCGACCGTCTGCTCGCGGGACTGCCGGCCGACGTGGTCCTGACCGACCCGGACGTCACGGTCTCGTACGCCAACGACATGGCCAGCTTCTGCGAGGCCGGCACCCCCGCCGTCGTCGTGCTGCCGCGGACCGTCGAAGAGGTCCAGCACGTCATGCGCATCGCCACGGAGCTGCGCGTCCCGGTCGTCCCGCAGGGCGCCCGCACCGGACTGTCGGGCGGCGCCAACGCCTCCGACGGCTGCATCGTGCTGTCCCTGATCAAGATGGACCGGATCCTCGAGATCAGCCCCGTCGACCGGATCGCCGTCGTCGAACCCGGCGTCATCAACGCCACGCTCTCCCGCGCCGTGAACGAACACGGCCTGTACTACCCTCCCGACCCCTCCAGCTGGGAGATGTGCACGATCGGCGGCAACATCGGCACGGCCTCCGGCGGCCTGTGCTGTGTGAAGTACGGAGTCACCGCCGAGTACGTCCTCGGCCTGGACGTCGTCCTCGCCGACGGCCGTCTCATGTCCACCGGCCGTCGCACGGCGAAGGGTGTCGCCGGATACGACCTCACCCGCCTCGTCGTCGGCTCGGAGGGTTCGCTCGGCATCGTCGTACGGGCGACACTCGCCCTCAAGCCGCAGCCTCCCCAGCAGCTGGTGCTGGCCGCCGAGTTCGCGTCCGCGTCCGCCGCCTGTGAAGCCGTGTGCCGGATCATGGAGGGCGGGCACGTGCCGTCTCTCCTCGAACTGATGGACCGTACGACGGTGAAGGCCGTCAACGACCTGTCGAACATGGGCCTCCCCGAGACCACCGAGGCCCTGCTCCTCGCTGCCTTCGACACCCCGGACCCGTCCGCCGACCTCGCCGCGGTCGGCGCCCTGTGCGAGGCCGCGGGCGCCACCCAGGTCGTACCGGCGGACGACGCGGCCGAATCGGAACTCCTGCTCCAGGCCCGCCGCCTGTCCCTCACCGCGCTCGAAGCGGTCAAGGGCACGACGATGATCGACGACGTGTGCGTACCGCGCTCGCGGCTCGGAGACCTGATCGAAGGCGTCGAGCGGATCGCCGAGAAGCACCAGCTGACCATCGGGGTCGTCGCCCACGCCGGCGACGGCAACACCCACCCCACCGTCTGCTTCGACGCCGGCGACCCCGACGAGTCCCGCCGCGCCCGCGAGTCCTTCGACGAGATCATGGCCCTCGGCCTGGAACTCGGCGGCACGATCACCGGTGAACACGGCGTGGGCGTACTGAAGAAGGAATGGCTGGCCCGCGAGATCGGCCCGGTGGGCGTGGAGATGCAACGAGCGATCAAGGCGGCCTTCGACCCGCTGGGCATCCTCAACCCTGGCAAGGTCTTCTGAACAGCTCGACCAGTCCGTCCTCGATACCGAGCCGCTTGCCCTCGGAGCCCTCCGGGACCGCCCGCAGGGTGAGTTCCAGCCAGTCGGAGACCTCGGCCGCCGACGCCTCCAGCAGGGCGTCTCCGCCGGGTGAACTCAGCGCGATCAGGATGACGCCGCGTCTGCCCGCCTTCACCGGCCGCACCCGCACATCGCCGTGCCCGCACGGCCGGAGGATGCCCTCGACGAGGAGTTCCCGGGCGAACGTCCAGTTCACGGCGAGCTCGGAGCCGACGTGGAAGGTGAAGTGGACGGCGTACGGGTCGTCGCTGCGGTAGCTGAGCCGCGCCGGTACGGGGATGCTGCGCTCCGGCGACAGGACGAGTTCCATGTCGAGCTCGCGTTCCACCACGGTGTGCATGTCGTCCGTTTCCTTTCGTTCGGGGCCTGGGGGCGGGCCCGTACGAGTGGAGACGGGGCGGGGCGCGGGGCATTACGTGTATTCGGGGAAGTTCCTTCGCCGGTATCTGCTCGGTACCCGCTCGGTACCGGCCCGTTATCCGCCCCGTCCTCAGGCCGTTTTCAGTGGTCCGTCATCAGCCCGTCCTCAGTCCGGTATTCGGGAAGACGTAGCGGAACCTTGCCCGAACGGGGTAGGTACTGGCGGACCGGACGTGACTCTTGCTCCGGTCTGATAGATGTGGATGCCCCACACGACCCCCGAGCAGATACGGGACGACGGACATGAGCGCCCCAACCCCGGCCGCTGGCGACGACAGGCCCCGCGAAGGGTATTACCCGGACCCGTCCATTCCTGGATATGTCCGGTACTGGAACGGTGCCTCATGGGTACCGGGCACCAGCCGACCGGCGCCCTCCGACGGCGAATCGCTACCGGTACCACCCGCCGGCCGCTCCGCCCCGGCCGCCGCGGGTCCCGCCGCCACCAGCCCCGCCCCCATGGAGGAGACGGGCCCGCACTTCTTCGACGAGGACCCGCCCGCCGCGGCCCCCTCGCCCGCCGAGGCCCAGCACGGCAGCCGCCCCGAGCCCGCGACCGCGTGGGGCGCCGACCGCTCCCGGCAGACCGGTTTCGGCGGTGAGCAGGACCGCCGGGTCTCCTGGGGTTCTCCCGCCGATCCGCGCGTACCGTCCGAGTCGGCCCAGCCCGAGGGCAGGTCCGAGCACACCGACGGTACGGTCACGTTCCGCGCGCCCAAGGCCGAGGACCGGATCGAGGACAAGCCCCGGGACAAGCCCCGGGACGACCGGCCTCCGGCTTCCGGCGGCACGGTGGCGTTCCGCAGACCGACGGGGCGGGTGAAGCCGACCCCGGGGTCGGAGGAGGAGCCGTCCGGCTCGTCCCAGGCCGACTCGCCTCAGCCCAGGGCCGGAGCCTCCGGTGTCCCCAGCGCCCGTAACCCTCTTGCTACCGAGGGCACGATGGCGTTCAGGGCCGTCACTCCGCGTCAGAGGCAGCTGCGCGATCCCCAGGCCCCCGGCCCCACCGCGGGAGGCGCAGCGGCAAGGGGCTCGACCGCGGGAGGCACAGCCGCCGCCCGCGCGGGCCTCTCCCAGGGCGCCATCGCCGCGTCCGCCGGTACCCAGACCCCCGCCGCGCCCGCCCAGTCCACGAGTTCCCCAGCCCCTCCCTCCACGCCTTCTTCCCCCTCCGCGCCCTCCACACCCTCCGCACCCGAGCAGTCCACGCCCATGGCCGCGGGCGTCGGCGGCGGACAGCCCTCCTGGGCTCAGCAGGTGCACCGTCTCGCCGGGCCCGAGAGCGAGCCGCCCGTCGTCCCCTGGAAGCCGGTGTCCGAGGACCCCTTCCAGGCCGCCGCCCGGGCGCAGGCGTCCGCGCGTCCCGCCGGCCTGGGGAAGCGGCTGGCAGCCCGGCTCGTGGACTCGCTCGTGCTGGGTGCCGTCACGGGCGCGGCTGCCGTGCCGCTGGGCATCAGGGCCCTCGACCACGTCAACGACAAGATCGACGCGGCCAAGCTGTCCGGCGAGACCGTCACGGTCTGGCTGCTGGACGGCACCACGGGCGTCTACCTGGGCATCGTCCTCGCCGTCCTGCTGATCTTCGGTGTTCTCTACGAGGCGCTGCCCACCGCCAAGTGGGGCCGTACGCTCGGCAAGAAGCTGTGCGGTATCCAGGTGCGGGACATCGAGGGCGGCGAGCCCCCGTCGTTCGGCGCGGCCCTGCGCCGCTGGCTCGTCTACAGCGTGCCCGGACTTCTCGGCATCGGTGTGCTGGGTGTCCTGTGGGGCCTGTTCGACCGCCCGTGGCGCCAGTGCTGGCACGACAAGGCGGCGCACACGTTCGTAGCGGGCTGACCAGCAGGCTGAGCAGCGGACCGGCGTACGAGCCATGCCCCGGACGGCTCCCCGCCCATTGCGCCGCCGGAGGGTTCGCGGTCGACTCGAAGTATGACGACCGAGCCGCCGCCTCCCCCGGAAGACGATCCGTTCAAGAAGCGTGAGCCGCCACCCGGTGAGGGCGGCGGCTCTCCGTACGGCACTCCGTCAGAGGGCTCGGAGGGCGGGGACACCACACCCCCGCCGTACGCGGGCGACCCCTACGGCGGTGGCCCGTACGGCAATGAGCCCCTCGCCGGGATGCCGCCCCTCGGCGACAGCCCCAAGCGCGTACTGGCGCGGATCATCGACATGATCCTGGTGGGTGTCGTGGTGTGGCTGCTGGCGTGGGCGTTCGGGGCCACCGACTACGACGTGGACGGCGGGAACGTCGAGTACAGCGATTCCGTCGGCCAGTCCGTGATCGCCGCGGTGCTCTACGTCGCGTACGACACCGTCCTGACCACCAAGTCCGGGCAGACCCTCGGCAAGAAGCTGTTCCACATGCGGGTGGCGAACCTCAACGACGGCTCGACGCCCTCCTGGCAGAGCTCGTTGATCCGCGCGCTGGTCCTGTGGTTGCCGTTCGCGTTCTGCTGCGCGTGCATCTGGACCGCGATCACGGGTGGCTGGAGCTTCTTCGACAAGCCCTACAAGCAGGGCCTGCACGACAAGCCGGCGAAGACCGTGGTGGTCAGCACCGGTTGAGGAGGTTGGTCAGCGCTCGCTGCCGCTGGCCACCGGTACGGATTCGGCGACACGCTCCCGGGCGACGGACGTGGCAATGGGTGCCGGCTTCTTCGGGACGGGAACCGTCAGGGCCACGAGGAGGCCGAGTGCGAGTGCGGAGAGCGCGATCACCGCGATTCCCGGGCCCGAACTCGTCTGTGACAGCAGCAGCATGGCGAGCGTGGAGAAGATCACGGTGCATGAGCCGTAGGTGAGCTGTGCGGCGGTCGGACGAGGCATGAGCATTCCTCGGGTCGGGGGTCTCCCCCCGTGCCTCTCGCCAAGGGGGAGGTTGCAGATACGAGTCAGGGGTGCCGACATGGGTGTCGGCTTGGCAATCCGCTGAGTTCCCAGCGCGCCGCCAGCCGACTCTATTCGGCTGTCTGCCCGAGTGGAACGAGCGGTAAGCGTGACCTAACCCACGGTGCCGGTGCACAGGGGGCGCACGGAGTCATGGAGTCCACCAACTGGACGGTCCGGCGCGCCGGTTGAGCGGTACACCAACTCGGGGTGCCGCGTACCGCAGTAACTGACACCGGCATCAAGATCGCGATCGTGAAGGAGTCCCGCGACGGCTCGACGATCACGGCGAAGGTCTCGGCCGCGACGAAGTGAACGGCGTCTTCGCAGGTCAGAACATGATCGTCCGCGACCCTCTGGCGGGTCGCGGCCGATCGTGTTTAGGTGCGTCCTGTGGTTCTCTTATTGACACTTTTTCTCACGGGGGTGTGACGTGGCCGCAGGAGGTTTCTGCAAACTGCCGAACGGCAGCGTGGTGGTGGCGTTGAACCTGCCCACCCCTTCCGCCATGGGCGGCGCCGGTTGCGTACGCGTTCTCGTGCACGCCCAGAACCGGGCCCGCGCGCTGACGCGGGTGCGCAACCTCGGCATGCGGGCGGTGTATCTGCGGGGCAACTCCGAGCCGCCGACCCCGGATGAGATCACCGCGGTCCTGCACCACCCCGACGGCCTCATATGGCGCACGCCCCCCGTCGGAGACGCCACCGCCATAGCCACCACCCCGGAGCTGTGGCGCCCGATCCGCGCCCTGAAGCGGCGTACGGCCCCCACTCAGGCTCCCGCTCCCACGCAGGCTTCCGTACCCACGCAGGCTCCCGTCCCCGCTCAACCCCCCGCTCAGGCTCCCGAGGCCGCTACACCACGGGCTTCCCTGCGAGCTCCACACCCGCCTCGCGCAGCTCCTCCAGAGCCCGCTCGGTGGTCTCCTCGGCCACCCCGGCCGTGAGGTCGAGCAGCACGGTCGTACGGAAGCCCTCGCGGGCCGCGTCCAGTGCGGTGGCGCGGACGCAGTGGTCGGTGGCTATGCCGACCACGTCGATGTCGGTGATCTCGCGGGCGCGCAGCCAGTCCGCCAGCGTGACGCCGTTCTCGTCGGCGCCCTCGAAGCCGCTGTACGCCGCCGCGTACGCGCCCTTGTCGAAGACCGCGTCGATCGCGCCGGAGGCGACCGCCGGGGCGAAGTTCGGGTGGAAGCCCACGCCCTCCGTGCCCGCCACGCAGTGCCTGGGCCAGGAGTGGGCGTAGTCGGGGTTCTCGGAGAAGTGGTTGCCCGGGTTGATGTGGTGGTCGCGGGTGGCCACGACATGGCGGTAGCCGGCGGGCGCCTGCCCGATCAGCTCCGTGATCGCGGCGGCCACGTCTGCCCCTCCGGGCACCGCGAGGCTGCCTCCCTCGCAGAAGTCGTTCTGCACGTCGACGACGATCAAGGCGCGGCGCATGGTCGGTGTCCTTCCCCCTTGAGGGGCGCGGGTGTTGCGGTTGCATTGCCCGCTCCCCGCTCATTCATGCCCCTTTGGGGCAAGCCTGTCCGGAGCTGTTTCCCGGGTACCGCGGTCCGCGGCTTCGCTCCCGGCGGACGTAAACGGGCGTACCCGGGCGTATTCATCGGGCGTACGCGGGCGTACTCAGACGTATTCGGTCGGGATCACCGCTTCCCCCCGGGACAGCTGGGTCGCGGACAGCGGCAGGTTGGCACGGGCCGCCGCATGCCGGTCGCGTACGACGTCCAGGGGCTCGCGGGCGACGACCTGGCCGCCCTTTATCAGCTCGACCAGCAACTGACGGTCGGCCAGCTCCGCCGGGACGGCGCCCGTGCCGATCACCTCGGCCTCGGCGACGCCCTCCTCGTCGAGCCGCCGCGCGGCCCACTTCCGGCCACCGATGGACGTCTTGCCGCCCGTCGACTTCTTCGCCACCGGCATGAGCGGAGCCTTCGGATCCGCCGACTCGGCACGGGCGACCAGCTTGTAGACCATCGAACACGTCGGATGGCCGGATCCCGTCACCAGCTGGGTGCCCACTCCGTACGCGTCCACGGGCGCCGCGGCCAGCGAGGCGATCGCGTACTCGTCCAGGTCCGAGGTCACGGTGATCTTCGTGTCGACGGCGCCCAGCTCGTCGAGCTGCTGCCGCACCCGGTGCGCCACCAGCAGCAGATCACCGGAGTCGATGCGCACGGCGCCCAGCTCGGGCCCGGCGATCTCGACCGCCGTCCGTACGGCTTCGGCCACGTCGTACGTGTCCACGAGCAGCGTCGTGCCCCGGCCGAGCGAGTGCACCTGGGCCTGGAAGGCGTCCCGCTCGCTGTCGTGCAGGAGCGTGAAGGCGTGGGCGCTGGTGCCGACGGTGGGGATGTCGTAGCGGAAGCCGGCGGCCAGGTCCGAGGTGGTCGTGAAGCCGCCGACGTACGCCGCGCGCGAGGCGGCCACGGCGGCCAGCTCATGGGTGCGCCGGGCGCCCATCTCGATCAGTGGCCGCCCGCCCGCGGCCGAGGTCATCCGGGAGGCGGCGGCGGCGATCGCCGAGTCGTGGTTGAGGATCGAGAGGATCACCGTCTCCAGGAGCACGCACTGGGCGAACGTGCCCTCCACACGCAGGATCGGCGAGCCGGGGAAGTAGACCTCGCCCTCGGGGTAGCCCCACACGTCGCCGCTGAAACGGTACGAGGACAGCCACTCCAGGGTCGGCTCGTCCACGACGCGGCGCTCGCGCAGGAAGCCGAGGACGTCCGCGTCGAACCGGAAGTTCTCGACCGCGTCAAGGACTCGCCCGGTACCCGCGACGACGCCGTAGCGCCGTCCCTCAGGCAGCCGGCGCGTGAAGACCTCGAAGACCGAATGCCGCTCGGCGGTGCCGCCTTCGAGGGCGCCCTGCAGCATGGTCAGCTCGTAGTGATCGGTGAAGAGCGCTGTCGACGGGACGTCCACCGGCAGCCCTAGGTCCGCAGTGTTCATGACGGGATAGTACCCCCATCTCGTCACTTTGACGATTTCTGGAGTGTGAGGTTCCCGGAGCTTTCCAGACGGCGTTCCGGAGGGGCCGTTTGGCCGCGTACCCCCCTCTGGTGGCAGCATGGGCCACGTGACGGCTCCCGCACCTCTAGAGACCGAAAAGACCGAGTCAGCCGAGGAGGTCTTCGTCGTACCCGAGCCGGATGTCCCCTGGGTCACGATCGTCCACAACGACCCGGTCAACCTCATGAGCTATGTGACGTACGTTTTCCAGACGTACTTCGGCTACTCGAAGGACAAGGCCACCAAGCTCATGCTCGACGTCCACCACAAGGGCCGTGCCGTCGTCTCCAGCGGGACCCGCGAGGAGATGGAGCGCGATGTGCAGGCCATGCACGGTTACGGTCTGTGGGCCACCCTCCAGCAGGACCGGAAGTAGCGAACTCACTCCATGCCAGGACAATTCGAACCGCTCCCCGGCGGCGGCGCGGCCGTCGCCCTCGACGAGGTCGAGATCTCCATCATCCGCTCCCTGGCGGTTCAGCTCCTGGAGCTCATCGGTCCCGGACCCGCGGAGGACGCCTCCGACGACCCGCTCGCCGAGCTGTTCTCGGAGGGCCCCAGCGAGCCGCCCGCCGACCCCGTACTGCAACGCCTCTTCCCCGACGCCTACAGCGGCCCCGACGTCGAGGCCACCTCGCCCGAGCAGGCCGAGGAACAGCGCCAGTACTCCTCGGAGTTCCGCCGCTTCACCGAGAACGACCTGCGCGCGGGCAAGCGCGACAACGCCCTCGTGGTGATCCACTCCCTGGACGCGCTCGCCTCGGCCGGCAAGGGCGGAGCGGTGCTCAAGCTGTCGACGGAGGAGTCCCGGCAGTGGCTGGGCGCCCTCAACGACCTGCGGCTCGCGATCGGCTCCCGGCTCGACGTCATCGAGGAGGAGGACACCGACCTCCTCTACCGGCTGCCGGACGACGATCCGCGCAAGCCGATGGTCATGGCGTATCTGTGGCTGGGCGGACTCCAGGAGACGCTCGTCGAAACGCTCATGCCGTGAGATGCGGGGCGCATATGCCCCGAGATGTGATGGTTTTGTGTTCGCTCAGCGGACGCTCAAATCCGGATAACGATCACGTCACCGTGCTCGACCCCTATGCCTTTCCAGGCGCGCTTTGCCCGCTTCTCCGTGTGTACTGCGTCACATGATGTACAGGTGATCAAAGTGGCGGCCGTGATAAATCTTCACGACCGCGCGGCGGACACCACCTGTACGTCTGGAGAAAGGCGCATTACTCATGACCTCAGCGCAGGTCGACACTGAGCACGTACCCGAGGAGGGGTACGAACGCGGGCTCGGCAGCCGTCAGGTCCAGATGATCGCGATCGGCGGCGCCATCGGCGTCGGGCTCTTCCTCAACGCCGGGGCGAACATCGCCAAGGCGGGACCGAGCCTCATCCTGATGTACGCCGTCGCCGGCGTCATCATCTTCTTCATCATGCGGGCCCTCGGCGAGCTCCTGCTCTACCGCCCGGTCTCGGGCTCCTTCGCGGAGTACTCCCGCGAGTTCCTCGGCCCGTTCTTCGGCTATTTCACCGGCTGGACGTACTGGCTGCTGTGGGTCGTCACCGGCATGGCGGAGCTGACCGCCGCCGCGATCTACATCAACTACTGGTTCCCGGAGATCCCGCAGTGGGTCTCCGCGCTCGTCTTCCTGGTCGTCCTGTTCGTGGCGAACCTGATCTCGGTGAAGCTGTTCGGCGAGATCGAGTTCTGGTTCTCCATGATCAAGGTAACCGCGATCATCGGCATGATCGTGATCGGCCTCGGCGTCCTCACCTTCGGCTTCAGCGCCGCCGGCGACACCGCGGCCGTCTCCAACCTCTGGGCCTTCGACGGCTTCTTCCCCAAGGGCATCGGCTCGTCCCTGATGACCCTCCAGGGCGTGATGTTCGCCTACCTCGCCGTCGAACTGGTCGGCGTCACCGCTGGTGAGTCCGAGAATCCCGAGAAGACCCTCCCCAAGGCGATCAACACCCTGCCCTGGCGCATCGCGCTCTTCTACGTCGGTGCCCTCACCGTCATCCTCTGCGTGGTGAAGTGGACGGAATTCTCGGAGGGCGTCAGCCCCTTCGTGAAGGCCTTCGCGGTCATCGGCATCCCGGCCGGAGCCGGCATCGTCAATTTCGTCGTGCTGACCGCGGCCCTGTCCTCCTGCAACTCCGGCATGTACTCCACGGGCCGCATGCTGCGCACCCTGGCCGACAGCGGCGAGGCCCCCAAGGCCTTCAACAAGCTGTCCGCCAGCAAGACGCCCGCGCTCGCG
The DNA here is from genome assembly GCF_000716805.1 of Streptomyces yerevanensis. Taxonomy (NCBI): domain Bacteria; kingdom Bacillati; phylum Actinomycetota; class Actinomycetes; order Kitasatosporales; family Streptomycetaceae; genus Streptomyces; species Streptomyces yerevanensis. Next base: position 29,056 of record NZ_JNWJ01000044.1, on the reverse strand, counting down.
ATCGGCCTCTCGGTGATCTTCATGGGCATCGGTGTCGTCCTGAACTACATCGTCCCGGAGAAGGCCTTCGAGTACGTCGTCTCCGTCGCCACCGGGGCCGGTATCTGGACCTGGCTGATGATTCTGATCAGCCACGTCCGCTACCGCCGCGCGGTCGACGCGGGCCGTCTGCCCGCCTCCTCCTTCCCGGCGCCGGGCGGTGCGACGGGCAGTTGGATCGCCATCGTCTTCCTTCTCTTCGTCACCGGCCTCATCGCCTACGACCACGAGGCCCGCGTCAGCCTCTACGTCATGGCCGGGTGGGCGGCCGCCCTCGGCATCGGCTGGCTCGTGCTGAAGTCCCGCAACCCGGAGGTCACCGCGCGCCGCGACCCGGATCTCGAAAAGACCAAGGTCGGCTGAACTGCCGCCCAGCATGTGGGCAGCCCCGTACCACTCCTCGGTACGGGGCTGCCCTGTTGCTTATCCTGACGAGCATGCTCACCATCACCCAGGCCCTCGTCGACCAGATCGTCGCGCACGCGCGCCAGGACCACCCCGACGAGGCGTGCGGCGTCATCGCGGGCCCGGCGGGCTCGGACCGCCCCGAGCGGTTCATCCCCATGCTGAACGCGGCCATGTCGCCCACGTTCTACGAATTCGACTCCGGCGATCTCCTCAAGCTGTATCGGGACATGGACGACCGCGACGAGGAACCGGTCGTCATCTACCACTCCCACACGGCCACCGAGGCGTACCCGTCCCGCACCGACATCTCGTACGCCAACGAGCCCGGCGCCCACTACGTGCTGGTGTCCACCGCCGACACCGACGGGCTCGGCGACTTCCAGTTCCGCTCGTACCGGATCGTCGAGGGCGAGGTCACGGAGGAGGAGGTCAAGGTCGTACAGGCCTACTGATCCCGCGATGCGGGCAGAAATCATCCACGATGCGAGATCACATTCCAGAACCCGGACCGGGAATCGATACGATGAGCCCATGGTTTTCCACGACGTGAGCGACAAGACGCCGGGCATGCTGCTCGTGGCGCGGCTGCACGTCGACCTGTGCAGGCTCGCCAGCGCCATCTGTTGATGCCGCCTGCCGCCGTACGGCTGTGAGAGCCGCGGCGCGGTTCATCGCGTACCACCCTGCTTTCCGCGCTGCCGCGCGCCCACCGACCTGACATCTTCCGACAGGAGCCCGCAACCATGGCCATCGAGGTCCGCATCCCCACCATCCTCCGCCAGTACACCGACGGCCAGAAGGCGGTGGAGGGCAACGGGGACACCCTCACCGATCTGTTCGCCGACCTCGAGACCCGCCACTCGGGCATCCAGGCTCGCATCGTGGACGCCGGCGAACTGCGCCGCTTCGTGAACGTCTACCTCAACGACGAGGACGTCCGCTTCCTCGACGGCATCAACACCAAGCTGACCGACGGCGACAACGTGACGATTCTGCCGGCGGTAGCCGGCGGCATGGTCTGACCGGGCTCTGATCCCTGATGCGCTACGACTCCCCGCTGGCCGCGGTGGGCAACACCCCTCTGGTGCGCCTGCCGCGGCTCTCGCCGTCCGCCGACGTCCGCATCTGGGCGAAGCTCGAGGACCGCAACCCGACCGGCTCGGTCAAAGACCGCCCCGCCCTGCACATGATCGAGCAGGCGGAGAAGGACGGCCGCCTCACACCCGGCTGCACGATCCTGGAACCGACGAGCGGCAACACCGGCATCTCCCTGGCCATGGCCGCCAAACTCAAGGGCTACCGCATCGTGTGCGTCATGCCCGAGAACACCTCGCAGGAGCGCCGGGACCTGCTGGCCATGTGGGGCGCCGAGATCATCCCGTCCCCGGCGGCCGGGGGCTCCAACACGGCCGTACGCGTGGCCAAGGAGCTGTCGGCCGAGCACCCGGACTGGGTGATGCTCTACCAGTACGGCAACCCCGACAACGCGGGCGCCCACTACGCCACCACAGGCCCCGAAATCCTCGCCGACCTCCCCTCGGTCACCCACTTCGTGGCGGGCCTGGGGACGACGGGCACGCTGATGGGCGTCGGCCGTTTCCTGCGCGAACACAAGCCGGACATCAAGATAGTCGCGGCCGAGCCACGCTACGACGACCTCGTGTACGGCCTCCGCAATCTCGACGAGGGCTTCGTCCCCGAGCTGTACGACGCCTCCGTCCTGACCACCCGCTTCTCGGTCGGCTCCGCCGACGCGGTGACGCGCACGCGGGAGCTGTTGCAGCAGGAGGGGATCTTCGCGGGAGTCTCCACGGGGGCCGCCCTGCACGCCGCGATCGGTGTGGGCAAGAAGGCGGCGAAGGCCGGCGAGACCGCCGACATCGTCTTCGTCGTCGCCGACGGCGGCTGGAAGTACCTGTCGACGGGCGTCTACACGGCGGCGACGACGGAGGAAGCGATCGAGAAGTTGCAGGGGCAGCTCTGGGCGTAGAGGGGGCTCCGCCCCCTGGACCCCCGGTCCTCGAACGCCGGACGGGCTGATTTTGCGCGGACTGGGCTGGACTGTGCAGCCGAGTCCGGCATCAAGTCAGCCCGTCCGGCGTTTGAGGACGAGGCCGTTCAGGCCGATGGGGGTCTGGGGCGCAGCCCCAGCGGGGTCCAGGGGCGGAGCCCCTTGGTACGGGACGGGTAAGGGCGGCGGGGGCGAACCACCCCCGAATCAGTGACGCCGCAGGTGAGTTCGCCCACAAGACCCCCTTACGGAGGAGCGACCGGAGGTTTTGCGCCTTACGCTCGACGGACCGCACGACCCCCGACTTCACTCCCCGCCAGCGGAGGTTTCTGCTTTATGAAGCTCACCGTCGTCGGCTGCTCGGGGTCGTTCCCGTCCGCGGAATCGGCCTGCTCGAGCTACCTCGTCGAGGCCGACGGCTTCCGGCTGCTTCTCGACATGGGCAACGGTGCCCTCGGCGAGCTGCAGCGCCACTGCGGTCTCTACGACCTCGACGCGATCTACCTCAGCCATCTGCACGCCGACCACTGCATCGACATGTGCGCCTACTTCGTGGCGCGCTACTACCGGCACGACGGCGGCCGCGCCGCCCCCATCCCGGTCTACGGACCCGAGGGCACCGAGCACCGCCTCACCACCGCCTACGCCGACACCCCCAGCGCCTCCTCCATGAGCGAGGTCTTCGACTTCCACACGGTCAAGCCGGGCTCCTTCGAGATCGGCCCCTTCTCGGTGCACACGGAGAAGGTGAGCCACCCGGTGGAGGCGTACGGCATCCGCATCGAGCACGGCGGCCGGACGCTCACGTACTCCGGAGACACGGGCGTGTGCGACCCGCTCGTCGAACTCGCCCGGGACGCCGACCTGTTCCTGTGCGAGGCCGCGTTCACCCACGGCAAGGAGTGCATCCCGGACCTGCACCTCAACGGCCGCGAGGCGGGCGAGATCGCCGCCCGCGCCGCCGCCCGCCGCCTCGTCCTCACCCACATCCCGCCGTGGACGGACCCCCAGGTCAACCTCGCGGACGCCCGCGAGACGTACACGGGCCCGGTGGAAGTGGCGGCGCCGCGAGTGACGTACGAGATCTAGAGCCCGTACGTACGAGAAGGCCCCCGGAGTCTCTTCCGGGGGCCTTCTCGTACGTACGGGCAGAGGGCTGCTTGAGGCCTACTTGGCCTCCGCCTTCTGCAGTTCCGCCAGTTCCTCGTCCGACTCGCGCCCCGGAGTCGGCAGGTTGAACTTGGTGATCGCGAAGCGGAAGACCACGTAGTAGACCGCCGCGAAGCACAAACCCACCAGGACCAGGCCCCACGGATTCGTCGCGATCCCGAGGTTCAGGAAGAAGTCGACCGCGCCCGCCGAGAAGCCGAAGCCGTCCTTCATGCCCAGCGCCCAGGTCAGCGCCATGGAGACACCGGTGAGGACGGCGTGGATGGCGTACAGGACCGGCGCGATGAACATGAACGTGAACTCGATCGGCTCGGTGACACCGGTGACGAACGACGTCAGCGCCAGCGAGACCATCATGCCGCCGACGACCTTGCGGCGTTCGGGACGGGCACAGTGCACGATCGCCAGGCAGGCGGCCGGGAGCGCGAACATCATGATCGGGAAGAAGCCGGTCATGAACTGCCCGGCGCTCGGGTCACCGGCCAGGAAGCGCGCGATGTCACCGCTCTTGCCCTCGTACTCGCCGGCCTGGAACCACGGGAAGGAGTTCAGCAGGTGGTGCATGCCGACCGGGATCAGCGCACGGTTGGCGACACCGAAGATCCCCGCGCCGACGGCACCCGAACCGACCAGCCACTCACCGAAGTTGTGCAGCGCCGTACCGAGGACCGGCCAGATGTAGCCGAAGACGATGCCGATGACGAGACCCGCGAAGGCGGAGAGGATCGGCACGAGGCGCCGGCCGCCGAAGAAGCCCGCCCAGTCCGGCAGTTTGGTCCGGTAGAACTTCTGGTACAGCAGGGCGACGACGATGCCCATCACCACACCACCGAGGACCTTGGCGTCCACGGGCGCGTCCACCATCACGATCTTGCCGTCGACGACCTCCGCGACCTGCGGCAGGTTCTTGTCGGTGAACGTGGCAAGTACGTTCTTGAAGACCAGGTAGCCGACGACGGCCGCGAGCGCGGTCGAGCCGTCCGACTTCTTGGCGAAACCGATCGCGATACCCACCGCGAACAGCAGTGCCATGTTGTCGAGGATCGCGTTGCCGCCCGCCGACATAAAGCCGGCGATCTTGGTAAGGAATCCGGGGAACGACTCGCGGCCGAGCATGTCGGTGTTGCCGAGGCGCACCAGGAGCGCGGCCGCGGGCAGGACGGCGACAGGCAGCATCAGGCTGCGGCCGATGCGCTGCATGACAGCCATCGCGCCGGAGCCCTTCTTCTTGTCGGCCGCGGGAGCGGCGCTGGCCGTGGACACAACTTCCTCCTGGGGAACGGTGGTGTCTCCGTATGGGAGCGACATGGGAGCGACCCATGATCCATCGGCCGCTGGTCTACACCACTCAGTGGTGTAGACCTGTTGTAGCACGGTGAAGGGAGGATAAGGAACCCGCACTTTCGTTTCTCGCCAACCCTCACCAACCCCGCGTTTGGCGACCGTTGCAAACTGGTGTAGACCTGTGCGTTACTGCGGCACAGCGTCAACCAGGCAACGCGGCACAGCGGCGCAACGGACCGGATCAGGGAGAAGGACATGGCCACCAAGGCTGAGAAGATCGTCGCCGGGCTCGGCGGCATCGACAACATCGAAGAGATCGAAGGCTGCATCACCCGCCTCCGCACCGAGGTCGTAGACGCAAGCCTGGTCAACGAGGCCGCCCTGAAGGCCGCCGGCGCACACGGCGTCGTCAAGATGGGCAACGCCATCCAGGTCGTCATCGGCACGGACGCCGACCCCATCGCGGCGGACATCGAAGACATGATGTGAGCCGCGGGGACATGATGTGAGCCGCAGGGCTCCTGCCTGAGGCGCCGCTCTCCTCACTGGAGGCGGCCCCTCCCATTCGGGAGGCTAGGCTCGTCGCCATGTCACGAATCGACGGCCGCACGCCCGAGCAGCTCCGCCCCATCACCATCGAGCGCGGCTGGAGCAAGCACGCCGAAGGCTCCGTCCTCATCTCCTTCGGCGACACCAAGGTCTTCTGCACCGCCTCCGTCACCGAAGGCGTCCCGCGCTGGCGCAAAGGCAGCGGCGAAGGCTGGGTCACCGCCGAGTACTCCATGCTGCCCCGCGCCACCAACACCCGCGGCGACCGCGAATCCGTACGCGGCAAGATCGGCGGCCGTACGCACGAGATCAGCCGCCTCATCGGCCGCTCCCTGCGCGCAGTCATCGACTACAAGCAACTCGGCGAGAACACCATCGTCCTCGACTGCGACGTACTCCAGGCCGACGGCGGCACCCGCACCGCCGCCATCACCGGCGCCTACGTCGCCCTCGCCGACGCCGTCACCTGGGCCCGCACCAAAAAAATCCTCAGGCCCAGCCGCCAGCCCCTCACCGGCACCGTCAGCGCCGTGTCCGTCGGCATCGTCGGCGGCGTACCCCTCCTCGACCTCTGCTACGAGGAAGACGTACGCGCCGACACCGACATGAACGTCGTCTGCACCGGCGACGGCCGCTTCGTCGAGGTACAAGGCACCGCCGAAGCCGAACCCTTCGCCCGCGAAGAACTCAACTCCCTGCTCGACCTTGCCGTTTCGGGCTGCACAGAACTAGCTGCCGTACAGCGCAAGGCACTTGATACGGTCCTCGAAAGGTAAAGGACCGTAAAGGACGCGCCAACTCCGCACCAAGAGGAGCCGCAGCGCCACGGGCAACCACGGCAGCGGCCCCCGCGTCCCTACCAGTACGGGCGTACGGCACACCGCCGTACGCCCCCGCCGCACCACACAGGCCCATCGAGGGCCTGAAGCAACGGGAGGACTGTCCCATGGCCGCGAGCCGACGCCCGCGACGTCGCAGTACCACCATCGCCGCCGCAGTGGCAGCCGTCGCGCTGACCGCCGGGCTCACCACCGGCTGCGACGCCGTCAACAAGGCGCTGGACTGCGCCAGGACCGCCGACGCCATCGCCACCAGCGTCACCGAACTCCAACAGGCCGTCGAAAACGCGGCGAACGACCCGACGCAGACCAGCGAAGCGCTCGACTCCATCGACAAGAACCTCAACGAGATCGGCGACAAGACCGAGGACACCGACGTCAACAAGGCAGTCGACGACCTCCAGGCAGCCGTCACCAACGTCCGCGACTCCATCAAGAACGGCGACGAGACACCGGACATCAGCCCGGTCACGGACGCCGCCGGCGAACTGACCAAGGTCTGCACCTCGTAGATGATCCAGGGGTTACGTGATCCAGGAGTTACGGAACCGGGGGGCGCCCTGAACGAGAGGCGCCCCCCCACCGGCGACGTGACTACTGTGAGAGCCATGACCCGCCTGATCCTCGCCACCCGCAACCACGGAAAGCTCACCGAGCTCAAGGCGATCCTCGCCGCCGCAGACCTCCACTACGAACTGGACTGCGCGGACGCCTACCCCGACATCCCCGACGTCAAGGAAACCGGCGTCACCTTCGCCGAGAACGCCCTCCTCAAGGCCCACGCCCTCGCCCAGGCCACCGGCCTCCCCGCCGTCGCCGACGACTCCGGCCTCTGCGTCGACGTACTCGGCGGCGCCCCCGGCATCTTCTCCGCCCGCTGGTCCGGCTCCCACGGCGACGACCGCGCCAACCTCACCCTCCTCCTCGACCAGCTCAGCGACATCCCCGACCCACACCGCGCCGCCCACTTCACCTGCGCCGCGGCGCTGGCCCTGCCGGACGGAACGGAACGCGTGGTCGAGGGTCGCCTCCGCGGCACCCTCCGCCGCGAGCCGGCCGGCACCCACGGCTTCGGCTACGACCCGATCCTCCAGCCGGACGGGGATACGCGGACGTGCGCGGAGCTCACTCCGGAGGAGAAGAACGAGATCAGCCACCGAGGGAAGGCGTTTCGGGGGCTGGTGCCGGTGTTGCGGGAGTTGTTGGGCTGACACCTGTCGGGTGCGTACGACAAAGGGCGCCCTGCGAGAGGGCGCCCTTGGAGGGTGCGGCGGAAGGGATTCGAACCCTCAAACCCTGTCACGGGTCACTGGACCTAAACCAGCTGTGTCGCCATTGCACCACCGCCGCCAGTCGTCAGTCATGGTACCGGGCTGGCGGCTGGCGTCAGTGAGGTGTCGCCTTTCCCCTCAGATCCCCAAGTCCTTGATGATCTTGGCGACATGGCCGGTCGCCCGCACGTTGTACAGCGCCCGTTCGACCTTGCCCTCCTCGTCCACGATCACCGTGGAGCGGATGACGCCCATGTACGTCTTGCCGTAGTTCTTCTTCTCGCCGTAGGCGCCGTAGGACTCGATGACCGTCTTGTCGGGGTCGCCGGCCAGGGTGATCTTGAGGGACTCCTTCTCGCGGAACTTGGCCAGCTTTTCCGGCTTGTCGGGGGAGATGCCGATGACGTCGTAGCCGGCGCCCGCCAGGACGTCGAGGTTGTCCGTGAAGTCACAGGCCTGCTTGGTGCAGCCGGGGGTGAGGGCGGCGGGGTAGAAGTAGACGATGACCTTGCGGCCCTTGTGGGCGGCCAGGGAGACCTCGTTGCCGTCGGCGTCGGGCAGGGTGAAGGCGGGGGCGGTGTCGCCGGGCTGGAGTCGCTCGCTCATCTCGGTTCGGTCTCCTTGCGGGGTGGTGGATACGGATCCGAGCGTAATGGGGGTGCCAGGGGGGTGGGTGGCGGACGGAGCTGACAGACTGTCGGCCAGAGCAAACGGCCACATACGACCACGGAGGCAGCGCGGTGTCGGATACGTCCAGCACGCCGGACATCAGAACTCCGGCGCAGATCGAGGCGGACATCAAGCGCCGTCGCGAGACCCTCGCCGAGACGCTCGACGAGATCGGTGCGCGGGTGCACCCGAAGACGATCGTCGGCGACGCGAAGGCCAAGGTCGTCTCGAGCATCGACCACACCCTCGGCCGTGCCTACGTCGGTGTGAACCGCGCGGTCAGCGATGTGAAGAGCCAGCTGGTGAACGAGGAGGGCGCGCCGCGGCTCGAGCGCATCGTGCCGGTGGCCCTGGTGGTGGTCGGGGTGGTCGGGGTGGTCGGGATGCTCGCCGTGGGTTCCCGGCGCGGCGCCGTGGGCTCTCGGGGCCGCGCTTCGGGTTCCCGGCGGCGCAAGCGCTGACCCCGGCCGCGTACGTGTCGCGCAAAGCCAGGTAGGTTCGGGGGCGTGAGTGCGAACACCCATCACGACAAGCTGCCCATCCGGATGCTGCACGACCGCGTGCTCGTGCGGCAGGACACCACCGAGGGCGAGCGCCGCTCCGGTGGCGGCATCCTGATCCCGGCGACCGCGGCCGTGGGCCGTCGGCTCGCCTGGGCCGAGGTCGTCGCGGTCGGGCAGAACGTACGGGCCGTCGAGCCCGGCGACCGTGTCCTGTTCGACCCGGAGGACCGCGCCGAGGTGGAGGTGCGCGGTGTCCCGTACGCGCTGATGCGCGAGCGCGATCTGCACGCGGTGGCGGCGGACCGGTTCGAGGGTTCCGAGGACTCGACGGGGTTGTACCTGTAGCCAGTCGGCCTGCAGGTATCCAGGAGTCCGTAGGTATCCAGGGGCCTGTAGCCATCCGGCGCTTCTGAAGGTCACGAGGTCGCTCCGCCCTCGGTCCTGCCCGCCGTGATCCCGCCGCCGTCCGTTGTGCCGCCGCCTCCCGTGGACGTGTCGCCGCCCGTCGACGACGTGCTTCCGTCGGTCGTGCCGCCGTCCGTCGGTTTCCCTCCGGCCGTCCCGCCCGTCGTGCCGCCGTCGGTCGACGTTCCGCCGCTGGGCTGGTCCGGGGCCGTCGAGGCCGGAGGTGTGCTCGGGGTTTCCTCGCTGCCGGTGGTCGGCCCCCCGTCCTCCGGCCCGCTCGATCCGTCGCTCCCGTCCGTCGTGCCGCCGTTGTTCTCCTCGCCCGTGTCCGGCGGCCACTCCTCCCAGGGCTCCTCCGTCGGGAGCTCCGGTTCCTCCGCGCCCGCCTGGATCTGCAGGTCGAAGTCCTTCGCCTCCGTGCCCTCGAGCGCGGCCTGCGTGTACTGGGCCCAGATCTGCGCCGGGTAGCCGCCGCCGTTGATGCGGTCCTGGCCGAGTGCTCCGTACAGCGGGGTGTGGGCGCCCGTTTTCGGGTTCTGGCCCATGACGGCGACGACGGTGGCGAGGTCGGGGGTGTAGCCGGCGAACCAGGCGGCCTGGTCCTCCTCCGCGGTGCCGGTCTTGCCGGCGGCGGGGCGGCCCGCGGCCTGTGCGGCGGTGCCGGTGCCGCCTTCGACGACGCCTCGTAGGACCGCTGTCGTGGTGTCGGCGGCCTCGCGGCTGACGGCCTGCCTGACGCCCGTGTCGCGGGAGGGCAGTGTGATGGCGCCCTCGGTGCCGTCCTGGCCGTCCTTGGTGATTTCGGAGACGAGTGAGTACCGGCCGTGTTTGCCGTGGTTGGCGAGCGTGGCGTACGCCTCCGCCATGTCGAGGACGCTTGCGGTGGCGGGGCCGAGGGCGATGGAGGGGGAGGCCGTCAGGTCGGGGGTGGAGGAGGGGATGCCCAGGTCGAGGGCTGTCTGCCGGACCTTCTCGGGGCCGACGTCCACCGCCATCTGTGCGTACACCGCGTTGACGGACTTGTCGGTGGCTTCGCGGACCGAGATCGGGCCGTACGAGGCCTGGTCCTCGTTCTCGGGCGCGTACGAGGCGCCTTGCCAGCCTTCGACGGGCCGCTGGTTCGTGCCGTCATAGACGGTGTTCGGGGTGATGAGGCGGCCGTCCTGCGTGGTCGAGCCGTTCTGTACGGCGGAGGTGAGCACGAAGGGCTTGAAGGTGGAGCCGACCTGGTAGTCGCGGCGGGTGGCGTTGTTGACGTACTGCTTCGTGTAGTCGATGCCGCCGTACATCGCGACGACCTTGCCGGTGGCCGGGTCGATGGAGACGCCGCCGGCGCGGACGTTGCGGTCGATCTCGCGGTTCTTCTTGTCGAGCTGGTTCATCACCTGGTCGTCGACCGCTTTGACGAAGGCGTCCTGCTTGTCCTTCTGGATGGTGGTGGTGATGCGGTAGCCGCCGGTGGCGAGGGCGTCCTCGTCGATGATCTCGCTGCCGGTGAGGTAGTCGTTGACGGCTTGCACGAGGTAGCCGCGCTGCCCGGAGAGTCCGGCGGAGCCCTTGGCCTCCTTGGGTGCCGGGAACTTCAGTGCGGCCCGCTCCGAGGGGGGCAGCCACTTCTTCTTGACCATGCCGTCGAGTACGTAGTTCCAGCGGCCCACGACCGCCGGTTTGTTCTCGGGGTGCGCGGTCACGTCGTACTTGCTGGGGGCGTTGAGGAGCGTCGCGAGGTACGCGCCCTGGGCGGCCGTGAGGTCCTTGGCGTCAACGCCGTAGTAGGCGTGGGCGGCGGCCTGGATGCCGTAGGCGTTGCGGCCGAAGTAGCTGGTGTTGAGATAGCCCTCGAGGATGTCGTCCTTGCTGACCTCCTGGTCGAGCTTGATGGCGATGAAGAACTCCTTGATCTTCCGGGTGACCGTCTGCTCCTGCGCCAGGTAGTAGTTCTTGACGTACTGCTGGGTGATCGTCGAGCCGGACTGCTTTCCCTTGCCGGTGACGGTGTTCCAGGCGGCGCGGATCATGGCCTGGGGGTCGACGGCGGACTCGGAGTAGAAGTCCCGGTCCTCGGCGGCGAGCACGGCGTGCTGGGTGTTCTTGGAGATCCGGGCGAGGGTGACGTTCTCCCGGTTGACCTCGCCGTCGCGGGCGAGCCGGCTGCCGTCCGCGTACAGGTAGACATTGCTCTGCTTCGTCGCTGCCGCGTTCGCCGCGGGGATCTCGACGAGGAAGTAGCCGAGGGCGAACAGGCCGATCAGCAGGAGGAGTGCGCCGAGGAAGGTGCCGAGCACCGTCCGCCAGGTCGGGATCAGCCGGCGCCGGCCGGTGCGCCGTCTCGGGGGCGCGGTGCTCGGCTGCTGCGGCTGCGGCTGGTCGTTCATGTCGTGCCGTACTCCCGTTTCACGGCGTACGTCCCTGTACGCCCTCTTAACTGTCTGTTGCCCGCTCTTGAAGACTCTCGCACCGTGCGTTCCGTTCCCTGCCCGAGGCACACGCTTTGTGCTCGGAAAATGCCTGGCACGGCGTACGGTCCGGGGACTAGGCTCCTGCGCTTCGGTGTCTGGCGGGCGGGCGCGCGGGAGGAGTGTGGTCGTGGGCGCGGGGCGGTTGTATGCGGCCGTCGCGGTGGGGAGTTTCCGGCGGTACGCGACGTACCGGGTGGCCACGGCGGCGGGGGTGTTCACCAACACCGTGTTCGGGCTGATCCTCGTGTACACGTATCTGGCGCTGTGGGAGGAGCGGCCGGATCTGGGCGGGTACGACCAGGCGCAGGCCGTGACCTATGTGTGGCTGGGGCAGGCGCTGTTCGCGGCGCTGGCCCTCCAGGGCGGAGGCTTCGAGGTCGAGCTCATGGAGCGCATCCGCACCGGTGAGATCGCGGTCGACCTGTACCGGCCGGCCGATCTCCAACTGTGGTGGCTGGCAAGTGACTTGGGGCGGATGCTGTTCCAGTTGGCGGGGCGGGGCGTGATCCCGTTCGTCTTCGGTGCGCTGTTCTTCCCGATGGCCCTGCCGGGGGACTTCGGCACCTGGGCGGCGTTCCTGGTCGCGCTGCTGCTGGCGGCGGTCGTCAGCTTCGGGATCCGCTATCTGGCGGCGTTGAGCGTGTTCTGGCTCATGGACGCCAGGGGCGTCATGCAGGCCCTGATGGTCACGGGCATCTTCTGCTCGGGCATGACACTGCCGCTGAACGCCTTCCCGGACGCGCTCGGTGACCTCGTCCAGGCGTTGCCGTGGGCCGCGCAGCTGCAGATCCCGGCGGATGTCCTGATGGGGGAGACCGCCCCGCTCGGGGCGTTCGCCTTCCAGGCGGCGTGGGCGGTGGCACTGCTGGCGGTGGGGCGGCTGTTGCAGTCGGCGGCTACGCGGCGGGTGGTGGTGCAGGGTGGGTGAGACAACCAAGGTCGACTCCACGACCGCATCCACGACGACCGGCTCCACGGTCGGCTCCAGGCTCACGGACGGTCTGCGGGCCTACCTGCTGATCGCCGGGATGTGGATCCGGGCGGGCATGACCTACCGCACCTCCTTCGTCGTCACGGTCTTCGGCAACCTGCTGCTGTCCGGCCTTGACTTCGTCGGCATCCTGCTGATGTTCTCGCAGGTCGACTCGCTCGGCGGCTGGACGCTGCCCGAGGTGGCCTTCCTGTACGGCCTGTCGGTGACGGCGTTCGGGATCACCGACCTGCTGCTCGGCTCGTCGGAGGTCCTGGGCACCCGGATACGCGACGGGTCGTTCGACACGCTGCTGGTACGTCCCGTTCCGGTGCTCGCGCAGGTCGCCGCGGACCAGTTCCCGCTGCGCCGGTTCGGCCGGGTCATACAGGGGTCGTTGGTGCTGGGCTGGGCGCTGTTCGCCGTCGACGTCGACTGGAGTGCGCCGAAGGCGCTGCTGGTGCCGGTGATGCTGGTCAGCGGCGCGGTGATCTTCGGGGCGATCTTCGTCGCGGGCGCGGCCTTCCAGTTCCTGGCGCAGGACGCCGCCCAGGTGCAGAACGCGTTCACGTACGGCGGCACCACGCTGCTGCAGTACCCCCCGACGCTGTTCGGGAAGGACCTGGTGCGCGGGGTGACCTTCGTGCTGCCGCTCGCATTCGTCAACTGGCTGCCCGCGTCCTATGTGTTGGGGCGGCCGTATCCGCTCGATCTGCCGACATGGGTGACGTATCTGTCGCCGCTCGCCGCCGGGGTGTGCTGTGCGCTGGCGGGTGTGCTGTGGCGGGCGGGGCTTCGTTCGTACCGGAGTACAGGGAGTTAGTCAGTGGCAGATGGTGTGACGGGTGTCGGGGCAGGCGGTGTGACGGGCGGTTTCATCGAGCTCGACCGTGTCGAGAAGGTCTTCGACGTACGCAAGAAGACCGGCTTCCTGCGCCGGGAGCGGCACCAGGTACGGGCGGTCGACTCGATCTCCTTCTCCGTGGCGCGCGGCGAGATGGTCGGCTACATCGGGCCGAACGGTGCGGGCAAGTCGACGACGATCAAGATGCTGACGGGGATCCTCACGCCGAGCGGCGGCCGGCTGCGGGTCGCCGGCATCGATCCGTCCCGTGAGCGGACGCGGCTGGCGCACCGGATCGGGGTGGTGTTCGGGCAGCGTACGACGCTGTGGTGGGACCTTCCGCTGATCGACTCGTACAAGCTGATGCACCGCATGTACCGCATCCCGGACGGCCGTTATCGTGAGAACCTCGACCGTCTCGTCGAACTCCTCGATCTGGGCGCGTTGTTGGACGTCCCGGTGAGGCAGCTCTCCCTCGGGCAGCGGATGCGCGGGGACATCGCGGCGGCGTTGCTGCACGATCCGGAGGTGCTCTACCTCGACGAGCCGACGATCGGCCTGGACGTGGTCTCCAAGGCGAATGTCCGGGAGTTCCTGCGGGAAGTGAACACCGAGCGCGGCACGACGGTGCTGCTGACCACGCACGACCTCCAGGACATCGAGCAGTTGTGCTCGCGGGTGATGGTCATCGACCACGGGCGCATGATGTACGACGGCCCGCTCACCGGGCTGCACGAGATCGGCGACAGCGAGCGGACCCTGGTGGTGGACCTGGAGCGCGAACTGCCGCCCATCGAGGTCGAGTCGGCGCGTGTGGTGAAGGTCGAAGGGCCGCGGCAGTGGCTCGCCTTCCCGGCCTCGGCGTCGGCGGCGCCGCTCGTCGCGCGGATCGCCGCCGAGTATCCGCTGGTGGACCTCTCGGTACGGGAACCGGACATCGAGGCCGTCATCAGCCGCATGTACGCGGAGAAGGCAACCTCGTAGGCTTCGGTATATGACCGAAGAACTCCCCGAATTGCGGGCGTCAGACGCAGACCGTGAACGAGTCGCCGAAGTGCTCAGGGAGGCCGTCGCGGAGGGCCGCCTCGACATGGAGGAGTTCGAGGAACGGCTCGACGCGACGTACAAGGCGCGTACGTACGGGGAGCTCGCGCCGATCACGCGCGATCTGCCTGCCGCCGGGGTGACGCCGCCGTCCCCTGTGTCGATGGTCAAGGAGCCCGCCGAGTCCGGGGCGGGTGACTGGGCGGGGCGGATCGTCGGGGGTGAGGGTTCGTCGCAGTGGGGCGTCGCGATCATGTCGGGGTTCGAGCGCAAGGGGCGCTGGACCATGCCGAGGCGGTTCAACGCGTTCGCGTTCTGGGGTGGCGGCGCCATTGATCTGCGTGAGGCGGACTTCGCGGACCGCGAGGTCGTCGTCAACTGCGTCGCGATCATGGGTGGCCTGGATGTGATCGTGCCGCCCGGCGTCGAGGTCGTCGTCCGCGGCATCGGCATCATGGGCGGCTTCGACCAGCGCGAGGAGGGCGTGCGCGGCGATCCCGGCGCGCCACGCGTGATCGTGACGGGCTTCGCCTTCTGGGGCGGTGTCGGGGTTGAGCGGAAGCTGACCAGGGCGGAGCGGTTGCGGATCAAGGAGCAGCGGCGTCAGGAGAAGCTTGAGCGGAAGGCTGGCCGCCAAGGGGAACGGGAGGAGTTGGAGGGCAGGTCCTCCTACCAGGACGCGCTGGACATGGGTCATTCCGCGACCCGGGACGCGCTTGACCAGGCTCGGTCCGTCCACCGTGATGCGATGGAGCAGCATCGGGAGTTGATGCGGGAGCATCGGGAGGAGCGGCGCCGGGCTCGTCACGAGGAGCGTGACGAGCGGCGGCGCGAGCGGGACTAAGAGCTCGGCGGGGGAGGCGGTATGTCGGCTGCGGGTCCGTCGGGGCTGGTCGCGCAGTTCCCTGCGCCCCTAAAAGACTGCGCCTCCCCGCGAAGCCTGCGTTCCCGCGGCCCCAAAGACGCTGCGCCTTCCCGCGCCCCCTTCAGCCTCAGGGGTGCGGCCCCAGCGTCACAGCTCCGCCGGAGCCGCCCCCTTCAGCATGTCCAGGTCGAACTTCTTCGCCATCTGCTCGTACCCCCGGTCGCTCGGGTGCAGATGGTCCCCCGAGTCGTACAGGGGGTTGAGGCGGCGCGGGTTGTACGGGTCGCGGACCGCCTCGTCGAAGTCGACGTAGTCGTCGAAGATGTCGCCCGAGCGGATCTGGGCGTTGACGGCCTGGCGGGTGGCTTCGAGGTTGGGGCGGTAGCCGCGGTGGCCCTGGAACGGCATGAGGGTCGCGCCGATGACGCGTAGCCCGCGGTTGTGGGCCTGCTCTGTCAGCTCGCGCAGACCGGAGGTGATCTTGTCGGGGTCGGTCTGGTGCGGGGTGCGCAGGATGTCGTTGACGCCGAGGGCGATGACGACGGCCTTGACGTTGGTGCGGTCGAGGACGTCACGGTCGAAGCGGTTCAGTGCGCTCGGGTTCCCGGCGGGGCGGCCCCCGCCGCCGGCCAGCACACGGTTTCCGCTGATGCCCTGGTTGACGACGCTGTAGCGGGGCACGTCCGAGCCGTCTCGGTCTCGGTCGCGCAGCCGCAGCCGGTCGGCGAGGGCGTCGGTCCAGCGCCGGTTCTCGCCCATGCTGGAGGTCACGCCGTCGGTGAGCGAGTCGCCGATCACGACGACCGTGCCCTCGGACTCGTTGCTCAGCACGTCCACCGCCGTCAGATAGCGCCAGACCTGGGTCTGCCCGGTGTACGGAACCCCGGTCACGTCCTCCGTACGGTCACCCTGAGCGGTGTACGAGATCTGCCGCGCCGTCGGGTGATAGGTGACCGGACCGGACGGCGTGGGCGAGTACGTGGTCACCAGGATGTCCGTGTCGTGCGGGATCAGCAGCCGTGCCGCATCGCTGACCACCTGCTGCCCGGGCGGGACGATCACCGAAGGGCTGCCGCCGAAGGTGAGGCGGCGCATGGTGTCGGCGGCAGCGGCGGCGTTGTTCGCGGTGGCCGCCACGGCGATCGAGGCGTGCGCGATGTTGAGCGGCTGCTGCCCGTACAGGTTCGACAGGGTGACGCGCGCCGCGGTGCCCCCCACGCCCGCGTGCACGACATTGCGTACGGAACGGCCGGCCATGCCGTTCGTCTCGGTGCCCGGCTCGGCACCGGCCGGGGATGTCGACCAGGTGCCGACCCAGACGCCGGTGGACGCGGGAGCCGCCGGGTTGTTGTGCGGGCCACGGCCGCCCGCCATCGTGTCCCGGGCGGCGCCGTCGTCGAAGCCGACTCCGACGTAGATGGCCGCGGAAACGGCCATGATCATGGCGATGATCGCCGACAGCAGGGCATAACCGTGACGCTTGGTCATGCGGTGCAGGTCTCCTAGAGCAGTGGGAGCCCAAGGCTCCGATGTGATGACCTCATGATGAGGCATGGCGCGGGAGGTGTCCGACGGGCCCCCCGTTCCCGTCTCGAACCCCCGAATGGAAGACGCCGGGAACTCCTGTTCCGTTCCAGGAGTCGGTCAGGAAGGGGGATGGCGGCGGGAAAGGGACAATGGGTACGGGTTCTGCGAACGGGTGGAGTGGATGGAACGTACGAAAGCGGATGAAGTCGAGCGCACCGAGCTCATAGGGCCAAGTGCCCAGCCGGCCCGCGCCACTAACCGGACCAGTAGCCGCACCAGCAACCGGGCCATGGGCTACTACAGCGCCGCCGACGAGGAGAAGCGCCGCGGCGTCCGCCGGATGAAGATCACGGCCACCGGCATGTTGCTCCTGGTCGCCGTCATCTACGTACTCGCCAAGTGGGCGTCCCACGCGGGCGCCGGTGCCTGGGCCGGGTATGTCGCGGCGGCGGCCGAGGCGGGCATGGTCGGCGCGCTCGCCGACTGGTTCGCCGTCACCGCCCTGTTCCGCCATCCCCTCGGCCTGCCCATCCCGCACACCGCGATCATCCCGACCAAGAAGGACCAGCTGGGCGTCTCCCTGGGCGAGTTCGTCGGCGAGAACTTCCTGTCGCACGAGGTCGTACGGAAACGTCTGCGCGCCGTCGGCATCGGGAGCCGCCTCGGTGTGTGGCTCGCCGAGCCGGAGCACGCCGACCGGGTCACCGCGGAGCTGTCCACCGCGCTGCGGGGCGCTCTCGCCGTGCTGCGCGACTCCGATGTGCAGGCCATCGTCGGGGAGGCCATCAACCGGCGGGCCGACTCGGCGGAGATCGCCCCGCGTATCGGGAAGATGCTGGAGGGCATCGTCGCGCAAGGCGGCCACAAACGTGCCGTCGACCTGATCTGTGTACGGGCCCACGACTGGCTGGTCCTGCACAACGACCAGGTGATGGACGCCGTGCAGGGCGGCGCCCCCGGCTGGACCCCGCGGTTCGTCGACAAGCGGGTCGGCGAGCGCGTCTACAAGGAGCTGCTGCGCTTCGTCACCGAGATGCGCGACATGCCCGCCCACCCGGCCCGCGGCGCCCTCGACCGCTTCCTCACCGACTTCGCCGCCGACCTGCAGTCCGACACCGACACCCGCGGCCGCGTGGAGAACCTCAAGCGCGAGGTCCTCGGCCGTGGCGAGGTGCAGGACATCATCGCCTCCGCCTGGTCCTCCGTACGGCAGATGATCGTGTCAGCCGCCGAGGACGAGCGCAGCGAACTGCGGCTGCGCGTCCGGGCCTCGCTGCTGTCGCTCGGCCGGCGGATGTCCACCGAGCCGAACCTCCAGTCGAAGATCGACGGCTGGGTCGAGGACGCGGCGGTGTACGTGGTGACGACGTACCGCGACGAGATCACCTCCCTCATCACGGACACCGTCGCGGGCTGGGACCCCGAGCACACCACCAGGAAGATCGAGGCGCACATCGGCCGCGACCTGCAGTTCATCCGGATCAACGGCACGGTGGTGGGCTCGCTGGCGGGGCTGGTCATCTACACGGTGTCGCGGGCATTGGGGGCGTAACCCCTCCGCAGTCGGGGACCCGTCCGGGGTTCGCTCGACGAGGAGGGAGCCGAGCCCATGTCCGTCACCGAGCCGCAGACCGGCAGTACCGTCACCACGGCCATCCCCGCCCGCCTCGACCGCCTCCCATGGTCACGCTGGCACTGGACGGTGGTGATCGGCCTCGGCACGGTGTGGGTCCTCGACGGGTTAGAGGTCACCGTCGTCGGCAACATCGCCGGACGCCTCTCCGAGGAGGGCAGCGGACTGCCGATCTCCTCCGCGCAGGTCACCGGCATCGCCGCCGCCCTCTATGTCGCCGGGGCCTGCGCGGGCGCGCTGTTCTTCGGCCGGCTCACCGACCTCTTCGGCCGCAAGAAGCTGTTCATGGTGACGCTCGCCGTCTATCTGGGCGCCACGGCCCTGACCGCGGTCTCCTTCCACTCCTGGTGGTTCTTCGCCTTCCGGTTCCTCACCGGTTTCGGCATCGGCGGCGAGTACGCGGCGATCAACTCGGCGATCGACGAGCTGATCCCGTCCCACTACCGCGGCCGGGTCGACCTGATCATCAACGGCAGCTTCTGGCTCGGCGCGATCGGCGGCTCCCTGCTGTCGATCGTCGCGCTGAACACGGACCTGTTCGCCATCAACGTCGGCTGGCGCCTCACCTTCGCCCTCGGCGTCGTCCTCGGCCTGGTCATCCTCCTCGTCCGCCGCAACGTCCCCGAAAGCCCACGCTGGCTGCTCATCCACGGCAGGGAAGAGGAGGCGGAACGGCTGGTCTCCTCGGTGGAGGAGCAGGTCGCCGAGGAACACGAGGAGCACACCGGCCGCCGCGAACTCCCGCGTCCCGCAGGGGAGATCACCATCCGCCAGCGCGAGAGTATCGGCTTCGGCACCATCGCCCGTACGGTCTTCTCGCAGTACCGCCGTCGCGCCGTGCTCGGCTTCTCCCTCTTCATCGGCCAGGCGTTCCTCTACAACGCGATCACCTTCGGCTTCGGCGCCATCCTCACCACGTTCTTCGACGTCTCGACCTCCGACACCGGCTACTACTTCGCCGTCATCGCGGCCGGCAACTTCCTCGGCCCGCTCCTGCTCGGCAAGCTCTTCGACACCGTCGGCCGCCGGGTGATGATCTCGTCGACGTACCTGCTCTCGGGTCTGCTGCTGTTCGGCACGGCCTGGCTCTTCGACAGGGGCTCGCTGAGCGCGACGACCCTGACGGCCTGCTGGTGCGTGGTGCTGTTCTTCGCCTCGGCGGGCGCGTCCAGCGCGTACCTCACGGTCTCCGAGGTCTTCCCGATGGAGACCCGCGCCATGGCCATCGCCTTCTTCTACGCCATCGGCACCGCGGCCGGTGGCATCAGCGGCCCCCTGCTCTTCGCCAAGCTGACCGAGTCGGGCGTCGTCGCCGACACCGTCCTCGCCTTCCAGATCGGCGCCGCCCTGATGTGCGCGGCGGGCCTCGTCGCGGCGGCCCTCGCGATACGCGCCGAACGCCGCTCCCTGGAGGACATCGCCCGCCCGCTGACGGCAACGACCACGATGGCTGCTCCGGGGACAGCGGCCCGGTACGGCTCATAGGCTGCCGGTCCGGTACGGCTCCTGGACCGTTGTGGTCAGTTCGTCCTGTGTCGGCCGCCTGATCGTCAGGGCCATCAGCGCGCCCATCGCGCACAGGGCTCCCGCCGCCACCCACACGAAGTCGTATGACCCGAAGGCGTCCCGGGCCGCGCCGCCGAGGAAGGCGACGAGTCCTGCGCCCAGTTGGTGGGCGGCGTTGACCCAGCCGAAGACGACCGGTGCGTCGGAACCGTAGTACGCGCGGCACAGGGCCAGCGTCGGCGGGACCGTCGCCACGTCGAGCAGCCCGAAGACGATGACGAACGTGACGATCGGCGGCCCGACGGTCGCGGTGAGCAGCAGCGGCAGCACGAGGAGGGTGAGGCCGCGCAGGGCGTAGTACGTGGCGAGCAGCCGGCGCGCGTCGAGGCGGTCGGTCAGCAGTCCGGAGCCGACCGTTCCGGCCACGTTGAAGATCCCGATGAGCGACAGCAGCGAGGCGGCGACGGTCACCGGCATCCCGTGGTCGTGTGCGGCGGGCGCGAAGTGCGTCCACATGACGCCGTTGGTGGACGCCCCGCAGACGGCGAAGGTGCCGGCGAGCAGCCAGAAGGGCGCCGTGCGCGTGGCGCGGGCGAGGACGCGGACCGCACGCCGGGCGGCACCCGGCACGGGCGCGGGCTTGGGCACGAACTCCCGTGACCCGTACGGAGGTTGGTTGACATCCGCCGGATGGTCCCGCAGCAGCAGCCATACGAGGGGCAGGGCGGCCGTCGCCGCCACGGCCAGGGCGAGCGCGGCGGACCGCCAGCCGTGCGCGTCGATCACCTCCGACAGCACCGGCAGGAACACGAACTGCCCCACCACGCTCGCCGCCGTCAGCAGCCCCGTGACCAGCCCGCGCCGCGCCACGAACCACCGCTCGGTGACCGTCGCCGCGAACGCCGTCGCCGTGGCACCCGTGCCGAGCCCCACGAACACGCCCCAGTACAGGACGAACTGGGCGGACGCCGTCATCGTCGTGGTCAGCCCGGCGCCCGCTGCGACGAGGGCGAGGGCGGTGGTCGCGACCCGCCGCATCCCGAACCGGTCCATCAGCGCGGCCGCGAACGGCGCCGTAGCCCCGTACAGCGCCATGCTCACGAACGTCCCGAGCCCGATCGTGCCCCGCGACCACCCGAACTCCTCGTGCAACGGCCCGACGAGCAGCCCCGCGAGGGTGGTGAAGGCCCCGGCGGTGACGATGGCGAGGGCGGCGGCGGTGGCGACGATCCAGGGGGTGCGGTTCGGGGTCCGGGTGCGGTTCGAGATCCGAGTGGTGGCCGGTGTCCGGGGCGTGTCCGTGGTCATGACGTCGACCCTCCGCTTCCGGAGGCACCACAACGAGTGGCCAGATGGCCATGATGTGCAAGAATCTGGCCATGGACCGCGTGATGGCAGAAAAGGCGCCGCACCGAGTGGCCGTCCTCGTCCGGGACGGCGTCCTGCCGATGGAGCTGGGCCTGGCCCACCAGCTGTTCGGCAACGCGGCCTCACGCTCGGGCCGGCCGCTCTACACCCTCCTGACCTGCGCCGTCACGCCCGGCATGATCCGTACGGACGCGGACTTCCCGATCTACGCGCCCCATGGCCCGGAGGCCCTCGCGACCGCCGACACGGTGATCGTCCCGTCGTCGCACGAGGAGGACGAGTACCTGAAGCCCGGCGGCCTGAGCGCGGAGCTGGCCGAAGCGCTGGACCGCGCTCGTGGTGCGCGTATCGCCTCCATCTGCACAGGCGCGTTCGTCCTCGCCGCGGCCGGACTCCTGGACGGCCTGCGGGCGACCACGCACTGGATGTCGACGGACCTCTTCGCGCGGACGTTCCCCGCGGTGAGCGTGGACCCCGACGTCCTGTACGTCGACGAGGACCGCGTACTGACCTCCGCGGGCGAGGCGGCCGGCATCGATCTGTGCCTGCACATGATCCGCCGGGACCACGGCGCGGCGGTCGCGGCGAACGTGGCCCGCCGTACCGTCGTACCGCCGCACCGGGAGGGCGGCCAGGCGCAGTACATCCAACGCCCGGTGCCGGACGGCCAGTTGACGGGCTCGACCACCTCCGCCTCGCGCGCCTGGGCGCTGGCCAGCCTTGCCGACCCGCTGACCCTGCGCGAGCTGGCCGCGCGGGACGCGATGAGTGTCCGTACGTACAGCCGCCGCTTCCGCGAGGAGACCGGCCTCACGCCCATGCAGTGGCTCACCCAGCGCCGCGTCGACCGGGCGCGTGAACTGCTGGAACAGACCGACCACACCGTCGACCGCATCGCGGCGGAGGCGGGCTTCGGCACGGCCGCGTCCCTTCGGCAGCACTTTCACGCGACGCTGGGGGTGTCGCCGGGGGCGTACCGGGCGACGTTCAAGGGCACAGTCGTAGGGCCTGGGCAGTAGGGCATGGACAGCAGGGCCCGGGCGACGGCTGAGTACGCGTACTGAGTGGATCTGAGAGGAGCTGATCAGGGCCGATGACCGTCCGCAGGATCGTCCCCGACTTCCAGACCGACTCCGAGGAGTCGATGGCCCAAAGCCGCGATTTCTACGGCCGGTTGGGGCTTGAGGAGGTCATGAATCTCGGCTGGGTCATGACTCTCGCCTCCCCCTCCGACCCCACCGCGCAGCTCATCTTCATCACCGAGGAGCGCACCGCGCCGGTCGTCCCCGACCTGAGCATCGAGGTCGAGGACGTCGACGCGGTGTACGCCGAGGTACTCGTGTCGGGCGCCGAGATCGTACGAGATCTCCGGGACGAAGAGTGGGGCGTACGGCGCTTCTTCGTACGGGACCCGAACGGGCGCGTCGTGAACGTGCTCACGCACCGCGGCTGAGTCGGTAGTCGGCAGCCGGAAGCCGGGTCAGGCGCCCGTGGTGGAACCCGGGCGGACGATCATGAGGATGGTGACGGTCGCCCAGAGCAGGTTGAAGATGCCGGTGTACATGGCGAGTTGAGCGGTGGCGCGGGTGTCCGGGGCCGTCTTGGTGGCCGCGACTGTCTCTGTGCTCTTGCCGGTGTTGTCGTCGGCGTTCTTGCCGGTGTTCTTGTGGCCCCCGGCTGTCTCGGTGCTCTTGTCGGTGCCGGCCCCGGCGGTCTCGCCCGTCTCCGCCGCTTCGAGGAGCGCCTCCTGCCGCGGCAGGACCAGGGCGATGAGGGCCGCGGCCGCGAGCGTGGTGAGGGCGATCGAGACGATCAGCCAGGCGTCGCCCAGTACGCCCATGCTGCCGGCCGTGGCGAAGCCGAAGACCGGGACGACGACTCCGACTGTGGCGTACACCCGGCAGATCCGGTGCAGCAGACGTACGGTCTCCAGCGCCCGCGGATCGCCCGGCTCGGCGAGTGCCCGGCGCGCGGCGGGCGGGAACATGCTGGCGGCCACGGTGACGGGCCCGATGGCGACGATCGCGGCGATGACGTGGACGGTGAGAAGGAACTTGGTCACGCCAGGGACGGTAGGCGGCGTACGGGATCATCGAGAAGTGGCGATATTGCCAGGGGGCAACGGATTCTCGCCATGGGCCCGCCAGCAGGGATTCGGTATCACCCATGCACCTTGAACAGCGGTTCCACCCGTTGGCCAGTCCCCGCACCTTGCCTACCCTTTCGCCATGCACACCATGGCCGTACTCGCCCTCGACCAGGTCATCCCCTTCGACCTCTCCGCCCCGATCGACACGTTCTCGGGCGCCCGGCTGCCCGACGGCCGTGACGCCTACCGGGTGCGGGTCTGTGCGCCTCAGGAGGAGGTGAGTGCGGTCTCGTTGGCGGGGTCGGCGGACGCGGTCTCGTTCACGGTGCGGGCGCCGTATGGACTGGAGGGGCTGGCCGGGGCCGACACGATCATCCTGCCCGGCGTCGCCGATCCCACCGTCCCGCTGCCGCCCGGCGTACGGGAGGCGTTGCGCGAGGCCGCCGCGAACGGCACCCGTATCGCCTCCGTCTGCGTGGGCGCGTTCATCCTCGCCGCGACCGGGCTGCTGGACGGGCTGCGGGCGACCACCCACTGGCTGGCCGCCCCGCATCTGGCGGACATGTACCCGGACGTGGAGGTCGACGCCAACGTCCTGTACGTGGACAACGGCCAGTTCCTCACCTCGGCGGGCTCCGCCGCCGCCCTCGACATGTGCCTGCACATGATCCGCAAGGACTACGGCTCGGCCGTCGCCGCGGACGCGGCCCGCCTCGCCGTCATGCCGCTCGAACGGGAGGGCGGCCAGGCCCAGTTCATCGTCCACGCGCAGCCTCCGGCCCCGGCCGGCGGTGCGCTGGAACCCCTGCTGCGCTGGCTGGAGGAGAACGCCGAGCACGACCTGACCCTCGACGACATCGCCGCCCACGCGGGCACCAGCGCCCGCACCCTCAACCGCCGCTTCCGCGAACAGACCGGCACGACGCCCCTGCAGTGGCTGCACCGGGCGCGGGTCCGCCGGGCCCAGTACCTGCTGGAGAACACCACGCATCCCGTCGAGCGGATTGCCGCGCAGGCGGGTTTCGGCTCCCCGACGGCGTTCCGGGACCGCTTCAAGCGGGTGGTGGGTACGAGCCCGCAGGCGTATCGGAGGGCGTTCCGGGGCGTGGCCGTGGACTGAGGACTTGCAGGTCGGAGGCCCGGTGAGGGCTGGGCAGGGGCTCGTCGGCCCGAGGCTGAGTCGGGGCTTGTCAACTTTCCTCTAGGGAGTTATATAAGAAGCCGTAGGGCATCGCAGCCAGCCACCGCACGAAAGGAGTGACCCGTGATGCTCATGCGTACTGACCCCTTCCGCGAGTTCGACCGGCTCGCGCAGCAGGTCTTCAGCTCCGCTCGCCCCGCGGCGATGCAGATGGACGCCTACCGGTCCGGGGACGACTTCATCGTCCACTTCGACCTCCCCGGCATCGACCCGGAGTCGATCGACCTGGACGTCGAACGGAACGTGCTGAACGTACGCGCCGAACGCCGTTCCCCCGCCCCCGACGGCGCGGAGGTCGTCGTCGCCGAGCGCCCCACCGGTACGTTCTCCCGCCAGTTGTTCCTCGGCGAGACCCTCGACACGGAGCGTATTGACGCCTCGTACGACGCCGGGGTCCTGACGCTGCGCATCCCCGTGGCCGAGCAGGCCAAGCCGCGCCGGATCCAGATCTCCGGCGGCGGATCCAAGAAGCAGCTGAGCAGCTGACGGCGGTTGACGTCAGCTGACAGAACGCGACGGCCGCCGTGCCGTACCGCCCCGTGGGTTCGCCCGCGGGGCGGAGCCCATCGCTAAATAAGTTGTTGACGCGGAGAGGGCATGCGCAGACTCGTCGGGGAGCGAGTGGACGGGGGAGCGCATGCCGGCGACGGACTCACCCAAGGAAGCGCGGGCACGGGCGGACGTACGGGACGACGTACAGGAAGTCGTGCGGGGAGAAGCCTCGGCAGACGTACGGGCTGACGCGCTGCCCGACGTACAGGTGGACGCCCTGGTCCACGCCCTGGGCAGCGAGCCCCGCCGCCCCGAGGCCTTCCGCGAGCTGATGCGCCACGGCCCCGCCGCCATCCCCGCGATCCGCCGGGGCCTGCGCCACCCCCAGCCCCGCGTACGCGAGCAGTGCTGCAACCTGCTGGACCACCTCCTCGTACCGGAGGTCCTGGACGACCTGATCGCCATGCTCGACGACCCGGCCGCCCCGGTCCGGTACGCCGCCCTGCACGCCTTGTCCTGCGACCGCTGCAAGACGGACGCCTGCCGTCCCGACAGCGCGGTGGTCCTCCCACTCGGCATCCACCTGCTGCACCACGACTCCGACGCCCACGTACGAGCCATGGCCGCGGAACTGGTGGGCCGCTGGGTCCACACCCACCCCGAAGCAGCGACAGCCCTGACCCACACCCACGAGACGGACCCGTCCCCAATGGTCCGCAAGAAGACAGGCTGGTACGCCCCCGGCGGTCCCATCCACCGCCGCACGGCTCCACGCCCACGCCGCCGCGACCGACGATGACAGCCACCCCTGCCACCGGGCATGTCACCGTCCCTGACGGCACTCGCATCGCGTACAGCGACACCCAAGGTCAAGGTGGCTCCAGCCCGTCGCCCCCACTCCTTCTCCTGCACGGCCTGGCAGGCCACATGGGGGAGTGGGACGACATGACGACCCGCCTCCAGAGGGACGGCCAAAGGGTGGTGAGGTACGACGCCCGAGGCCACGCCGCCAGTACCCGCCGCCCACGGGACATGACGAGGGCGTCCTGCGTGGCGGACGCCGTGGCCGTGATCGAGCACCTGTCCCTGCCCCCGGTAACGCTGGTGGGCCAGTCCCTGGGCGGCCACACGGCGTTTCTCACCGCGGCGGCCCACCCGAACCTCATCGACACCCTGATCCTGATCGAGGCGGGCCCGTCCGGTCCGAGCCCCAACCTGCCGATCGAGATAGGCGGTTGGCTGGACAAGTCCCCGGTGCCCTTCGCGGACCGGGACATGATGGTGGCCGCGGTGGCGGAACTGGCCGAGCGCTCGTACTGGACCGAGTGGGAACAGGTCCGCTGCCCCACCTTCGTCGTACGCGGTGTACAGGGCACGATGCCGGCATCGGAGCCGGCGGAGATGCGAACTCGCCGCCCGACGTCGACGACGACCGAGACCGAGGTCATCCAGGACGCGGGGCATGACGTGCACCTGGACCAGCCCCGGCTCCTGTACGAAGCGGTGCGGGCTTTTCTGGCACGGGCACGGCATGAACGACGTACGGCATGAACGACGTACGAGATAAGGGGAGCACGTGGCCAGAGTCGTAGAGCTGTCGTATTACCCGGTCAAGGGATGCGCCGGCGTCTCGGCGCACGACGCGGTGCTGACGCCCGCGGGGCTCGCGCACGACCGGAGCTTCATGGTCACCAGCGAGGAAGGCGTGTACCGGACGCAACGGCGCTGGCCGCGGTTGGCGCTGATCCGCCCCGGGATCAGCGCCGACGGAGAGCGGCTCACCCTCCACGCTCCCAGTCGCCCGTACGCGTTGGACATCGACGTGGACACATCCGGCCCGCGCCGGGACGTGAACCTGTTCGGCGCGCCGTTCACGGGAATCGACCAGGGTGACGAAGCCGCCGCGTGGCTGTCCGAAGTCCTCGGCGCGCCGAGCCGTCTGGTACGCGTACCGCCCGAGCACGACCGAGTCACCGACGGCCGGATCCCCGGCACTTCCGGCTACGCCGACAGCAGCGCCGTTCACGTCCTGTCACGGTCCACGCTGGACCTGCTGAACGAGCGGCTGACCGAACGGGGCGGCGATGCCCTCCCCATGGACCGTTTCCGGCCGAACATCGTCATCGGCGGCTGGGACGACCCCCACACCGAGGACCGCGTCCGCCGGATCACCATCGCCGATACGGAACTCGGTTACACCAAGCTCGCCATCCGCTGCGCCGTCACCCTGGTCGACCAGGAAGCCGGCACGAGGGCCGGCCCCGAACCCCTGCGCACCCTTGCGACCTACCGTCGAGCCGTCTCGGGCGGGGGCGGCGTGGCCTTCGGCACGAAGTACGCCGTGCTCCGGCCGGGGAAGCTGTCCGTGGGCGATGAGGTGCGGGTTGCTTTGTGGGGTGAGGCGGAGTTGTAGTGCGGTGGTGAGGTCGGCCGTCGTGGGCCTGGTTTTGGTGAGCAGGCCAGGTCGATGGCCGTCCCGCCGGCAGACACTTGCGGCGCGGCGCCGCCCCGCCCACCCGGCAGAATTACGTGGGACCACGGCGGGGCGGACGAGGGAGGCCGGCGGTATGGGTGGCAGCGCGGTGGTGGTGGGCGGAGGCATCGGCGGGCTTGCTGTGGCGATCGGTCTGCGCCTGGTCGGCTGGGAGGTGACGGTTGTCGAACGCGCCCCCGTACTCGCCGACGTGGGCGGGGGTATTTCGCTGCACGCCAACGGCGTCCGGGCCCTGGACGTCCTCGGCGTGGGCGAGGCGGTGCGCGCGGCTGCCCGGCCTCAGTACACCGGGGGCACCCGCGTCCCCGGCGGCGGCTGGCTGGCCCGGATGGACGGGGCCGCGCTGGAGCGTGCGCTGGGCACGCCGGTCCTCGGTGTCACCCGAGCTGTGCTGCACAGGCTGCTGCGGGCGGAACTGCCGTCCGAGTGTCTGGTCGTCGGGACCGAGGTGGCCTCCGTCGACCGCTCCGACCCGAGCCGGGTGCGGATACCCCTCGACGACGCCGTCCTGGAGGCGGATCTGGTCGTGGCCTCCGACGGAGTGGGCAGCCGGCTGCGCGCCCAGCTCTTCCCCGGCCATCCCGGCCTGGCCTACAGCGGGACGACCGTGCTGCGCGCCCTCACCGACCATCCGGTCGACTTGGCCAGCGACCTGGAACTGACCTGGGCGAACGGCGCCGAGTTCGGTCACATCACGCTCGCCGACGGCCGGGCCGAGTGGCACGCGGTGCTCAACTCGCCACCCGGCGTACGGCACACGGACGGCCTCGCCGCGATGCGCCGCCGCTTCGGCGACTGGCATGATCCGATCCCCGCCCTGCTGGACGCGACCCGGCCCGACGCGGTCCTGCACCACGACATCCACGAACTGGTGACGCCCCTGCCCGCCTACACCGCGGGCCGGATCGTCCTACTCGGCGACGCGGCCCACGCCATGACCCCGAACCTCGGCCAGGGCACCAGCCTGGCACTGGAGGACGCCGTCGTCCTGGCCGCGGCACTCGCCGCCGAGCCCACCGTCGAATCGGCACTGGCCCGCTACGACGCCGAGCGCCGCCCGCGCTGCCGGTCCATCGCCCGCGCTGCCCGCCAAATCGGCCGGATGGGCCAGCAGTTGACACATCCCCTGGCCGTCGCCGCACGCAACACGGCTCTCCGGCTGGCCCCTTCCCGCGCGACCATCCGCACGGTCCTGCGGCATGCGGACTGGACACCGCCGGGGCTGGGGTGACGGTCACGCCTGGTGCAACGGTTCGCGCATCATCGCGGCGAACACGGGGGAGTCGGGGAACAGTTGCTGTTGGCCCATCCCGACGCGACTAGGACTTGTCCGGTCGATCATGCTGCTGGTTAGGCTGCAAGCGTGTCCAAGACGTGCGTGAGTAACGAGACCAGCAGCATGGTCTGCCTATGGGT
>NZ_JNWJ01000043.1:0-77491 GCF_000716805.1 Streptomyces yerevanensis | reverse complement strand
GAACGGCGGTTACCAGTCCGAGGTGACCGTCGCCAACACCGGCGACGTCCCGATGCTGGGCTGGATGGTCGACTGGACGCTGCCCGGAGGTCAGAGGGTCGAGAGTCTGTGGAGCGGCAACGCGACCTACACCGGGCAGAACGTGATGGTCCACAACGCCGACTGGAACGGGGAGTTGGATCCGGGAGAGAGCACGACGTTCGGGTACACCGTCGAGGGCTCCGGGGGTGATCCGGCGACTGCCCTCGCGTGCCGGGTCGGCTGACTGGAGCGGCTTGTCAGAACCCGATGACAGCGAGGTCGATCTCGACCGGGAACGGCACTTCGGTGATGAGCTTGTCGCGGTGCACCGGGTGCATGGGGGCGGGGAAGTAGGAGCGTGTGTCCGCGTTGAACCAGTACTCGTGGACAGCGAGCTGCCCATCCCGGTCGAGTTCCACGCGCCAGTAGAACGGCACCTTGGACGCGGCGAAAAGCGCGGGTTTGCGCACGCGGTCGTCCTGGCGGGAACCGGGGGAGACGACCTCCACGACGAGGGCGAGCTTCTCCACCGGGATGCATTCGAGTTCCAGGAAGTTCAGCTTCCGGGAGTCGAAGACGATCACGTCCGGCTTGTTGGTGTTCTGGTCATCGACCATGACGCATTGCTCGGCCACGACCTCGTACGGCTCGGCTCGTGTGGCCTCAAGGGCGATCAACAGCCTGTCTCGCACACGGTTGTGCCAGTACTTGGTCTGTCCTCGAACCACGATCCGTCCATCCACGAGTTCCCAGTCGAAGGGCAGCTCCAAGTGCTTGACCTGGTCGAAGGTCCAGCCGTCTGCCGGCGGGAACATCCAGGTGTCCTCTGTGGCCCGTCCCTGCCCGGGTGTGGTCATCACTGCTCCCATGGACAAGAGTGTGGACGCCGGTGCGCGTCGTGGTCTTGTGTACGACGGTAGCGTCACCCGAAGTGAGACTGCCACGGCACGCCGTTGACGCGCGGGCTCATCGAACACCACCTCAGGTGCGGTGTCCTCGATCAGAACACCTTCGGCTGGTGGATCCGCAGGTCCTGGAGGAGCAGATCACTCACGGCCGTTCATGATCGCGGTGTTCGTTACCCTCCGTGGCTCCGGCACGGAAAGCGAGCCAGAGCCACGTTCAAGGAACGGCGAACCCGCCGCCCCTGAGACGTCACGGACTGGCCAGCAGAACGAGAGCGAACACGGCAACGGTGATCAGCCATGCGGTCGCACTTCCAGCCGGGTAGAGGGGTAGCGCCCACCAGGTGTGCGTGGCGGAGCCGCCGGGCTGGTAGGCACGGCCGGCGATCAGGGTGCCGATGAGGAGCGCCATTCCGGAAGCCGCTGCCGCCGCTTCGTTGGCCACACGCCGTACGAGGAGAGCAAGAGCGAGGAGGAGCGTGATGTTGCGGGCGACGTCCATCCCCACCAGCACTCCAGCCCCGTGGGCGAGAACTGCGGTGAGGATGACGGCGCCATGGTCGAGGCGGCGGATGGGTACGACCGCTGTCCGTTCCGCCTCCCGGAGCCGACGCTCCATGCAGTACATGACGGCGACGACGGCCAGGATGGGGGTGAAGTACGCCAGGCGTGCACCGTCCATCCCGCCGACCAAGCTCGGGATGGGAACCTCGCTCGTGCCCACCGCCCAGCACACGACCACGATCACGGCGAGCGTGGGAGGGACGGCCCACCAGCGGCGTACCGTCAGCGCGTATCGGTTCACGTGCCCACCCGGTTGCAGTGCTCCTGGCTGGTGGCCTTCTGCTTGAACCAGTCGGCCTGATCTGCGGCGGGCATCTGGCGGACCTTCTGGAGTGCTGTCCATTCGGCGGGGAGCATCGCCTGCTGGATGGATTGTGTGTCGAGGCCGATGACGAGTGCGGCCCAGGCGGCTGCGGGAGAGCCGGGCTGCCGGCAGTCGCGCACACCAGCGGTGGCGGCGACACCGGCTACTGCTGATTCGGCGAGATCAGCTTCGTAACGCTCCTGGGAGGCTTGGTCGTGGAGAGCGGGAAGCGACCAGTACAGCGGCCAGGTGCCCGGCTTGGGTGGTGTACTGGCAGAGGTGATGCGCAGCTCCTGAGGGGCTGGAACGCCGACGGCCTTCAGATCGTCGATCGGCCCCATGGTGTCGCGGCGCAGCTGCTCGGCATACGACTGGTACTCCGGCGGCACGCACACTCTGGGAGCCTGTCCCGTGCAGGACATGGCGACGGTACGGGGATGGGTTGGAGCCCCGTATCCCCAGTCGGACACGGCAAGGTAGCCGGTGACGAGGGCCGCCGCGGCGGTCACAGCGCCGATCGTGGCCTTGAGACTGCGCCGGTGTGGGCTGGTCAAAAGCCACGCGGCGACGGCCAGACCGGCAACAACACCCCACGGGACGAGGTAGACGGCTGGGTCGCGGATGTCGGTGACGGTGGAACCGCCGTCGATGAAGCCTCCCAGGTGCCGTAGGGAGGGGTTGGCGAAGGAGTGCGGCATGGCGAGCCAGGCCCAGCAGCCGATCGCCACGAGCGGGGCGGCGATGCTGCCGGGAAGGGCGCGTCCGGCGCACCAGCCGATGACCGTCCACCCGAGGGGGAGAACAATCAGGTGGGCCACGGCGAGCCAACCGGCACCACCGGGCCATATGCCTGTCGCGTTGCGGGCGAACACGAGCGCGGCGACGGCGAGAACGAGGTAGAGGATCAGGGCGGGGGTGACGGCTCGCAGGAACTGCACGAGAGGGTTGCGGGGGCTGGTGGTGCGTATGGCGCCCAGGAGGCGGTGTCGGCCTGCTTCCCATGCGGTGGCGCCGGCGGCGGCCGGGGCGATGACTGCCACGGCGAAGGCGGCCATCTCGCCGGATTCCACACCGTAGTGGGAGGGAGCGGTGTAGGTGACGTCGCCGATGTACAGGCTGATGTAGATCAGGGCGGGGACGACCAGCCACGGTGCGGCCGAGGCGCGGAGGTTTGCCCAGGTGATGGTCATTCGGTTGCCCCCAGGAGGGCCGCGTAGGCGCTTTCCATCTGGCGTCCTGGCGCGCAGTCCGATGCGTGGTGGCTGGCGAATTCCTTGACCGTCCCCTTGAAGCGGGAACGGCCCGCTTCAAGGACGACGACTTCGTCGAAAGCCTGGTCCAGGTCGCCGATGTCGTGCGTGGAAACGATGACGTGGACCGTGCCGCGCAGGGAGATCAGCAGGTCGAGAAAGCGGCGTCGCTGGTGGGGGTCGAGCCCGACGGTGGGTTCGTCGAGAAGGAGTACTTCGGCGTCGTGGACGAGGGCTTGCGCGATGGCGATGCGCTGCTGCTGTCCGCCGGAGAGTGTCTTGATCTTGTTGTTGAGCTTGTCGGTGAGGCCGACGCGCTCG
Source organism: Streptomyces yerevanensis (assembly GCF_000716805.1). Taxonomy (NCBI): domain Bacteria; kingdom Bacillati; phylum Actinomycetota; class Actinomycetes; order Kitasatosporales; family Streptomycetaceae; genus Streptomyces; species Streptomyces yerevanensis. The sequence goes on along the minus strand of NZ_JNWJ01000043.1, from coordinate 74,126 downwards.
ATGGCCTCGGGAGCGGCATCCCAGGCGTCGCGCTCCCGCATGCCCTTGAGCCAGCCCACGTATGCCACGTGCTCTCTGCACGTCATACCGGGGAGGAATCCTGGGCGCTGCGGCAGCCAGGAAACCTTGTGGCGGTAGGTCCGCACATGCCTGCGGTTGGCGAGGTCGAGGTCCCCGTAGCGTATTCGGCCCGCTTGTGGTGTGGAGGCGCTGGCGCCGAGGGTGAGCAGGGTGCTTTTCCCTGCGCCGTTCGGGCCGAGGAGGACGGTGTGGCCGGGGGAGAAGTTCAGGTTGAGCTGGTTGAGGACGGGGCGTGACCTGGAGGAGTAGCGGAAGGTGCACGACTCATAGTTCAGGGGCATGGGGGTTCCTCATGGCACGGCTGGCCGCCCGGCCACACCCGCTGTGTGTGCGTATGGCCGGATGGCTGGACGTTCTTTAGTAGTTCAGCCGGTGAACTTGATGTTGGTGGAGCTACCGGTGTCGTATCAGCGACGGGGATCGAAGCCGGGAGCGGCCCCCGTCAGGCTGCTGCTCCAACTCGCCGCATGGGCAAGCGCGGAGAGAAGGCCGACGGCAGCGGCGGCGCCGAGGCTGACGGCATCTACGCGGGGGCCGGACGTACGCAGGTTGGACAGTCGCGCCAAGCGTATGGCTGATCCCTTTCTGACGATCATCTGCATGAAACGTCCGGAAGCGTATGTACATGTCACCAACAAGATCAGTATGTGAGTGTTTTTAGTCAACTTATTGGCTGAAGAACGGCGGTTACCAGTCCGAGGTGACCGTCGCCAACACCGGCGACGTCCCGATGCTGGGCTGGATGGTCGACTGGACGCTGCCCGGAGGTCAGAGGGTTGAGAGTCTGTGGAGCGGCAGCGCGACCTACACCGGGCAGAACGTGATGGTCCACAACGCCGACTGGAACGGGGAGTTGGATCCGGGAGAGAGCACGACGTTCGGGTACACGGTCGGGGGCTCCGGGGATGATCCGGGGACGGCCCTCGCGTGCCGGGTCGGCTGAACCGCCGCTCGGGCGGGCCTGGTGGTCGGTGACAGCCATTGGCCACCGTGCCCGCCCCCGGCGATGACCTTCAGGCGTTGACGCTCTGTGTCGATGTACAATAATCCGCACCTTCGTAGAGTCGGTATGTACATTCGGGAGGTCTCGGTGGCGCTCACCCACATCGATATCGACGACGAAACCCTGGAAACAGCCAAACGCCTGGGCGGCCACCGGACCAAGACAGCCGCGGTGGCAGCGGCACTGGAGGCGTACAACAAGCGACTGGCTCGCGCAGCGGCATACGACAGATATTTCGAGATGGCCCAGGACTGGGACATCGAGGGGGCCGAAGAGGCTCACCGAGCGGACAAGAAGGCCGTACGTCCGTGATCCGCTACCTACTCGATTCCTCGGCGCTGTGGCGCCTGCTCCGGGACCGCGACCTGCATGAGACATGGCGGCCGGTGGTCATGGACGGAGACGTTCTCTCGTGCTATCCGCAGCGAGCAGAGTTCCTCCGGTCCGCACGTGACTCCAAGGAGTACAGAGCGTTCAGCGACATGTTCGCAGACCTCTACGACGATGTTTCCGTAGCCAAGAGCGCAGGCCAATGGATCAGCGCATTCCAGGAGCGCGCAGCAGACCAAGGTGCGCACAGGGCCCTCTCGGCCGTCGACCTCCAGATCTGCGCAACGGCGGCCCACCACGGACTCGTCGTTCTCCATGATGACGCCGACTTCGTCACAGCGTCCCGGTTCGCTGTGGAGCTGAGCCAGCACAACGTCCACGACGGCCCTCGCAATTGACCGAGTACAGAGGGGCGGGCCCGGAGCGATCCCCGGGCCCGCCCCTCTCTCGTGGGGGAGTACTTCACGCCAGCAATTCCACCTCCGCCAGCGTTCCCTCACCGTCGAGGACCAGGCGGTAGTGCCGGTACGTCCCCGGCGTCGCGACCGAGAACGCCCGCGTCTGCTTGTCCCATGCGAAGGATTCGCCGGAGCGTTTGTCCAGGTCCCTCCACGTGCTGCCGTCGGACGAGCCCTGCAGGACCCATCCCTTGGGTGCCTTCGCACGCTCAGAGGACGTCAAGGTGTATTGAACTGCCTTGACGGACTTCTCAGTTGGCAGCTCGGTGGACGCCGTGACCGCGTCCGTCGCCGACGTATTGTCGAACAACGCCCCTTCCCCCTCGATGACATCGGCCCGCGGCGACGGCGCCTTGTCGTCCTGCGTGATCGACGGTGGCGCCGCCTTCTTCCCCGTGCCCCACGACGACGGCTTCGGCCCCATGTCGAACTCCAGAACCCCGCCGCGCGAGATCAGCGAGTGGGGGAGCGAGGTCGACGTCCACGTACGCCCGTTGACCTTCAACCCCTGCACGTACACGTTCTTCGCGCTGTTCTTCGGGGCCTTGACGACCAGGTCCCTGCCGTTCTCCAAATGCACCGTCGCCTTGGTGAACAGAGGCGACCCGATGGCGTACTCACCACTGCCCATCACCAGCGGATAGAAGCCCAGCGCGGAGAACAGGAACCAGGCCGACTGCTCGCCGTTGTCCTCGTCGCCGTGGTAACCCTGGCCGATCTCGCTGCCGGTGTAGAGGCGGGACAGCACCTCGCGCACGTTCTTCTGGGTCTTCCAGGGCTGACCGGCCGCGTCGTACATGTAATTGACGTGGTGGGCCACCTGGTTGGAGTGCCCGTACATGCCCATCCGTACGTCACGGGCCTCGGTCATCTCATGGATGACGCCGCTGTACGAGCCCTTGAACTCGGGTGAGGCGGTCTCCGGGGTCGCGAAGTACTCGTCGAGCTTCTCCGCGAGCTCCGACCGTCCGCCGTACAGGTTCGCGAGGCCGCGCGAATCCTGGGGCGCGGTGAAGGCGTAACCCCAGCCGTTCGTCTCCGTGTAGTCGTAACCCCATACGCGTGGGTCGTACTTGGACGACTCGACCCGCCAGTCGCCCTTCTCGTTGCGGCCCTGGAAGAAGCCCGCCTTCGGGTCGAAGAGGTTGACGTAGTCCTGGGCCCGGTCGAGGAAGTACTCCGACTCCTCCTTGTAGCGAGTCTCGCCCGTCTTCTTGTAGAGGGCCTGGCCCATCTTCGCGATGCCGTAGTCGTTGAGGTAGCCCTCCAGCGCCCACGACAGGCCCTCGTGCGTGTCCGTGCTCGTATAGCCCAGGAACGGCGAGGTGCCCATCCCCTTGCGGCCGACTCCGGACGAGGGCGGGACGACGGTCGCGTTCTTCAGGGCCGCCTCGTACGCCGACTTGGCGTCGAAGTCGACGCCCTTGACGTATGCGTCCGCGAACGCCACGTCCGAGGAGGTGCCGGTCATCAGGTCCGCGTAACCGGGCGAGGACCAGCGCGAGGTCCAGCCGCCGTCCTTGTAGTGCTGCACGAAACCGTCGACCATGTCGCCCGCCTGATCGGGCGTCAGCAGCGAGTACGCCGGCCAGGTCGTCCGGTACGTGTCCCAGAAGCCGTTGTTGACGTACACCTTGCCGTCGACGATCTTCGCCCCGGTGTGCGTCGGGGTGTCCGGGCCGGGCATCGGCGAGAAGGGGGAGGCGTACTGATACTTCGAGCCGACCTTCTCGAAGCCGGAGTTGGGGTACAGGTACAGCCGGTAGAGGCTGGAGTACAGCGTCGTCAGCTGGTCCGGTGTCGCACCCTCGACCTCCACCTTGCCGAGGATCCGGTCCCACTGCTTCTGGGCGCGCGACTTGACCGTGTCGAAGGACGTGCCGTCGGGGATCTCCTGGCGGAGGTTGTCCTTGGCCTGGTCGACGCTGATGAGGGAGGTCGCCAGACGCAGGGTGACGGTGCGGTCGGAGCCCGCGTCGAAGCGCAGATGGCCCTTGACGCCGGACGAGCTTCCGTCGGTCACGGGCGCATCGAAGGCCCCGTACACGAAGAGCCGTGTCGCGCCCGTCGACAGTCCGGACTTCACGTCCGAGTAGCCGGTGACGGTCCCGTTCTCCTTGTCCAGCGTCAGGCCCGCCTGGTCGGTGACGTTGTCGAAGAGGACGCTCGCGTCGCCACCGGGGTAGGTGAAGCGGAGGGCCGCCGCGTGGTCCGTGGGCGCCATCTCCGCCTTGAGGCCGTTCTCGAAGCGCACTCCGTAGTAGTACGGCCGTGCTGTCTCGTTCTCGTGCCGGAAGGCGAGCTCCCGGGCCTCACGTCCCGTGTCCGGAGTGCCGGAGGCGGCCGACGGCATCACCTGGAAGGTCTGCCGGTCGCCCATCCAGGGGCTGGGCTCGTGGCTGGCGCTGAAGGCCTGGATGGTCGGCAGGTTGTCGGCGTTGTTCGCACGCGCGTAGTCGTACAGCCAGCTCAATGAACCCGCGTTGGTGACCGGCGTCCAGAAGTTGAAGCCGTGCGGCACGGCCGTCGCGGGGAAGTTGTTGCCGCGCGAGAAGCCGTTGCTGGAGTTGGTGCCGCGGGTCGTCAGCGCGTAGTCGGACAGATGCGCCTTGGGCTTCTCGGGAGCTACGGACCGCAGCGCCACGTCGTCCAGCCAGCCGCGGAACTTTGCGGGGCCCTTGGGGGAGTCGTACGCGATCAGGATCCGGTCGACCGTCTTGCCGGCCGCGACCGATCCGATCCGCGATTCGACGTTGTTCCACTGGTTGACGTACAGGACCTTGGCGGCGCCCTGTCCCTGCGGTGTCAGCGCGAACCCGTGCTGGTCGGTGGCGCGCAGGTCGCTCAGATAGGTGCCGTCCGTGAAGGCGAGGTCCACGGACGCGTTCGTGGCGTCGTAGTCGCGGTCGCCGTCCGCCATCGACGGGAAGATCCGGTACGCCAACTCGGTGTTCCGCCCGACGCGGACGTTGACGTCGAAGACCTTGTTGTACGAGTAGGCGCGGCCGTCCGCCTTGTGTGCCCCGGCGTAGCGCAGGGCCCGTTTGCCGGTGAAGCCCGCGCGCGCCTTGGCGGTCGGGGAGCCGTTCGGCCCGCTGTCCACGAGGGAGAGCATGTCCTTGGGAGTGGGCTCCTCCTCGTCGCCGCCGGTCGAGAACTGCACGTCGGCGAGCTGTAGGGCGTCGGAGGCGCCGTTGTTCTTGGTGATGTCGAGCCGGAAGTGCTGGTACTCGGCCGGCTCGGCGAGGTCGTACGACTTGGTCTGGAACCGCTCGCCGAAGGATTCGCCGGTGCGGCTGTCGAGGGTCTTCCAGTCCTTGCCGTCCGTGGAGCCCTTCAGGGTCCAGTCCACGGGGTCGCGCTCGTCGTGGTCGTTGGCCGACGTCAGCGCGTAGGTGACCAGCCTGACCGGGGCGTCCAGGTCGAACTCGACCCAGCCGGTGGGCGCGAAGGTCAGCCATTTGGTGCTCGGTTCGACGTCGACGAGGTTCTCCTTGACCTCGCCACCGCCGGTGTTCTCGGCGCTCGCCCGGACGTCGGTGACATGGTCGGTGACATTGCCGGGGATGCCGCTGCTGTAGCCGCCGTCGACGCCCGAGGAGCGTTTCGTGCCGTCAGGTGTCGTATCGACCGTGTTGAGCCAGTCGGGAGCCGGATCGTTCGTCTCGAAGGAGGACGCGAACTCCCCCTCGGCCGCCGCTGCTTGGCCGGGCCGGGCGACGGCGGCGCCCTGCGAGGCCACCACCAGCGCTAATGCCGTTGCTCCCAGAATTGCTGTGGAACCCCATCTGTGCCGAGATCTGCGCCGCATCTGGCAGCACCCTCCCCTGCGAAGCGGACAACGTTGTCAATTCGCTGTGCGGGGACCAGTAGGGCGTCAAGTGGCCAGTGGTGTCAAGGGTGTTGGAGGAGGTGTATGCGATGTGAAGAGTCGCAAGTTGCTGGGATCACTCAATTGGCCGAGGTCAGGAGAGGTTCGGTAGGCGCACGGGGAATCCAAGGGAGTGTCATATATCCGCGAGATCTCAACTCGGGAAAGACTGCTGACCGAACCTGCATTCGATCTTGCCCCCGCCTCGGGAAGTGGACTATACCTGTCAGCGTCCGCATGGTCGCTCGTCCGTCCGCGGGCGGTCCGGCATGATCCGAGTCCAGTCGAAACCCCCCGCAGGGGCGCACCGAGTACGTCGTCCTACCCGGCCTCAGGGTCGGGGGTCCGGCCCGCGACGCAGCCGCTTTCGGTCATGTGTCGCCGGGAAAACACAGCACATCATCGCGGTGCCCGGGAGGATCCGGTTCACCGCCTGAGTCCTGGAGAAGGCGAGGACTTGAGCATGGGATCCACTTCCGCCCACAGCGGCCGTGAAGGTGTCGGCCGCCGCGATCTGATCAAGCGGTCCGCAGCGCTCGGCCTGATCGCCGTGCCCACGATGAGCTTCCTGTCCGCGTGCGCCAGCGGTGGTGACAGCGGCAGCGAGGAGAAGGTCGACAAGGGCAAGAAGAGCGCGGAGAACCCGCTTGCCGTCAACGAGACCGCGCCGCTGGAGATCGTCATCTTCGACGGCGGTTTCGGCACGAAGTACGCCGAGGACGCCAAGGCGGTCTACGAGAAGAAGTTCCCCGACGCGAAGGTCAAGTTCTCCTCGACCCAGAAGATCCAGTCGGTCCTCCAGCCGCGCTTCAACCAGGGTTCCCCGCCGGACCTGATCGACAACTCCGGTGCCGAGCAGATGGACATGGGCGTCCTCGTCGGCAAGAAGCAGCTCGCCGACCTCACGCCGTTGCTGGACGCGCCGTCCGTCGACGACCCGAACAAGAAGGTCCGCGACACCCTGCGGCCCGGCATCGTCGAGATGGGCCAGTTCGACGGCGACCCGGTCTGGATCATGTACTACGCGTACACCGTGTACGGAGTGTGGTACTCCCAGAAGGCCCTGGACTCGCTCGACGCCACGTACCCGGAGACCTGGGACGACATGCTCGCGGTCTGCGAGAAGGCGAAGAAGAAGGGCATCGCGGGCTGGACGTACGCGGGCAAGCACCCGTACTACATCCCCTTCTCGCTCTACCCGATGATCGCCAAGGTCGGCGGTCCGGAGACTCTCGACGCCATCGACAACCTTGAGCCGAACGCCTGGAAGCACCCCGCGGTCAAGACCTGCTTCGAGGCGTACTACGAGCTCTACAAGAAGGGCTACATCCTCGAGGGCACCCCGGGCCTGGACCACATCCAGTCCCAGACCGCCTGGACCGAGGGCAAGGCGCTCTTCATCCCGAACGGCTCATGGGTGGAGAACGAGGCGGCGAAGACCATGCCGAAGGACTTCAACCTCGCGGTGTCCGCGCCCAGCGGCATCGACAGCTCGGACAAGATGCCCTTCGGCACCATCTGGGCGTCGGGCGGTGAGCCCTTCATCGTCCCCGCGAAGGCCAAGAACCCCGATGGCGGCATGGAGCAGCTGCGCATCATGCTCAGCGAGGAGTCGTCGAAGAACTTCACCACGTCCGTCAAGTCACTGTCCGCGTTCAACGGCGGCACCGACGGTATCGAGCTGACCCCGGGTCTGAAGTCCGGTGTCGCGGCCCTGGAGAAGGCCGGCGAGAACGTGGTCAACCCGCGCCTCCAGGACTGGTACGTGCAGTTGCAGAAGGAGAAGATCGGCGTTGGTGGCCTCGGCGAGATGATGGCCGGGCGGCTCACGCCGGCCGAGGCGATCAAGAAGATCCAGGGTTACGCCGACGAGGCGGCCAAGGACGACTCCATCCAGCACTACAAGCACCAGTGAGCGCGGCGGGGGACCCCGGGGCGTGATCGGGGTCCCCCGCTCTCGATGGTCGTGGCGTCGGCGGCAGCGCCCGCGGGAAGATCGGGTCGGTAGGAATGCAGCACGGTAGATACCGTTTCATCGTGGGGTTCTTGGCGACCCCTCTGGCGATTTACATCCTTTTCGTCATCTGGCCCTTCATCCAGTCCATCTACTATTCGTTCACGGACTGGAGCGGTCTGAGCCCCGAGTTCAAGATGGTGGGCTTCGCCAACTTCACGAGAATGCTGGACGATGAGGTTTTCTGGAAGTCGTTCCAGCACAGCGTGATGTTCGTGGTGCTGCTGCCGCTGGTGACGCTGACACTGGCGCTGTTCTTCGCCTTCATGCTCAATGTGGGCGGACGGCGCAGGAAGAACGCCGTGATCGCGGGCGTACGCGGCTCGTCCTTCTACAAGGTCGTCTACTTCTTCCCGCAGGTGCTGTCGATCGCGATCGTCGCGCTGCTGTTCCAGTTCGCGTACAACCCCAACAGCGGTGCGATCAACTCCGCGCTCAAGGCGGTCGGTCTCGACAATGTCCAGCCCAACTGGCTGGGCGATCCCGATCTCGCGCTGTGGTGTGTCTTCGCGGTTCTCGTCTGGTGCTCCGTCGGATTCTTCGTGGTGCTCTTCTCCGCCGGAATGGCGTCCATTCCCAAGGACTACTACGAGGCGGCACTCCTCGACGGCGCGAACCGCATCACCACGTTCTACAAGATCACCCTGCCGTTGCTCTGGGACACGGTGCAGTCCGGCTGGGCGTACATGGGCATCCTGGCGCTGGGCGCCGAGTCCTTCGCGGTGGTGCAGATCATGACCGTGGGGCCGAGCGGTGGTGGCCCCGACTATTCGACGACGATTCTGCCGCTGTACGTCTACCAGAAGGCGTTCCGCGACGGCCAGGCCGCCTATGCGACGACGATCGGTGTGGCCCTGCTCATCGTGACGCTGCTGTTCGTGGCGGTCGTGATGAGGCTGGGCCGGCGCGAGCGGTTGGAGTACTGACCTATGAAGACGACCGACACCCCTCCCGCCGACGCCACCCCGGACGAGCGGCCGCCCGTCACCAAGACGACGGCCGTACCCGGGCCGCTGGAGAAGCCGTCCGAGGGCAGGACCCTCAACTTCTTCTCGCACGGCATGCTCATCCTCTGGGCGTTCATGGTGGTGATGCCGCTGCTGTGGGCGGTGATGACCTCGTTCAAGACGGATCGGGACATCTTCAGTTCGCCCTGGGCGCTGCCGGACTCGCTGCACTTCGAGAACTGGTCGCGGGCCTGGACCGAGGCGAACATGAGCGACTACTTCCTCAACACGTTGATCGTGGTGGGGTTCTCGCTCGTCGGCACGATGCTGCTGGGTTCGATGGCGGCGTACGTCCTGGCGCGTTTCGAGTTTCCCGGGAACCGCTTCATCTACTTCCTCTTCATCGGAGGAATGAGCTTCCCGATCATCCTGGCGCTGGTTCCGCTGTTCTACGTCATGCAGAACCTTTCGCTGCTGAACACGCTGCCCGGACTGATCCTGGTCTACATCGCGTACTCGCTGCCGTTCACCGTGTTCTTCATGACGGCGTTCTTCCGTACGCTGCCGACCTCGGTGGCCGAGGCGGCCTTCGTGGACGGTGCCTCGCACACGCGGACGTTCTTCCAGGTGATGCTGCCGATGGCCAAGCCCGGCCTGATCAGTATCAGCATCTTCAACTTCCTGGGGCAGTGGAACCAGTACCTGCTGCCGACGGTTCTGAACACCGATGAGGACCGCAAGGTCCTCACCCAGGGCCTCGTGCAGCTCGCCGTGAGCCAGGGCTACAAGGGCGACTGGTCCGGACTCTTCGCAGGCCTGGTCATGGCCATGCTGCCGGTCCTCGCCGCGTACATCATCTTCCAGCGGCAGGTGGTCGCGGGCCTGACGGCCGGCGCGCTGAAGTAGGGGTTCGGCCGCTGGTTCGCTTTGCGAGGGTGGTCCCGGATTGGTACCGGGGCCACCCTTGTGTGTATGCGTGCTCTGGCATGTGCCCCTCCGCTCAACCTCTTGACGGGAGGCAGCCCCAACAGCTCAGCTTAGAGTTCACTAGTTGCACATAGACGGGGTCTCGCCGAGGCGAACCCCGTACGCAGGAGGTCGTCGTGGAGACTCCCGGGTCGCAGTCGTCGCTGCACCGAGCAAATCTCGAACGGGTCGTACGTGCGGTGCGCCTGGCCGGATCGCTCACGCAGGCGGAGATCGCGAGGACGACGGGCCTGTCCGCGGCGACGGTCTCCAACATCGTCCGCGAGCTCAAGGAAGGCGGAACGGTCGAGGTCACGCCTACATCGGCGGGCGGACGGCGGGCCCGCAGCGTCAGCCTGAGCGGCGACGCCGGCATCGTGATAGGGGTCGACTTCGGGCACACGCATTTGCGCGTCGCGATCGGGAACCTCGCGCATCAGGTACTCGCCGAGGAATCCGAACCCCTCGACGTGGACGCCTCCGCCGCCCAGGGCCTCGACCGGGCCGAACAGCTGGTCAGCAGGCTGATCGCGGCCACCGACGTCGACCGCAGCAAGATCGCGGGCGTCGGCCTCGGCGTGCCGGGCCCGATCGACGTGGAGTCCGGCACCCTCGGCTCCACCGCCATCCTGCCGGGCTGGACCGGCACCAAGCCCGCCGAGGAGCTGCGGGCACGGCTCGGCGTGCCGGTGCACGTGGACAACGACGCCAACCTCGGCGCCCTCGGCGAGCTGGTGTGGGGGAGCGGCCGGGGAGTCAGGGACCTGGCGTACATCAAGGTCGCCAGCGGTGTCGGCGCCGGCTTGGTCATCGACGGCCGGATCTACCGCGGCCCGGGTGGCACGGCGGGAGAAATCGGTCATATTACCCTTGACGAGTCCGGCCCCGTCTGCCGCTGCGGAAACCGGGGCTGCCTGGAAACCTTCGCGGCCGCGCGCTACGTACTGCCGCTGCTCCAGTCCAGCCACGGCACGGATCTGACCATGGAAGGCGTCGTACGGCTGGCGCGGGACGGCGACCCTGGCTGCCGTCGCGTGATCGCCGACGTCGGCCGACACATCGGCAGTGGAGTCGCCAATCTCTGCAACCTGCTCAACCCGAGCCGGGTGGTCCTCGGCGGTGATCTCGCCGAGGCCGGTGAGCTGGTGCTCGGGCCCATAAGGGAGTCGGTCGGCCGCTATGCGATCCCCAGTGCGGCGCGCCAGCTGTCCGTTCTTCCAGGGGCGCTCGGCGGCCGGGCGGAGGTTCTCGGGGCTCTCGCTCTCGCACTCAGCGAGATGGGGGATTCAACCCTTTTGGACGGAACCCTCACTGCGGCCACTCCCGCCTTCACTTAGAGAACGGATGGCACCGTTGCCATCTCGTTAAGGATTTACTTCTTGACGTCGCACATGTGGCCGAGTTGACTTCCGGTTACCTCGGCCGCACCGTCGCGGCCACGTCAGGGAGGTTTCTGAAGTGAACACGCGTATGCGTCGTGCTGCCTATGCCGTTGCCGCAGGTGCGATGGCCATCTCGCTGGCCGCCTGTGGCAGCGCCGAGGAAGCCGGCGGCGACAACGATGAGCCCAGCGCCGCCAAGGGTGACGCGATCAAGGTCGGTCTGCTCCTTCCGGAGAACCAGACCGCGCGTTACGAGAAGTTCGACAAGCCCTTGATCGAGAAGAAGGTCAAGGAGCTCACGAACAACAAGGGCGAGGTCGTCTACGCCAACGCCAAGCAGGACGCCACCACGCAGAACCAGCAGGTCGACACGATGATCACCAACAAGGTGGACGTGCTGATCGTGGACGCGGTGGACTCCAAGGCCATCGAGAACTCCGTCAACAAGGCCAAGGATCAGGGCATCCCGGTCGTCGCGTACGACCGCCTCGCCCAGGGCCCGATCGACGGCTATGTCTCGTTCGACAACGAAGAGGTCGGCCGCGTCCAGGGCAAGGCGCTCCTGGAGGCCCTCGGCGACAAGGCCACACCCACCTCCAAGATCGTCATGATGAACGGTGCGAGCACCGACCCGAACGCCGCCCTCTTCAAGAAGGGCGCGCTGTCCGAGCTCGAGGGCAAGGTCGACATCGAGAAGTCGTACGACACCAAGGAGTGGAAGCCGGAGAACGCCAACGCCAACATGGAGGGCGCGATCTCCGCGATCGGCAAGAACGACATCGTCGGCGTCTACTCCGCCAACGACGGCATGGCGGGCGGCATCATCACCGCCCTGAAGGCCGCCGGGGTCAACCCGCTGCCGCCGGTCACCGGCCAGGACGCCGAACTCGCGGGCGTGCAGCGCATCGTCGCGGGTGAGCAGTACATGAGCGTGTACAAGCCCTACCCGCAGGAGGCGGACATCGCCGCGGAGATGGCCGTCGCGCTCGCCAAGGGCGAGAAGCTCGACTCCATCGCCAAGACGAAGGTCGACAGCCCGACCACCAAGGCCGTCCCGTCGGTGCTCGTCCCGGTCGTCTCGCTGACCAAGGACAACATCAACGACACTGTCATCAAGGACGGCATCTACACGGTCGACGAGATCTGCACGGCCAAGTTCAAGGCCGCCTGCGACCAGATCGGTGTCAAGTAAGTCCTCGATCAAGTGCGCACGAGTCCCTTTCCGCGTACGGGAATTCGCTACGTCGAGTCCCGTACGGGACCGGTGAATTCCCGTACGGGACTCGCGTACTCAAAGCTCCTCCGGCGCCCCGCCACCAAACAGCCCCGCAAGCTCGCGCGGGGCGCCGGACGGAACAGCTCCCGAAAACTTCTGTACTACCTCTCCGCCGGGTCAGGCGGCTAAGGAGATGGTTTACGTGTCCGCTACGCCTGTGCTGGCGTTGCGCGGGGTCTCCAAGCGGTTCGGTGCCGTCCAGGCGCTCACCGACGTAGAGCTCGAGGTCCACGCCGGTGAGGTGGTCGCCCTGGTCGGCGACAACGGCGCCGGAAAATCCACGCTGGTCAAGACGATCGCCGGCGTGCACCCCATCGATGAGGGCGTCATCGAGTGGGACGGCCGGTCCGTCCAGATCAACAAGCCGCACGACGCCCAGAACCTGGGCATCGCGACCGTCTACCAGGACCTCGCGCTGTGCGACAACATCGACGTCGTGGGCAACCTCTATCTGGGCCGCGAGCTGAAGAGGCGCGGCGTGCTCGACGAGGTCGAGATGGAGCGCCGCTCCCGCGAGCTGCTGCAGACGCTGTCGATCCGCATTCCCAGCGTGCGCATCCCGATCGCCTCGCTCTCCGGTGGCCAGCGGCAGACCGTGGCCATCGCCCGCTCCATGCTCGGCGAGCCCAAGCTGGTCATCCTCGACGAGCCCACCGCGGCCCTCGGTGTCGAGCAGACCGCGCAGGTCCTCGACCTGGTGGAGCGGCTGCGCGAGCGCGGCCACGCGGTCCTCCTCATCAGCCACAACATGGCCGATGTGAAGGCCGTCGCCGACAAGGTCGCCGTACTGCGCCTCGGCCGCAACAACGGCGTGTTCGAGGTCAAGTCGACCTCGCAGGAGGAGATCATCTCCGCCATCACGGGTGCCACGGACAACGCCGTGACCCGTCGTGCGGCGCGCGGCAACGGGGAGGTACGGAAGTGAGCATCGACAAGACACAGGACACCGCCCCGAAGAGCACCGGCGCAGCGGTCGAGAACCCGGAGGCGGCCGCCGGCGCGGACGTCGCCGTCGACCCACGGCTGCTGGTGCGTGAGCGCGGCTTCGCCGGCTACGTCATCGAGTTCAAGCGCAAGATCCGCGGTGGTGACCTGGGTTCACTCCCGGTCGTCATCGGCCTGATCGCCATCGCGATCATCTTCCAGAGCCTGAACTCGAACTTCCTGTCCGCCGAGAACCTCAACAACATCGCCGTCGCGATGGTCGCCACCGGCATGATGTCCGTCGGCATCATCTTCGTGCTGCTGCTCGGCGAGATCGACCTCTCGGTCGGCTCCGTCAGCGGTGTCGCGGGTGCCATCGCGGCCGTACTCAGCGTCACGAACGGCATGAACGAGTGGCTGGCCGTGCTCATGGCCCTCGGCGGTGGCGCCCTCGCGGGCGCGATCCACGGCTTCTTCTTCGCGAGGATCGGCGCGCCCGCGTTCGCGGTCACCCTGGCCGGCCTGCTGTTCTGGCTCGGCTTCATGCTCCAGCTCCTGGGCGAGAACGGCACGATCAACCTCGACGGCGACGGTGTGATCGGCAAGCTGACGACGTACTACTTCTCGGACGTCGCGGCGGCCTACGGGCTCGCCACGATCGCGGTCGCCGTCTTCTTCGTCACGTCCTTCCTGGACAGCCGCCGTCGCGAGGCCGCGGGCATCCCGTCCCGGCCGCTCGTCGACCTCCTGCTGCGCACGGGCCTGCTGGCGATCGTCGCGTACGCCGCCGCGATCATGTTCAACCAGTACAAGGGCCTGCCGCTGGCGCTGCTGCTGTTCCTCGTGGTCCTGGTGCTGACGGACTTCGTGCTGCGCCGCACGGGCTACGGCCGCAAGATCTTCGCGCTCGGCGGCAGCGTCGAAGCGTCCCGGCGTGCGGGCATCAACGTCACGGCGGTACGGATCTCGGTCTTCGCCATCGCCGGGTTCTTCGCGGCGGTGGGCGGCCTGTTCTGGGCCTCGAAGATCGCCGCGGCCAACCAGAGCGCGGGCGCCGGTGACCTGCTGATGAACGTCATCGCGGCGGCCGTCATCGGCGGCACCAGCCTCTTCGGCGGTCGCGGCCGTACCTGGAACGCGCTGCTCGGTGTCATGGTGATCACCTCGATCCAGTACGGGCTCGCCCTCGAGGGCATCGCCACGCCGATCCAGTACATGATCACGGGCAGCGTCCTGCTGGCCACGGTCGTGATCGACTCCGTCACACGCAAGACGCAGCGGACCGCTGGCCGCGCGTAGCGGGTTCGCCCAATAGCTCGGTTGGACGGGTAGTTCGGCGGCTGTGGGTCCGTCGTGGCTAGTCGCGCCCCGCGGCGGAGCCGCAAATCGACACAGCCCCGCGCCCCTTACAGGGCGCGGGGAACGGCGCGGCCCTTTTTAGACCAGTGCCCGGCACCGACGGCGGTGCCGGGCTCTTCCCTGTGCGGGGGGCGACATTAGACTCGACGAGCCCGGCGAAAGCTCGAACAGCTCTAATGCAAGGAGGCACGGGTGCCGCTGCTGACCCGTATCACGGGACCGCGCGATCTGGACCGGCTCAACCTGGAGCAGCTGGACCAGCTGGCCGAGGAGATCCGGACCTTCCTCGTCGACGCGGTCTCCAAGACCGGCGGCCACCTCGGCCCCAACCTCGGCGTCGTCGAGCTCACCATCGCTCTGCACCGCGTCTTCGAATCCCCGAAGGACAAGGTGCTGTGGGACACGGGCCACCAGTCCTACGTCCACAAGCTGCTCACCGGCCGTCAGGACTTCTCCAGGCTGAAGATGAAGGGCGGCCTGTCCGGCTACCCCTCACAGGCCGAGTCCGAGCACGACATCATCGAGAACTCCCACGCCTCCACGGTCCTCGGCTGGGCCGACGGCCTCGCGAAGGCGAACCAGGTCCTGAAGAAGGACGACCACGTCGTCGCGGTCATCGGCGACGGCGCCCTCACCGGCGGCATGGCCTGGGAGGCGCTCAACAACATCGCCGACGCCAGGGACCGCCCCTTGGTCATCGTCGTCAACGACAACGAGCGCTCGTACGCCCCCACCATCGGCGGCCTCGCCAACCACCTCGCCACCCTGCGCACCACGGACGGCTACGAGCGCTTCCTGGCCCGCGGGAAGGACCTGCTGGAGCGCACGCCCGTCGTCGGCAGGCCCCTCTACGAGACCCTGCACGGCGCCAAGAAGGGCCTCAAGGACTTCATCGCCCCGCAGGGCATGTTCGAGGACCTCGGCCTGAAGTACGTCGGCCCCATCGACGGCCACGACATCGAGGCCCTGGAGTCCGCGCTGGCCCGCGCCAAACGCTTCGGCGGCCCGGTCATCGTGCACTGCCTCACCGAGAAGGGCCGCGGCTACCAGCCCGCCCTCCAGGACGAGGCCGACCGCTTCCACGCCGTCGGCAAGATCCACCCCGACACCGGCCTGCCGATCGCCTCCTCCGGCGCCGACTGGACCTCCGTCTTCGGCGAGGAGATGGTCAAGCTCGGCAAGGAGCGCGAGGACATCGTCGCGATCACGGCCGCCATGCTCCAGCCGGTCGGCCTCGACAGGTTCGCCAAGACCTATCCCGACCGCGTCTACGACGTCGGCATCGCCGAGCAGCACGGCGCCGTCTCCGCCGCGGGCCTGGCGACCGGTGGACTGCACCCCGTCTTCGCCGTGTACGCGACGTTCCTCAACCGGGCCTTCGACCAGGTCCTGATGGACGTGGCCCTGCACAAGTGCGGCGTCACCTTCGTCCTCGACCGGGCCGGCATCACCGGCACCGACGGCGCCTCCCACAACGGCATGTGGGACATGTCGATCCTCCAGGTCGTGCCCGGCCTCAGGCTCGCCGCGCCACGCGACGCCGACCAGGTCCGCGCCCAGCTGCGCGAGGCCGTCGACGTCGACGACGCGCCGACCGTGGTCCGCTTCTCCAAGGGCGCGGTGGGTCCCGCCGTACCCGCCGTGGGCCGTATCGGCGGCATGGACGTACTGCGCGCGCCCGGCACCGACGCCCCGGACGTCCTGCTCGTCTCCGTCGGCGCACTCGCGCCCATGTGCCTGGAGATCGCCGGCCTGCTCGACAAGCAGGGCATCTCCACGACCGTCGTCGACCCGCGCTGGGTCAAGCCCGTCGACGAGGCCATGGCCCCGCTCGCCGAGCAGCACCGCGTGGTCGTCACCGTCGAGGACAACTCCCGCGTCGGCGGCGTCGGTTCGGCGATCGCGCAGTCCCTGCGCGACGCGGGCGTCGACCTCCCGCTGCGCGACTTCGGTATCCCGCCGCGTTTCCTCGACCACGCCTCCCGCAAGGAGGTCCTGACGGAGATCGGCCTGACCGCCCCGGACATCGCCCGCCAGGTCACCGGCCTGGTCGCCAAGCTCGACGGACCCACCGAACGCCCGACCGCCGGCATCGACGCGGCGGAGCCGGCCCGCGACTGACGGCTGTGTATGGCGGCTCCGAATGGGCCGGTTTCACCCATCCTTTACGGTGGTGAAACCGGCCCATTCGCGTGAAACCCCCGCGCCGGGGCATACGCACCACGCCCCCTCTCGACCACGTCGAGGACGCCAAGCGTGGGAGGTAAACCCGTGAGCAGCACCCTCTTCAGGACCAAGAAGGTCGAGCAGTCCATCCTCGATACCGAGGAGCCGGAGCACGCGCTCAAGAAGTCCCTGTCCGCGCTGGATCTGACCGTCTTCGGCGTCGGTGTCATCATCGGCACCGGCATCTTCGTCCTCACCGGCACGGTGGCCAAGAACAACGCCGGCCCCTCCGTCGCCCTGGCCTTCGCCGCGGCCGGCGTCGTCTGCGCGCTCGCCGCGCTCTGTTACGCGGAGTTCGCCTCCACGGTTCCGGTGGCGGGCTCCGCCTACACCTTCTCGTACGCCTCCCTCGGGGAACTGCCCGCCTGGATCATCGGCTGGGACCTGGTCCTGGAGTTCGCACTCGGCACGGCGGTGGTCGCCGTCGGCTGGTCCGGCTACGTCCAGTCGCTCATGGACAATGCGGGCTGGGAGCTGCCCGCGGCGCTGGGCAGCAGAGAGGGCGCCGACGGCTTCGGCTTCGACATCCTCGCCGCCGCCCTCGTCCTGGTGCTCACCGCCATCCTCGTCCTCGGCATGAAGCTGTCCGCGCGGATCACCTCGCTCGTCGTCGCCATCAAGGTGACGGTCGTCCTCGTCGTGATCATCGCGGGCGCCTTCTTCATCAAGGGCGAGAACTACGACCCGTTCATCCCGAAGGCACAGGACGTGCCGCCGGGTGAGAGCCTCCAAGCCCCGCTGATCCAACTCATCTTCGGCTGGGCGCCCTCCAACTTCGGCGTGATGGGCATCTTCACCGCCGCCTCCGTCGTCTTCTTCGCCTTCATCGGCTTCGACGTCGTGGCCACGGCCGCCGAGGAGACCAGGAACCCGCAGCGCGACATGCCGCGCGGCATCCTCGGCTCCCTCGTCATCTGTACGGCCCTGTACGTCGCCGTGTCGATCGTCGTGACCGGCATGCAGCACTACAGCGAACTGTCCGTCGACGCCCCGCTCGCCGACGCCTTCAAGGCCACCGGGCACCCCTGGTACGCGGGCTTCATCAGCTTCGGCGCGGCGGTCGGCCTGACGACGGTCTGCATGATCCTTCTTCTGGGCCAGACCCGTGTCTTCTTCGCGATGAGCCGCGACGGCCTCCTGCCCCGCTTCTTCTCCCGTGTCCATCCCCGGTTCAGGACCCCGCACCGGCCCACCATCCTGCTCGGCGTGGTCATCGCGATCCTCGCGGGCTTCACGCCCCTGAACGAACTCGCCGCGTTGGTGAACATCGGCACCCTCTTCGCCTTCGTGGTCGTCGCGATCGGCGTGCTCATCCTCCGCAGGACGCGCCCCGACCTGCACCGGGCCTTCCGCACCCCGTGGGTGCCGTTCATCCCGATCCTGTCGGTGTGCGCCTCGCTGTGGCTGATGCTGAACCTGCCCGCCGAGACCTGGATCCGCTTCGGCATCTGGATGGCGGCCGGCTTCCTCGTGTACTTCCTCTACGGCCGCACACACAGCCTCCTCGGCAAGCGCAGTGAGACCACGGTCGACGACGTGCTCAAGCCGCCGCCGAACGGCGAGACTCCGTAGGCGCGCGCGTGCCGTAAGCAGGTCAGGGACGGAAGGCTGTCAGAGGCGGAAGGCGGTTCAGGGGCGGACGGTTCGCGGTCCGGTGACCTCCGCCCCCAACGCGCCCACCCTGCCCCGCAGTTCGCGGTCGGCCGTGACCACCAGACAACGGCGCCCCGCGGCCTCGGCGGCCAGCTCCACGATGCGGTCGTCGCCGCTGCCGGGCGCCGAGTCGACCCGTACGCCCGAAACCGATGACACCCCGCGGGCGGCTCCCTCGACCACGAGCACCACCTCAAGGGGCCCCGGGAAGCCGGGCACCCCATCGTCGGCGTACGGCACCAGCATGTCCCGTAGCCGCTCCGCCGCCCCACGGCGGTCCCGCCACCAGCCGTCGGGGACCGAACCGACCACGTTGGCGGCGTCGACGATCATGAGGAGAGGGGCGCTCATGAGGCCAGGGTCGCACGGAGGGGTCCTGGCGGGCCCGACTAGAGTGGGGGAGTGTCGATGGTCCGTACAGTGAACGGTTCCTGGCTCATACGCGGCCGGGACGGCCGGCTCAGCGCCTACGCTCCGCGGGACGAGGCGGTGTGGTGCTGGGCTCAGCGAACTCCGGGCGGTTCGTGGATCGCGCCCCGTACCGTGGGCGGCGACCAGCGCCTGCATCCCGTGCTCGCCGTGGGTCAGGGAACCGATGGTTACGCCCACTTGGTGGCCTGGCGTCCCACCGGCCCGCAGGAGGCGGGACTCGTCCACACCACGCACTTCCGCCCGCATCTCGCCGCGCTCGACTGGAACCGGCTCGGGCACCCCAACAAGGCGGGTGCGCAGACCGGCGTTCCGGCCGTCGCGGTCGACGCGGAGGGCCGCGCCCATGTCTTCGTGCCCAACGCGGGGGGCGGCGTCAGCATGCGCGGCCAGAAGGAGCGCGGCGGCTGGGGCCCCTGGCGTGACCTGAAGGGCCGTGAGGTGGAGGGCGAACTGGCCGCCGTGACAAGGTTGTCGGGCCGCGTCGAGCTGTACGCGACCTCGCCGGAAGGGATCCTGCGCTGGACGCAGGCGGGCTCCGGCCACATACCCGCGCTCGACGGCGAGCCCCTGAAGGCGGCGGCCCGCCCTGGCACGCTGCGCGCCCTCGCCACCTCCGAAGAGCACGTGACCCTCTTCTTCACGGACGAGTCGGACACCCTGTGCGCCTGGCGCCCCGGCGCCGAGCCCGCCGCGCTCCTGCCCTGCGCAGGCCCCGGGCCCGTCTCCGCCATCCGCTTCACCCTCGACGGCGTCGACTGCACGCTCCTCGCCCAACGCTCCAGAAGCGGCCGGGTCGCTTTCGCCGCGTACCCGACCGAGCAGGAGTCCGCGGGCGCCTGGTGGACCGAGTCGGGCCCTCAACTCCCCCCGGACACCCAGGTGTCGCTGAGCAAGGACCACCAGAGCGACCTCGTGGCGGCCACGCTCCAGCCGGTCACCGGAGAGCTGCTGACGACCCGCAGGAAGGACGAGCCGGGTCTGGCACTGACGGCCTGGCAGAAGGTCTGAAGGAACCCGT
The DNA here is from genome assembly GCF_000716805.1 of Streptomyces yerevanensis. Lineage (NCBI taxonomy): Bacteria > Bacillati > Actinomycetota > Actinomycetes > Kitasatosporales > Streptomycetaceae > Streptomyces > Streptomyces yerevanensis. The sequence goes on along the minus strand of NZ_JNWJ01000043.1, from coordinate 54,186 downwards.
CAGGAATCCAGACCGTTCAGGAAGCCGTGGGATGACGTGAGACATCTGAGGCAGGCGCAGGGTTGTACGCACGGTTGAGTGAGAAGAGGCACTGTGCAATCCATGTTTGAGATGTGAAGTTCTTGTTAGCATCCTCACTCTTGTTCGAACTGGACACCGGTAACCGAAAAATCGTCTTCATACGGCCGTAACCGGTGCAACGGGGTTGGGGAATGGTGTCGTGAGCAGAACCTCCGCTGTGGATCTTGTTGTTGTGGGACTCGGTTACGTGGGACTGCCTCTGGCCCGTTCTGCCTCGGCGGCCGGACTGAAAGTGGTCGGGCTCGACCGCAGCCGACGGGTCGTCGACGCTCTGAACTCCGGCCGCTCGCATGTGGACGACATCACCGACGCCGAGGTCGGAGCGATGCTGGAGCAGGGCTTCACGGCGGTCGACCGGGCCGAGGTCATCGCCGACGCGGCCGCGGTCGTCATCTGCGTACCGACCCCGCTCACCAACCACGGCTCGCCCGACCTCGGCGCGGTGCACTCCGCGGTCGAGGACATCGCGGCGAACCTCGTTCCTGGCACCCTCGTCGTGCTGGAGTCGACGACCTACCCGGGAACCACCGACGAGGTCGTACGACCGCGGCTGGAGGCCGGCGGTCTGCGCGTCGGCCAGGACTTCCACCTGGCCTTCTCCCCGGAGCGCATCGACCCGGGCAACTCCGCCTTCGGTCTGGAGAACACGCCCAAGGTGGTTGGCGGCTGCACGGCGGACTGCACCAAGGCCGCCCGCACCCTCTACGAGCGCTTCGTGACGCGCGTAGTCGAGGCGAAGGGCACGCGCGAGGCCGAGATGGCCAAGCTGCTGGAGAACACCTACCGTCATGTGAACATCGCCCTCGTCAACGAGATGTCGATGTTCTGCCGTGAGATCGGCGTCGACCTGTGGGACGCGATCCGCTGCGCCGCCACCAAGCCGTTCGGGTTCGCCCCCTTCTACCCCGGCCCGGGCGTGGGCGGCCACTGCATACCCATCGACCCCAACTACCTTTCGTACAAGGTCCGTTCGCTGGGCATCCCGTTCCGCTTCGTGGAGCTGGCCCAGGAGATCAACCAGCGCATGCCCGTACACGTGGTGAACCGGGCGGCCGACCTGCTGAACGACCAGGGCAAGGCGGTCCGCGGTTCCCGGATCCTGCTGCTCGGCGTCACCTACAAGGCCGACATCTCCGACCAGCGGGAGAGCCCTGCCCGCGCGGTGGCCGCCAACCTCCGCGCGCGGGGCGCCGAACTCGTCTACTTCGACCCGCGTGTCACCGACTGGACGGTCGACGGGGTGCCGGTCGAGCGGACCGACGACTACCTGGCCGCGGCCGAGTCCGCGGACCTCACCGTCCTGCTCCAGTCCCACCGCGAGATCGACCTGGGCCTGCTGGCCGACCGCGCCCGGGTGCTCTTCGACACCCGGGGCAAGTCCGCCGACCACCCCCGGGTGGTCAAGCTGTGAGCGCTGAGGGTACGTACATACCCGGGGCCGTCGATCCCGGCGGCCGCCAAGGACACCGCAAGCGCAGGCATCTGAAGGTCTCGTACGTCGTCTTCCTGGGCCTTGCGGCGCTGATCGTCACCCGGCTCGACGCCGGTTCGCTGCACCTGTACTCGATGGGTGCCCTGGGGCTCCTGGCTCTCAAGATGTTCGGGGCGCTCTTCTACCGTCCGGCCAAGGCGGGGCGGGAGGAACTGGAGTACCTGGAGAACGCCTGGGTCACCGCGGTCATCCCGATCTACAACGAGGACCCGGTGATGTTCGAGCAGGGCATGCGCAGTCTCCTCGCGCAGAGCCGGCTCCCCAACGAGATCCACATCATCGACGACGCCAGTGCCGACGCCGGCGGCATCAGGGCGGCGAAGAAGATGCGCCGCGAGTTCGAGGCCCGCGGTGTGAAGTACACGGTCAGCGTGCAGCCGGTGAACAAGGGCAAGCGCGAGGCGCTCGCCCTCGGGTTCGAGGCGGCACCGTACACGGACCTCTTCCTGTGCGTGGACTCGGACACCATCCTCTCCCGGGACACGGTCCGTGAGCTGCTCCTTCCGATGGCGGACGAGAGCATCATGGCCGCCACCGGGATGGTGCTGGCCCTCAACCACGACAGCAACATCTTCACGCGACTTCAGGACCTGCGGTACGGGAACTCCTTCCTGTTCGAGCGGGCCGCGTACTCGCGTCTGAAGTCCGTGCTCTGCTGCTGCGGAGCGCTGTCGGTGTACCGGGGGACGCTGGTCCGCAGGTACCTCCCGGACTTCCTCAACCAGCAGTTCCTGGGCAAGCCGGCCGTCTTCGGCGACGACCGGCGCATGACCAACTACTGCCTGATGGAGGGCAAGGTGGTCTTCCAGGAGACCGCCGTCGGCTACACGGCCGTACCGGAGAAGCTGCCGCACTTCCTGCGCCAGCAGGTCCGCTGGAACAAGTCCTTCTTCCGCGAGTCCCTGTGGGCCTTCCGGAACCAGAAGAAGTACCGGCCCGCGTTCTGGCTGACCTGCATGGAACTCGCGCTGTGGCTGGTCTTCGGCTCGGCGATGTTCTACTCGATGGTCATCCTGCCCATCCTCCATCCGGACCGGTTCGTCAACCACATCGGCGACTACCTCATCTTCATGGTGCTCATGGGGTACCTCCGCAATGTGCGGTACCTGGACTTCCCACGCCGGGGAATGGGCTTCATCAAGCGCTTTGGCATGTTCCTGCTCGCGCCGATCTACGGCGTGATCCAGTTGACGCTGCTGACCCCGCTGCGGTTCTACGCCCTCTTCACCCTGCACAAGGGCAGCTGGGGCACCCGGCAGGGCGGCGTCGAGGTGTCGGTGGCGGGGGACCACGAGGCAGACGTGACGGAGATCTGGGAGGAGGAGGACCCGTACTCCGACCCCAAGGTCGGCGAGACGCTGCAGTTGATGCGCCTCGAAGGCGTGGCCCTGCGCACCCGGCCGGCCGGTGCCATCCCCATCCAGCCGCAGCCGCTGCCCGGTTACGACGAGCAGCACGCGCACCTTCCCCAGCAGCCCGTGACCTGGGGGACACCGGGACCGGCCGGACAGCAGCAGTGGCAGGGCGGACATCAGGACCCGTACCAGCAGGGCTACGACCCCCAGCACCAGGGCGGACATCACGACCCGTACCAGCAGGGCTACGACCCCCAGCACCAGGGTCAGCACCAGGGCGGATACGTGGACCCGTCCTGGCAGCAGGGAAATGGCCAGGGGAACGGTCAGGGGCACGGCCAGGGCTGGTAGGCACCTGCAGAGCAAAGAAGAGGGGCGACCGTACGGTCGCCCCTCTTCTCGTCGGCGGGCCTCACTTGTAGTGGGCCATCGCCTCCTCGACCGTGAGCACCGGGATGTCCCGGTCGTCGATCGCCTTCATCAGCGCGGTGAGACCGGCCTTGCCGATCTCCGTGCTGGTCGCCGGAGCGCCCTCGACGATCTTGTGGAGGCACAGGATGAGCCAGTCACCGCTGTTCGCACAGCGGTCGAGCCGGCCGCCCGCGCCCGTCACCTTCGACAGCGCCGTACCGCCGATGCCCGTGCCGTCGTTGATGCCGGTCAGCGCCTTGAGGCGGTACGGCATCGCCGGGGCGAAGGACTCGATCGTCTCGGAGATGATCGACCGGGCCGTGGTGAAGTGCCGGCCCGCGATCTGGTCCACCGGAACACCGTCCGACGTCTTCTGGAACGCCCCGTGCGGGTAGGCGAAGTGCTCGCTGGAGAAGCCGTTGCCCACCAGCCACTCGCGCAGCTTCCGGAAGTCGTCGTCGGCCTGCTCCGCGGTGAGCTTGGGGTAGCTGGCGGTGTGGGTGGCGTTCGCGTACGAGTGCCCCGCCATCTCCCAGCCCGAGAAGTCCTGCATGGAGCGCATCTGGCCGAGCTTCAGGAAGCTGCCGGTCCCGATCGCGTCCGCGATGTTGTAGACCGTGCCCGGGAAGCCGAACTGGTCCATCACCGGCCGGGCCAGGTCGTGGATCGACTTGTGGGAGTCGTCGAAGGTGATGGAGACGACGCCCTTCGGGAAGACCGAGGCGGTGTCCGGTATCAGTTCGACGGCCTGGAGGTGGTAGGTCACCGGGCCGCCCGCGTTGTCGTACACGGCGAACGACAGGTCGGTGAAGCCGGTCTTCGTGGACGGTGTGCCGGAGGCGGAGAGCGAGTACGTTCCGGCCGCGCCGGTGACGTCGGCCCACTGCAGATGGACCGTCACCCACTCCCCGGACTGGACGTAGTTGGCCGCCGTCTTGGAATGCGCGTGGAACGTCCAGGAGAAGTGGTTCGCGAGGGAACCGCTGCCGGCGTAGAAGACGAGCTTCGACAGGTTGGTCACCTCCTCGACCCGGAAGACCAGCCTGATCATCTTGTTGGTCAGGTTCAGCGCGTCCATACCGGTCTTGCGGACGTACGACTGCTTGCCGGTGCCGTTGGTGGTGACCCGGACCGACTGCGTCCCGCGCACGAAGACGGACGCGTCGTTCGCCTCGGCCGACGCGGTGCCCCCACCCCCTGGAGTCCAGCCGTGGGAGGCCTGGAACTGCTGGGACCAGCTGGCCCGGCGGTACTTGGGGCGACGCCCTGAGGGGGCGTAGAGGGGAGGCGTGGTGAGGCCTCCGATGGCTCCCTCGGCGGCCGCCGGCGCGGCGGCGGGCTGTGCCACCACCTGGCCCAGCCACGCGCCGCCGCCGGCCATCGCGACACCTCCTGCGCCGCCCATCAGCAGCGCGGAACGCCGGCTCACCACCGGCTTGTTCTCCGGAGCTGCTGCAACGTGCCTGTGGGCGTTGGACCGCCTTTTCCTCACCGGGACTCCTGAACCGTGTCGAAGTAGTTCATACCCTCGTCGGTGAAGCCGTCGACAGCGGACTGCACTTGCTTCGCCGACAGGGGTTCGTTCGCGTTGTAGTAGAGCCAGTCCACCTTCATGTCCCAGGCACGGTCGCCCTTGAACGGCAGATCGATGAACCAGTGGTTGAAGTTCACGGACATCCCGGAGCGCGGGGCGTACTTGCCGTCGCTGGAGAAGAGCTTCTCGCCGTCCATGTGATAGGTGACGTCGTCGTCCTCGACGGTGATCATCATGGTGTGCCAGCCGTCGAGGCTCTTGTTGGTCGTCTTGTAGACGCGGTCGTTGCTCTTGTGGTCGTACCAGGACACGGTGTCGAGCTTGGGACCGAGGCGGCCCCAGCCGCCGTTCGGCATGTATTCGTTGTCGAGTTCGCTGTACGTCTTACCGCTGCCGCCGATCGTGTAGAAGGTCTGGTTGACGTGGTCGCCGCCCTCGCCCTTCGCCGGATCGTCGCTGAAGTGGATACGGGCCGCGTAGGTGCCGTTGCGGAACTCGCGGTTCTTGGTGCCCAGACTCGCCTGCTTCGTGCCCGACTCGGTGCCGTCCGTGCTCGCCCGCAGGTTGAGCACCTGGCCGTCGGCCAGGGCGCCCTCGGCGGTGGGGAAGGTGACGCCGTCCGCCGACCAGGTGTTCTCGATGCCGGGGCCGCCCTTGCTGGTGCGGACCAGCCAGCCGTGCTTGAACAGGGCCGGGTCCTTGGGACCCTGGTAGGTGAAGTCGTCGAACAGCACCCCGGCCGGGGGCGCCGGCAGCGCGGCGGCCTTCGCCGAGGCCTTCTTCCCGTCGCTCGCCTTGGTGCCGTCCGGCTCCTCACCCCAGGTGAGGACGCCCCGCTTGTACGCGGTGACCTTCTTCGCTTCCTTGTAGGACGTCATCTCGGCGTCGAAGGAGCGGTCGTCGGACTGCTTCAGCCGCTTGTGGTCGGTGCGGAAGAGCTGGAGGTCGATGCCCTTGCTGTTGGCGCCGGACTTCAGGCTGCCCGCGCCGGCCGTGAACCTGACCTCCAGGTAGTGGTCGGCGGTGTCGGTGGCCTTGTCCATCGCGAGGACCCGGCCGGCGACGTGCGAGCAGCCGAAGGCGGCGTTGACGCAGTTGAAGGCGTACGACGAGGGGCCCGGGGCGCCGTCGGCCGTGAAGTAGTACCGGAGCGTCACATCGCTCAACGGCAGTGCCTTCTTCGTGTCGTTGAAGACCTCGAACGACGGCTTGGCCGCCGCGGCCGTGGCCGGAGTGTCGGTCCGGTAGCGGACCTTGAGCTCGGGCGGGTCCGGGTTCGCCGCCTTCCACACGGGATACAGCGCCGTGGCACCGGCGGCGACCACGCACACCAGGAGGAGCAGCCTGATCTTGGGCCAGACCCGACGTCGGGGTGGGCGGCGGCGGGTGGACGCCACGGGGAACTCCTTCGGCTCTTGGGTCACCACCGTCAGAGCAACGTGAACAAGTGGTCAGATTGTGTGAGGATCTTATCCGTAGAGACATGCAGAAGGGGGGCGGGGCGCATGGATCGTTATCATCCGCCCCACCCCCCTCAGGGGTGACTGACTACGCCGGGACGCTCGCCACGCCCGGCTCCAGGAACTTCTTGCCGTTCACGCGCTCGGAGACGCCCTCGCGGTCCAGGTACGGCGTGATGCCGCCCAGGTGGAAGGGCCAGCCGGCGCCCGTGATCAGGCACAGGTCGATGTCCTGGGCCTCGGCGACGACGCCCTCGTCGAGCATGATGCCGATCTCCTGGGCCACCGCGTCCAGGACGCGGGCGCGGACCTGGTCCTCCGTCAGGACCGTGTCGCCCTGCTTCAGCAGCGCGGCGACCTCCGGGTCCAGCTCCGGCTTCCCGGAGTCGTACACGTAGAAGCCGCGCTTGCCCGCCTCGACGACCGACTTGAGGTTCGGGGAGACCGTGAAGCGGTCCGGGAACGCCTTGTTGAGCGTCTCGGAGACGTGCAGGCCGATCGCCGGACCGACCAGCTCAAGAAGGACCAGCGGCGACATCGGCAGGCCCAGCGGCTCGACCGCCTTCTCCGCCACGTCCACGGGCGTGCCCTCGTCGATGACGTTCTGGATCTCGCCCATGAAGCGGGTGAGGATGCGGTTCACGACGAACGCGGGGGCGTCCTTCACCAGGACCGCGGTCTTCTTCAGCTTCTTGGCGACGGCGAAGGCCGTGGCCAGCGAGGCGTCGTCGGTCTGCTCGCCGCGCACGATCTCCAGGAGCGGCAGGACCGCGACCGGGTTGAAGAAGTGGAAGCCCACGACCCGCTCGGGGTTCTTGAGCTTCGACGCCATCTCCGACACCGACAGCGAGGAGGTGTTGGTGGCGAAGATCGCGTGCGCCGGGGCGACCGCCTCGACCTCCGCGAACACCTGCTGCTTGACGCCGATCTCCTCGAAGACGGCCTCGATGACGAAGTCCGCGTCCGAGAAGCCCTCGGCCTTGTCGAGGACACCGGTGACCAGGGCCTTCAGCCGGTTGGCCTTGTCCTGGTTGATACGGCCCTTGCCCAGCAGCTTGTCGATCTCGGCGTGGACGTAGCCCACACCCTTGTCGACGCGCTCCTGGTCGATGTCGGTCAGCACGACCGGCACCTCCAGGCGGCGCAGGAACAGCAGCGCGAGCTGGCTGGCCATCAGACCGGCGCCGACGACGCCCACCTTGGTGACCGGACGCGCCAGGTTCTTGTCCGGGGCGCCCGCCGGGCGCTTGCCGCGCTTCTGGACCAGGTTGAACGCGTAGATACCGGCGCGCAGTTCGCCACCCATGATCAGGTCGGCGAGGGCCACGTCCTCGGCGTCGTAGCCCTGCTGGAGGTCGCCGTTCTTGGCCGCGGCGATGATGTCCAGCGCGCGGTACGCGGCCGGGGCCGCCCCGTGCACCTTGCTGTCCGCGATGAAGCGGCCCTTGGCGACGGCCTGGTCCCAGGCCTCGCCGCGGTCGATCACCGGGCGGTCCACGACGATCTCGCCCTTGAGGACGGAGGCCGTCCAGATCAGCGACTGCTCCAGGAAGTCCGCGCCCTCGAAGATCGCGTCCGCGATGCCGAGTTCGTAGACCTGCTGGCCCTTGAGCTGCTTGTTCTGGTTGAGCGAGTTCTCGATGATCACCGAGACGGCCTTGTCCGCGCCGATGAGGTTCGGCAGCAGCGTGCAGCCGCCCCAGCCGGGGACCAGGCCCAGGAAGACCTCGGGCAGCGAGAACGCCGGGAGCGCCTTCGACACCGTGCGGTACTTGCAGTGCAGGCCGACCTCGACGCCGCCGCCCATCGCCGCGCCGTTGTAGTACGCGAAGGTCGGGACCGCGAGGCCTGCGAGGCGCTTGAAGACCTCGTGGCCGCCCTTGCCGATGGCCAGCGCGTCCTCGTGCTTCTTGAGCAGCTCGACGCCCTTGAGGTCGGCGCCGACCGCGAAGATGAACGGCTTGCCCGTGATGCCGACACCGACGATCTCGCCGGCCGCGGCCTCCTTCTCGACCTGGTCGACGGCGGTGTCGAGGTTCGCCAGGGACTGCGGGCCGAAGGTGGTCGGCTTGGTGTGGTCGAGGCCGTTGTCGAGCGTGATGAGCGCGAACCGGCCTGCGCCCGCGGGCAGTTCGAAGTGGCGTACGTGCGCCTGGGTGACGACCTCGTCCGGGAACAGCTCGGCCGCACCCTTCAACAGCTCAGTGGTGGTACTCACTTGTCGCCTCCGGCGTTCTCGAAGTGCGGGTTCTCCCAGATGACCGTCGCGCCCATGCCGAAGCCGACACACATGGTGGTCAGGCCGTAACGGACCTCCGGCTGCTCCTCGAACTGGCGGGCCAGCTGTGTCATCAGACGGACGCCGGAAGAAGCCAGCGGGTGGCCGTAGGCGATGGCGCCGCCGTACTGGTTGACGCGCGCGTCGTCGTCCGCGATGCCGTAGTGGTCCAGGAAGGCCAGAACCTGGACGGCGAACGCCTCGTTGATCTCGAAGAGGTTGATGTCCTCGATCGACAGGCCCGCCTTGGCGAGGGCCTTCTCGGTCGCCGGGATCGGGCCGTAGCCCATCACCTCGGGCTCGACACCCGCGAAGGCGTACGAGACCAGGCGCATCTTGACCGGCAGGTTGTTCTCGCGGGCGAAGTCCTCGGACGCGATGATCGAGGCGGTGGCGCCGTCGTTCAGACCGGCCGCGTTACCGGCCGTGACCCGGCCGTGCACGCGGAACGGGGTCTTGAGACCGGCCAGGTTCTCCAGTGTGGTCCCCGGCCGCATCGGCTCGTCGGCGGTGACCAGGCCCCAGCCCGTCTCGCCCGCCTCCTCGTTGGTACGACGTACGGAGATCGGCACCAGGTCGGCCTGGATCTTGCCGTTCGCGTACGCCTTCGCCGCCTTCTCCTGCGAGCGCACGGCGTACTCGTCGGCGCGCTGCTTGGTGATGTGCGGGTAGCGGTCGTGCAGGTTCTCCGCGGTCATGCCCATGAACAGGGCGGACTCGTCGACCAGCTTCTCGCTCACGAACCGCGGGTTCGGGTCCACGCCCTCGCCCATCGGGTGGCGGCCCATGTGCTCGACACCACCGGCGATGACGGCGTCGTACGCACCGAAGGCGATGGAGCCGGCGGTGGTCGTGACGGCCGTGAGCGCACCGGCACACATGCGGTCGATCGAGTAGCCGGGCACGGACTGCGGAAGCCCGGCGAGGATGCCGGCGGTGCGGCCGATGGTCAGGCCCTGGTCGCCGATCTGCGTGGTGGCGGCGATGGCGACCTCGTCGACCTTCTTCGGGTCGAGACCGGGGTTGCGGCGCAGCAGCTCCCGGATCGCCTTCACGACGAGGTCGTCGGCACGGGTCTCGTGGTAGATGCCCTTCGGGCCCGCCTTGCCGAACGGGGTACGGACGCCGTCGACAAAGACGACGTCCCTGACGGTACGAGGCACGATGGCTCTCCTCCAGATGCGGGATAGGCGCTGCTGCGAGGCGCTGAGCGCGCGCTCAGGACCCATGCTACTTATGGGTAACGTGACTGCCCAGTCCCGGCGCCGGGAGCGGCGAAGGTCACACGAGTTTTTACTCCGTTACGGTGCCCGCGCCCCTCCGTACGGCGCTCACCGAGGGGGTGCTGTGGACCCCCGCGGTGTCAGTACCGGCGTCGGAACGGGATGCGACCCCGGACCCTCCCCGGTGATCACCCCGAACAACGTCCGCGCCACATCCGCCCCGAACCCCTGCACGTCATGACTCATCGCGGACAGTGTCGGATGCGTCAGCCGGCACAACTGGGAGTCGTCCCACGCCAGCAACGAGACGTCCCCGGGCACGCTCAACCCCATCTCGGCGGCCACCGACAACCCCGCCACCGCCATGATGTCGTTGTCGTACACGATCGCCGTCGGCCGGTCCGGCGGCGCGGCGCTCAGCAGCGACCGAGTCGCCCGCGCCCCTGCCTCCCCCGAGAAGTCGGTGGCGACCTGCTGGCCCCCGGCGAGCTGGAGGACCCGTACGGCCTCGTCGAACGCGGCCGTACGGATCGACGTGTGCCCGAGCACCGCCGCCCCGCCCACCCGGGCGACCCGCCGATGCCCGAGGGCGGCGAGATAGCGCACGGCTTCCGTCACGGCCGTGGCGTCGTCGGTCCACACGGAAGTGAGGCTGCCGGTCAGGGACGGATGCCCGACGGCCACGACCGGCAGTCCGAGGTGCTCCGTCGCGGGCACGCGCGGATCATCCGCGCGGAAGTCGACGAGGATCGACCCGCTCACCTGCTTCCCCCTCCACCACGCGTCCTGCAGCCCCACCTCCTCCTCCACGCTCCGGACGAGCCGGAGGAGCAGCGAACAGGAGTGCTCCGTCAGAACGCTCTCCACGCCGGAGATGAACTCCATGTAGAACGGCTCGAGCCCGAGCAGCTGCGCCGGCCGGCAGATGGCGAGCCCGACCACGTCGACACGCGAGCTGGACAGCGACCGGGCCGTGAGGTTCGGCGCCCAGCCCAGCTCCCGAGCCGCCTCGAAGATCCGGTCCCGCGTCGCCTCGGACAGCCCCGGCTTGTGGTTGAAGGCGAGCGACACCGCCCCCTTGGAGACACCGGCACGCGCGGCGACATCCTTGATGGTGACGCGGGATGTGGTCATCGGGTGGGCTCCATGCAGTACAGCGCAGCTCGTGCGGCGTCGGCATCGGGAGTCTCCCAGCCGCGCACCGCGAGGGTCACCTGTTCGCCGGGCAGCAGCGTGACCAGACCCTGGTCGGTCGACGCGGTGGGCGCCAGCCGGTCGGCCTGCAACAGCAGATCCCGTACGAGCGTGTGGGCCGTGACGGTCACCTTGCCCGGCACGACGGTCACGTCGAACCGGGGCTGCGGATACGGGACTTCGCGGTCCGGCACGGGGAAGTGCAGCGCCCGCAGGCCTTCCCCACTCTCGACTTCTCCCCCACTCTCGGCTTCTCCCCCACTCTCGGCTTCGCTCGAGCGGGGGGACCCCCATGAGCGGGGGGACCCCCATCCGTCCCCATCCCCGCCTGCGTCCGCCACGAGGAACTCCTTCGGGCCGACGGGTTCCAGATCCTTGGGTACGCGCATGAGGGCGACACTTCGCGCCTCGGCAGCGAGCCCCGCGCTCATCTCGGCCACGACGCCCCCCTCGACCGACATCCGGCGCAGCGTCAGCGACGGCGACCACGGCTCAGCGGACTGGTTGATGACAGCCAACATCAGCTCGCCGCCCCGGAGTTGAAGGGTGAGCAGCCGGTCCGCATACAGCCGCTTCAGCTCGTGGTACAGCGGCTTCTCCCGGCCGTCCCCGTCGATCGCCGCCCAAGAGGTCACCGGCCAGCAGTCGTTGAGCTGCCACACGATCGTGCCCGCGCACACCGGCCAGTGCGAGCGCCAGTGCTCGATCCCGGCGGCCACGGCCCGCGCCTGGTTGACCTGGGTGAGGTAGTGCCAGCGGTCGAAGTCCCGCTCGGAGAAGCCTCCTTCGGGCATCGCGAAGTGATGCGCGAGCCCGCGCGCCAGCTTCCCGTTCCCGTCGTCCGCCTTCTGGTGGTGCAGCATGCCGGGGGAGTCGGGGGCGAGCCGCTCACCCGGCAGCGCGCGCCGCAGCGTGGCGTACGCGGGCGGCGCCTGCCAGCCGAACTCGGCCACGAAACGAGGGACTTCGGAGCGGTACGCGGCGTAGTCGAGGCGGTTCCACACATCCCAGGAGTGGTGCGTTCCGTGCGCCGGGTCGTTCGGGTGGTGGTCCCAGGAGCCGGACCAGGGGCTACCCGCCGTATACGGCCGCGTCGGGTCCAACTCGGCCACCACGCGCGGCAGTACGCCCAGGTAGTAGCCCTCGCCCCAGGAGTTCCCGGCCAGCCGCGACTCCCAGTCCCAGTCGCGGAAGCCCCACAGATTCTCGTTGTTGCCGTTCCACAGCACGAGCGAGGGGTGCGGCATGAGCCGTACGACGTTCTCGCGGGCCTCGGCCTCCACCTCGCCGCGCAGGGGCTGTTCCTCGGGGTAGGCGGCGCAGGCGAAGGGGAAGTCCTGCCACACCATCAGCCCCAGCTCGTCGCAGGCGTCGTAGAAGTCCTCGCCCTCGTAGATCCCGCCGCCCCAGACGCGTACGAGATCCACGCCGGCCTCGGCCGCCTGGGTGAGCCGGGTGCGGTAGCGCTCGCGGGTGATCCGCGACGGGAAGACGTCGTCCGGGATCCAGTTCACGCCGCGCGCGAAGAGGCGTTCGCCGTTGACGACGAAGGTGAAGCCGGAGCCGTGTGCGTCGGGGCTCCGGTCCAGCTCGACGGTCCGGAAGCCGATGCGGCGGCGCCAGGCGTCGAGCGGGCCCGCCTCGCTGCGCAGCTCCAACTCCATGTCGTACAGCGGTTGTTCGCCGTAGCCGCGCGGCCACCACAGGGCGGGGTCCGGGACTTCGAGTCGTACGACCCCGCTGGTGCCGTCGATCTCCGCGGACGCCCGTACGTCGCCGACCCGGGCCGTCACGGAGAGCGCCGCCTCGACTCTGGTCCGCTCGACGTCGACGTGCAACTCGACGCGTCCCAGGCCGTCTTCGATCGTCACGAGCGGCCGTACGCGGGCGATCCGGGCCGTCGACCACCGCTCAAGGCGCACCGGCTTCCAGATGCCGGCCGTAACCAGCGTCGGCCCCCAGTCCCAGCCGAAGGAGCAGGCCATCTTGCGGATGTACTGGAAGGGCTCGGGATACGCGTTCGGCCGCTCCCCGAGCCGCTCCCGCACCGCCTCTGCCTCGGTGTACGCGGAGGTGAAGCGCACGGAGAGCGGGCCTTGAAGACCCGTGACGTCGAAGCGGTAGGAGCGGTGCATGTTCCGTACCTGGCCGAGGAGTTGGCCTCCCGCCCGGATCTCGGCGGCCGTGTCGAGGCCTTCGAAGACGAGGTCCGTCTGCTCGTGCTCGCCCGGGGTCGCGTCCAGCGTCGTCTCGTACGTCCAGTCGCGCCGCCCCACCCACGCCACCTCGGTCTCGGCCCGGCCGAGGAACGGGTCCGGGATGACCCCCGCGGCCAGCAGGTCCGTGTGCACACAGCCCGGTACCGCCGCGGGGAGGGTGGCCCCGTCATGGCGAAGTGTCCAGCCTTCGGAGAGCGGTGTGGCGTCCAGCATGCGCGTACTCCCTAAACCGATATAGGCCAGTGTGCGACGGGCCTGCGACGCATTTTGGCATCGTTGGCGGAATTGGGACTTTACCGGTTCAGTAACCACTGTCAGAGTGCGGAACCAGCCAACCGACTTGTGCTCATCCGTCCCTGAACGGAGCTGGTGCAGATGAACCGCCGCACGACCCACCGCACGACACTCGCCGGAACGCTTCTCGCCGCCGTGCTGCTGGCCGCGGGCTGCACCGGAAGCGGAGGCGCGTCGCAGGGCGAGGACGCCAAGGCCGCCGAGGACCCGGACAAGGTCTCCGGCACGATCAAGGTCCTCACCCACCGGACGGACCTCGTGCAGGACGGCACGATGAAGGAGTACGCCGCCGAGTTCAACAAGACCTATCCGAAGGTCAAGGTGGAGTTCGAGGCCCTCACGGACTACGAGGGCGAGGTCAAGATCCGTATGAACACGGAGAACTACGGCGACGTCCTGATGATCCCGGCCGTGATCAAGAAGAACGACTACCCCAAGTTCTTCGCGTCCCTCGGCACGGAGGCCGAGCGCGGCAAGAAGTACCTCTTCACCGACTTCACCACGGTCGACGGCAAGGTCTACGGGCAGTCTCCGATGGGCGCGGTCCCCGGATTCCTCTACAACAAGCGGGTCTGGGAGGAGGCCGGGGTCACCGACTGGCCCACCACGCCCGCTGAGTTCATCACCGGCCTCAAGGCCGTCAAGTCCAAGACCGACGCGGTGCCGTACTACACCAACTTCAAGGACATGTGGCCCCTGTCCCAGTGGACGTCCGTCAACGGCTCGGTGAGCTGCGACGAGCAGGCGACCACGCGGCTCGCGGAGGGCGACCCGTGGGCGGCGGGCGCCGATCTGCGGGTGGGCGACACGCTGCTGCACGACATCGTGCGCGAAGGGCTCATCGAGAAGGACCCGACGACCACCAACTGGGAAGGTTCCAAGCCCAAGTTGGCGAAGGGCGAGATCGCCACGATGTGGCTCGGCTCCTGGGCGGTCATCCAGTTCCAGGCGGCGGCGAAGGAGGCCGGCAGCAATCCCGACGACATCGGCTTCATGCCCTTCCCGGCCCAGGCGGACGGAAAGTTCTGCGCGACCATGTCGCCGGACTACAACCAGGCCGTCAACATCAACTCCGACCACAAGGAAGCGGCTCGCGCCTGGATCGACTGGTTCACCGACAAGTCCGGTTACGCGGACGACAATCTCGCCCTCTCGCCGGTCAAGGGTGCCCCGCTGCCCGACGTACTGAAGCCGTACGAGGCCGCCGGCGTGAAGCTCATGGAGCTCGACGACGCGCAGGGTGCGGCGGTCAAGGAGATCGACAACCAGTCGGAGGTCGGCATCTACAAGCCCGACTACCGCCAGGACCTCGTCGACCTCGCGCGCGGCGCCAAGGACGGCAGCCTCGACAGCTTCCTGGACGATCTCGGCAAGCGCTGGACCGAGGCGGCGAAGACCGCGGGGTCGTGATGACGGACACCACCGAGAAGGTGGCGCGGCCGAAGCAGGCCGCGCCACCCGCCCCCAAGTCCCGGGCCCCGCGCAAAGTGCGCCTGTGGCGGGGCCTCACGCCCTGGCTCTTCCTGGCCGTCCCGCTGGTTCTGCTGATCACGTTCACGTACGCGCCGGTCGCCAACATGGTCGCGTACAGCTTCACCGACTGGGACGGCGTCAGCCCCGAACTCAGCTACACGGGCGCCGACAACTACGTCGAACTCTTCACCCGCCCCGAACTGTTCGAGGTCTTCTTCGTCAGCGGCTACTACCTCGCCGCCTCGGTGGTCCAGATCGCCGCCGCGCTCTACTTCGCGACGATCCTGAGCTTCAACGTCCGCTTCCGGAACTTCTTCAAGGGCGTGCTCTTCTTCCCGTATCTGATCAACGGGGTCGCGATCGGTTTCGTCTTCCTCTACTTCTTCCAGGACGGCGGCACCCTGGACTCGGTGCTGCGGCTGTTCGGCGTCGAGTCCGACAAGGCCTGGCTGGGCACGTCCACGTCGGCGAACGTCTCGCTGGCCGGGGTCTCCGTCTGGCGCTACATGGGCCTGAACTTCGTGCTCTTCCTCGGCGCGATCCAGTCCATCCCCGGGGAGCTGTACGAGGCGGCCGAGCTGGACGGCGCGAACCGCTGGCAGCAGTTCCGGCACATCATCGCGCCCGGCATCCGGCCCATACTCAGCCTGAGCGTGATCCTCTCGATCTCCGGCTCGCTGGCGGTCTTCGAGATCCCGTACATCATGACCGGCGGCGCCACCGGCACCGAGACCTTTGTGATCCAGACGGTGAAGCTGGCCTTCCAGTTCAACAAGACGGGGCTCGCCTCGGCGGCGGCGGTCGTGCTGCTGCTGATCATCCTGGCGGTGACGTGGGTGCAGCGGCGCCTCGTCCCGGACGAGAAGGTGGATCTCGTATGACCCGTGGTGGCCTCGCCCGCACGCTCACGTATCTGTCCCTCGTCGTCGCCAGTGTCGTCGTCCTGCTTCCGCTCCTCGTGGTCTTCCTGACCTCCCTCAAGTCCTCGCAGGAGATGGCGAACGACAGCGGCGCGCTCCAACTGCCCGACAATCTGCTGAACTTCGAGAACTACGTGACGGCGTTCCAGGACGGCCGGATGCTCGCGGCGTTCGGGAACACCGCGTTCATCCTGCTCTTCGCCATCACTGGCACGGTCATCATCGGCTCGATGGCGGCGTACGCGATCGACCGCTTCACCTTCCGTTTCAGGAAGCTGGTGGTCGCGCTGTTCCTGGTCGCCACACTCGTCCCCGGGGTGACGACCCAGGTCGCGACCTTCCAGATCGTCGACAGCTTCGGCATGTTCGACACCCGCTGGGCGCCGATCGCCCTCTACATGGGCACCGACATCGTCTCGATCTACATCTTCCTGCAGTTCGTCCGCTCGATCCCGGTCTCCCTGGACGAGTCGGCACGACTGGACGGCGCGAACGCCTTCACCATCTACCGAAAGATCATCTTTCCGCTGCTGAAGCCCGCGATCGCGACGGTGGTGATCGTCAAGGGGATCACGGTCTACAACGACTTCTACATTCCGTTCCTGTACATGCCGTCCGAAGAGCTTGGCGTGATCTCGACGTCGCTGTTCCGCTTCAAGGGACCGTTCGGAGCGCATTGGGAGAACATCTCGGCCGGTGCGGTCCTCGTCATTCTCCCGACGCTCGTCGTCTTCCTGTTCCTCCAGCGGTACATCTACAACGGCTTCACTCGGGGCGCGACGAAATGATGAGCGCCGGCAGCAGCACCGGGGTCACCTGCTCGACCTGCCACGGCCGCGCCCCGTACCTGGCGAGCGCGGCCGCGACGGACTCGGCGTTCACTTCGGCAGGCGGCTCCCAGCACACGCGGCGCACGGTGTCCGGAGTGATCAGGTTCTCCTGAGGCATGCTCAGGGTCTCCGCGAGCGCCGACACCGCCGCCCGCGCGGCGACCAGCCGGGCCGCGGCCACCGGGTCCTTCTCGGCCCAGGACCGCGGCGGCGGGGGACCGGTGATCGGCTGCCCCGGCTGCGGCAGTTCGTGGTCCGGCAGCGCCTTCGCGCGGTCCACGGCCGACTGCCACTGCTCCAGCTGACGCCGGCCCATGCGGTGCCCGAAGCCGTTCAGCGCGGCGAGCGCCTGCACGTTGACCGGCAGGGAGAGGGCGGCCTCGACGATCGCCGCGTCGCCGAGCACCTTGCCCGGCGAGATGTCCCGGCGCCGCGCGACCTTGTCCCGGGCCTGCCACAACTCCCGTACGACCGCCATCTGCCGCCGTCGGCGCACCTTGTGCATACCGGACGTACGCCGCCACGGATCCTTGCGCGGCTCGGGCGCGGGCGCCGAGGCGATCGCGTCGAACTCCTGCTGGGCCCACCCCAGCTTGCCCTGCCGGTCGAGCTCCTTCTCCAACGCGTCCCTGAGGTCCACGAGCAGCTCCACGTCGAGCGCGGCATAACGCAGCCACGGCTCGGGCAGCGGACGCGTCGACCAGTCGACCGCGGAGTGCCCCTTCTCGAGTACGAAACCCAGGACGCCCTCGACCATCGCGCCGAGGCCGACGCGCGGGAACCCGGCGAGCCGGCCGGCCAGCTCGGTGTCGAAGAGGCGGCTGGGGACCATGCCTATTTCGCGCAGACACGGCAGATCCTGCGTGGCGGCGTGCAGCACCCACTCCACACCGGCCAGCGCCTCGCCAAGCCCTGACAGATCGGGACAGGCGACGGGGTCGATGAGCGCGCTGCCCGCACCCTCGCGGCGCAACTGCACGAGGTAGGCCCGCTGGCCGTACCGGTAACCGGAAGCGCGCTCGGCGTCGACGGCGACGGGACCGCTGCCCGCGGCGAACGCGGCGATCACCTCCGCGAGCGACGCCTCGTCGGCGATCACGGGCGGAATCCCGTCCCGGGGCTCCAACAACGGAATCGGCACCTCTGCTTCAGAGGATCCGCCGTCGTCCGGAGGGGCGCCTCCGGTGGTTCGCAGTGATGTGTCTGCTGCGGTCTCTTGGGCGTCGGTCACGTGTCAAGGGTATCTGTAAGGGCCATCGCCTGACCCGCACCGTCGATCGACGCATGGTCTGACCGGCCAAAACCGGTCTCGGCGCTGCTCATGGGTTTCCGGTACTTGTGACGGGCATGTCAGTTCGGTCGGCGCAGTCCCGCGATGAGGAGCTCGACCAGTCGGCGTGCGTCGTAGTCGGGGTCGCTGTCCGCGCCGATGCAGAGGTTCCCGATGCCGCGCATGAGCTCGTAGGCCTCGAGGTCGGAGCGGATCTCGCCGGCGTCGGCCGCGGCTTCGAGCAGGTGGGCGCAGACGGGTACGAGGCGGTCGAGGAAGTAGGCGTGCAGTGCCTCGAAGCCGGCGTTGTCGGACTGCAGCACGGCGGCGAGTCCGTGCTTGGTGACCAGGAAGTCGACGAACTGGTTGATCCATTGGCCCAATGCGGCGTGCGGGGTCGCGCTGGTCGCCAGCAGGGTCGGCCCCGCCTCGGCGCAGGCGTCGACCTGGTGCCGGTAGACGGCGATGATGAGATCCGCTCGCGTCGGGAAGTGCCGGTAGATCGTGCCGAGGCCGACGCCGGCCTTGGCCGCGATGTCGCGTACGGGTGCCTCCACCCCTGACGTGACGAAGACCGAGGCGGCCGCGTCGAGCAGAGCCTCCTTGTTGCGCTGGGCGTCCTTCCGCTTGGACGGGGTCCTGGACTGGGCCGCGTGCCCCGCGCTCTCGTCGCTGTCGTTCACCGCGCCGCTCCCTCCACTGTCGTGCTTGCCGCTGCCACGCTTGCCAAACGGAACAGCGTTCCGTATCGTTTCCGTTGTTCCGGAACGCCGTTCCGTTTACTCATGATGCCAGAGCAGGGCCCGGCAACCAAGCCATGCATTGCCAGGCCGTGCATGGCCACCACGCTCCACCCGTCATTCCGTAATGGAGGAACACGGTCATGCAGTACCGCACCTTGGGCCGCACCGGTGTGCAGGTCAGCTCCCTCGCGCTCGGCGCGATGAACTTCGGCAAGATCGGCCGCACCACCCAGGACGAGGCCACCGCTCTCGTCGATGCCGCCCTCGAGGGCGGCATCAACCTCATCGACACCGCCGACATGTACAGCGACGGCGAGTCGGAAGAGATGGTCGGCAAGGCCATCGCCGGCCGCCGCGACGACATCGTGCTGGCCACGAAGGCGAGCATGCCGATGGGCGACGAGCGCAACCACCGGGGCGGCTCACGCCGCTGGCTGGTCACCGCGCTGGACAACAGCCTGCGCCGCCTCGGCGTCGACCACGTCGATCTTTACCAGATCCACCGGTGGGACCCGAGCACCGGCGACGAGGAGACGCTGTCGGCTCTGACTGACCTGCAACGCGCGGGAAAGATCCGCTACTTCGGCTCCTCGACCTTCCCCGCCCACCGCATCGTGCAAGCCCAGTGGGCCGCCCGCGAGCATCGCCTGAGCCGTTACGTCACCGAGCAGCCCAGCTACTCGATCCTGCAGCGCGGCATCGAGACCCATGTCCTGCCCGTGACCGAGGAGTACGGGCTCGGGGTGCTGGTGTGGAGCCCGCTGGCCTCGGGCTGGCTGTCGGGCGCGATCCGCGAGGGCCAGGACATCACGACCAGCCGCTCCACGTTCATGCCGCAACGCTTCGACACCGCCGTCCCCGCCAACCGGGCCAGGCTCGACGCCGTCGAGCAGCTGGCCAAGGTCGCCGACGAGGCCGGGCTGACCCTGATCCAGCTCGCGCTCGGCTTCGTGACCGCGCACCCCGGCGTGACCAGCGCGCTCATCGGCCCCCGCACGCTCGACCACCTGCGCTCACAGCTCGCCGCCGCGGACACCGTGCTCTCCGCCGACGTACTCGACGCGATCGACGCCATCGTCGCCCCCGGCACCGACCTCGCCGCGCACGAGAAGTACGACACTCCGCCCGCGCTGCTCGACCCGTCACTGCGACGCCGCTGATCGAAGTCCCAAGGGGTGTCGTCGGGGACATGCGCAACGCCCGTCGACGGAACGTTCCGTCGACGGGCGTCTGAGAGGTGTGAAGCGGTTGGCTCAGTGGATGATGCCGGTGCGCAGGGCCACCGCCACCATGCCGGCGCGGTCGCCCGTGCCGAGCTTGCGGGCGATGCGGGCGAGGTGGCTCTTGACGGTCAGGGCGGACAGGCCCATCGAGACGCCGATGGCCTTGTTCGACTGGCCCTCCGCCACCAGCCGGAGCACCTCGACCTCGCGGCCGGACAGTTCGCGGTAGCCGCCCGGGTGGCTCGGGGCACCCGGGTGGCGGCGATGCATACGGGCGGCGGCGGCCGAGCCGATGGGGGCGACGCCGGGGCGGGTGGGGAGGCCGATGTTCGTACGCGTACCGGTGACGACGTATCCCTTCACGCCGCCCGCCAGGGCGTTGCGTACGGCGCTGATGTCGTCGGCGGCGGAGAGGGCCAGGCCGTTGGGCCAGCCCGCCGCTCGGGTTTCGGAGAGGAGGGTGAGGCCGGAGCCATCCGGCAGATGGACTTCCGCGACGCAGATGTCACGTGGGTTGCCGATGCGAGGACGAGCCTCCGCGACGGACGAGGCCTCGATCACGTCGCGCACTCCGAGGGCCCACAGGTGGCGGGTGACGGTGGAGCGCACGCGCTGGTCGGCCACGACCACCATCGCGGTGGGCTTGTTCGGGCGATAGGCGACCAGGCTTGCGGGCTGCTCGAGGAGAACGGACACCAGGCCTCCTGGGGGTGGGGGGTGTGAGACGGCGTCGGCTCTGGGGAGGGAGCCGGGGGGAACCGTGCTTTCAAGGTCACAGAGGTCTTCGGCACTAAACCCGTCTGCCTTTAGAGAATGATCACGATTTGGTGAGTAACAATCCGTGCAATTCGGACGAACTGTCGATCATCCGAAGGCCGAACGAGTTCACTCCGCTTCGTTACGCGGCTGAAAGTGGTCGTATCGATAAAGAGATTGGAGCGTGTGGGTGAGCGGCCGATGGCGAACGCGAAGGGGTTGCCCGGCGGGCTGTGCTCAGCGGGATGAGGCTCGGCGGGATTGGGCTCAGCGGGGCTGAGGACCGCGTCGCTGGGGGAGGGTCACGACCGAGGGGTCACCTGAGGTGGCCGGCGGCAGGCCCGCGATCTGGCACAGCAGGTCGCACCAGGCGGCGAGGTGGGAGGCCGTGTCCGGGACGCCGCCGAGGCCCTCGCGGGGGGTCCAGGAGGCGCGGATCTCGATCTGGGAGTTGGGCCGGCGTTCCGAGAGGCCGCCGAAGTAGTGGGAGCTCGCACGGGTGACGGTGCCGCCGGGTTCGCCGTACGACAGGCCGCGGGCCTGGAGCGCGCCCGTCAGCCAGGACCAGCAGACGTCGGGAAGCAGCGGGTCGGCGGCCATCTCCGGTTCCAGTTCCGCGCGTACGAGCGTGACCAGACGGAACGATCCCTGCCAGGCCTCGTGTCCGGCGGGGTCGTGGAGGAGGATGAGCCGGCCGTCCGCGAGGTCGTCGTCGCCGTCGACGACCGCGGCTTCCAGCGCGTACGCGAACGGGGCGAGCCGCTGCGGTGGCCGGGTCGGCTCGATCTCGATCTCCGGCCGCAGCTGGGCCATGCCGAACGCGTCGACGGCCGTACGGAAGGGCAGCGGAGCCGCGTCCGCGCCCTTCCGCTCCCCTTCCTTGGCTTCCTTGGAGTCCTCGGCTTCCTTGGCGTCGTCCATCCCGCCAGCGCCGTCCGACAGTCGTCCTTGAGCCGCAGCCATGCGGGGAAGGTTAAGGGGAATGAAGGCTTCGCGCAGGGAGAGACACCCGTGCCACCGGCGGTTGGGCGGGAACGGCTCGGTTTCGCTGTGTTTGTGACCGTGACCGGGTGTGGCCGTGGGCGGTACGGGGCGCTCCGTGCGGCGTGCGAGACTTTTTGGTGTGAGCGCCAACGACCGCCCCATGGGCAAGCAGCAGCCGACAGCCGCGTACGACTCCACCTTCCTCAAGGCGTGCAGGCGTGAACCCGTGCCGCATACGCCGGTGTGGTTCATGCGGCAGGCCGGGCGTTCGCTGCCCGAGTACCGCAAGGTGCGCGAGGGCATCCCCATGCTCGAGTCGTGCATGCGGCCCGAGCTGGTCGCGGAGATCACGATGCAGCCGGTGCGCCGGCACAACGTGGACGCGGCGATCTACTTCAGCGACATCGTGGTCCCCCTCAAGGCCATCGGTGTCGACCTCGACATCAAGCCCGGCGTCGGCCCGGTCGTCGAGAAGCCGATCCGCTCCCGCGCGGACCTCGCGCAGCTGCGCGACCTGACGCCCGACGACGTCGCGTACGTCACCGAGGCCATCGGTCTGCTCACCGCCGAACTCGGCGAGACCCCGCTCATCGGCTTCGCCGGCGCGCCGTTCACGCTCGCCAGCTACCTCGTGGAGGGCGGCCCGTCCCGCAACCACGAGCACACCAAGGCCCTCATGTACGGCGACCCGCAGCTGTGGGCCGAACTGCTCGACCGGCTCGCGGAGATCACGGCCGCCTTCCTGAAGGTGCAGATCGAGGCGGGCGCCTCGGCCGTGCAGCTCTTCGACTCGTGGGTCGGCGCCCTGGCGCCGGCCGACTACCGGCGCTCCGTCATGCCCGCCTCCACGAAGGTCTTCGAGGCCGTGAAGTCGTACGGCGTCCCGCGTATCCACTTCGGAGTCGGCACCGGTGAACTGCTGGGCCTGCTGGGCGAGGCCGGCGCGGACGTCGTCGGCGTCGACTGGCGCGTCCCGCTCGACGAGGCCGCGCGCCGCGTCGGCCCGGGCAAGGCGCTCCAGGGCAACCTCGACCCGGCGGTCCTCTTCTCCACCACCGAGGCCGTCGAGACCAAGACGCAGGAGATCCTCGACGCCGCCGCGGGCCTGGAGGGCCACATCTTCAACCTCGGCCACGGCGTCCTGCCGAGCACGGACCCGGATGCGCTGACCCGGCTCACGGAGTACGTCCACACGCGGACCACCCGCTAGCGAGGTCTCCAGGTCTGCCGCGGCCGGGCCTGCCTGCCCCACAGCAGGCCGCGCGGCTCCGGTGGCGGTGGGGTGCCCGGGCGCAGGGGCCAGGCGAGGAGCATGCCTGCCACGAAGCCGACGACATGGGCGACGTAGGCGACGGTGCCGGCCTCGGAGACGCCGGCGCCGGACGAGTACACCGCCTGGAGGACGAACCAGAAGCCCAGTACCAGCCAGGCGGGCAGCCGCAGCGGCAGGAAGATCAGGAACGGTACGAGGACCCAGACCCGGGCCTTCGGATAGAGGACCAGGTACGCGCCCAGGACACCGGCGATCGCGCCGGACGCGCCGATCAGCGGGTCACCGGAGGTGGCGTTGACGAGGGCGAAGGCGTACGCCGCCGCGTAGCCGCAGGCCACGTAGAACAGCAGGTAGCGCACGTGGCCGAGGCGGTCCTCGATGTTGTTGCCGAAGATCAGCAGGAAGAGCATGTTGCCGAGCAGGTGCAGCCAACTGCCGTGCAGGAACATCGCGGTGAACACCGACAGCGGGGGCGACTTGTCGTAGTCGGGCGGGCCCACCACACAGCCCGGTCCCTGTGGGCCCACACCCACGTCGCCGGTGGGAACGACGGTCGGTGTCTGGTCATGGATCATCTCGCGTGGCACCGCGGCCCACTGGTCCAGGAACGCCTGCAGATGGCACAGCTGGGCGAGACTGCTCTCGCCCCACACCGAGGCGGCCACGCCCGGGGTGGCCAGGAACACAAGGACGTTGGCGCCGATCAGTGCGTACGTCACGAACGGCGTGCGGCGGGCCGGGTTCACATCATGGACGGGGATGACCACAAGGAACTTCTGCCCGCGACCGGGCCCTTCTGAACGGGTCTGAACGGGAGCGCTGGCGTCTGCGTATGTTTCGGCAACCGCCGTGATCCCAGCAACACGTGAGGAACAGGTCAATGAACGACCGAGTCGCTCCGCCGATGATCGCCACGCCGGATGGCGAGGCGGAAGTAGCCCTCGTGCTCAGACTGTCGTGGGAGGACGTGGCCGCGCTCGGCCAGGAAGCCGGTCGGCTCGCCGCCAGCATGCAGCGCCCCGTGACCCTCGACGAGGCGGCCAGCCACCGGCTGCGCAGCCGTCAGCCCGGTTCGCACGCGCGGCCCCAGGCGGCGCCGCAGCCTCCGCAGGTGTCGCCGGTCTCGTCGTTGCCGCGGTCACCTGGCGAGCAGGCTCGGCAGGCCATAGAGAAGATCAACGGAACCACCCCTGGAGCGGCTCAGGGTGCCTGAGACGTCGTCTGGGCTCCCAGGCCCTCAGGGCTCCGGGGCCCGACGCCCCCAGGCGTCTTCGGCGCCCTGAGCCGTGAGCACGCGCGCGCGTGGCCGGCGCGGAGAGCCACGCGCGCGTGTCGCTCCGCGGGTTGAGCAGGGGGTTCGTTTGGGTTTTGGTTGCGTCCAGGCTGCGGGTGCGTTGTGGCTGGTCGCGCCCGCGCGGCGGAGCCGCAAATCGATACAGCCCCGCGCCCCTCAAGGGGCCTGCGGCCTCCTTGAGGGGCGCCTGCACTGGGCCCCAGCTAGACAGTTACCGTCTGCCGAATACCGCCCCCACCGCCTTGCGCGCCGCCACCTGCACCGGATCCCACACCGGGGAGAACGGGGGCGCGTAGCCCAGGTCCAGGGCTGTCAGCTGCTCTACCGTCATGCCTGCCGTCAGGGCTACCGCTGCGATGTCCACGCGTTTGCCCGCGCCCTCGCGGCCGACGATCTGGACGCCCAG
Source organism: Streptomyces yerevanensis (assembly GCF_000716805.1). NCBI lineage: Bacteria > Bacillati > Actinomycetota > Actinomycetes > Kitasatosporales > Streptomycetaceae > Streptomyces > Streptomyces yerevanensis. Next base: position 29,473 of record NZ_JNWJ01000043.1, on the reverse strand, counting down.
CAGGCGGCCGGTGCGGCGTTCGGCGAGCATCTTCACCGTCATCGGGGCGGCGCCCGGGTAGTAGCCCGCCCGGCTTGTGGACTCGATGGTGACCTTCTCGAACTGGAGGCCTGCCCTGCGTGCGTCCTTTTCGCGGAGGCCGGTGCGGGCGATCTCCAGGTCGCAGACCTTGCTGACCGCCGTGCCGACGACGCCGGGGAACGTGGCATAGCCGCCGCCGGCGTTCGCGCCGATCACCTGACCGTGTTTGTTGGCGTGCGTGCCCAGTGCGATGTGCCGTTCGCGGCCGGAGACCAGGTCGAGGACCTCCACGCAGTCGCCGCCGGCCCAGATGTTCTCGTAGCCGCGTACCCGCATGGCCTGGTCGGTCAGCAGACCCTCGTGGTCGCCCAGCGGCAGCCCCGCCGCCTGTGCGAGCGTCGTCTCCGGGCGTACGCCGATGCCGAGGACCACCACGTCCGCCGGGTACTCGGCGTCCTCCGTGGCGACCGCGCGGACCCGGCCGTCCTCGCCGGTGAGGACCTTGGTGACCTCGGCGTCGTTCACCATCGTGATGCCCAGGCCCTCCATGGCCTGGTGCACCAGCCGGCCCATGTCGGGGTCGAGCGTGGACATCGGCTCCTTGCCGCGGTTGACCACCGTCACCTCGTACCCGCGGTTGATCAGCGCCTCGGCCATCTCCACGCCGATGTAACCGGCGCCGACCACCACCGCGCGCCGGCCGGACGTACGGGCCAGCGTGTCGAGCAGGGCCTGGCCGTCGTCGAGGGTCTGCACACCGTGCACGCCCGGGGCGTCGATGCCGGGCAGCGGCGGCCGGATCGGCCGGGCGCCCGTCGCGATCACGAGCTTGTCGTACGACGTCCACTCCTCGGCCCCGGACTCCAGGTCACGGGCGCGGACCCGGCCGCCCGCGACATCCAGCGCCGTCACCTCCGTACGCATCCGCAGATCGATCCCGCGATCCCGGTGTTCCTCGGGGGTGCGCGCGATCAGCTCGTCCCGGTCGGAGACGTCGCCGCCCACCCAGTACGGGATGCCGCACGCGGAGTAGGAGGCGAAGTGGCCGCGCTCGAACGCGATGATCTCCAGTTCGTCGGGGCCCTTCATACGGCGCGCCTGGGACGCGGCGGACATGCCCGCCGCGTCCCCTCCGACGACCACCAGGCGTTCTCTCGTACGGCTCATGCTCATACGAACACGCTACGGGGGACTGGCATTTCAGTCCTGCCAGTACCGTCAGTCGTCCTTGTCGTCCGCTCCCGGCGCCGGCCGGGCGACCGGCAGGGACATGCCGGCGGTCGCCGTACCCGCTCCCGCGCCCGCCGTGGCCGGGCGGCGCGGCAGCCGGGGGCGCAGGACACGCGTCCACAGCAGCAGGAGCAGCGCCGCGCCCACGAGGAAGGGGAGTAGGGCGGCCAGGGCCATCGCGATCCAGCGGAACGTCTCGACGAACGCGTTCCAGCCACCCGCGAGCGCGTCCGCGAGCCCCGGGTCCTCGTCCTCCGCCGCCTTCACCGGTGTCTCGGACAGCGACAGGGTGATCGTGGCCAGGCTCGTACGGTCCTTCAGGGATGCCTGCTGGGCCAGCAGCGACTCCAGGTCGGCCTGGCGGGTGCTCAACTCGCCTTCCAGCGTGACCACATCGCTGAGCTTGGTCGCCTGGTCCATCAGCTCACGGATCCGGATCACGCTGGCGCGCTGCGTCTTGATACGGCTCTCCACGTCGACGACCTGGTCCGTGACGTCCTGCGCCTTCGCCGTCCGGTCGATCAGCTTGCCGGAGCCCTCCAGGTCCTTGAGCACCTCCTCGTACCGGTCCGTGGGCACCCGCAGGACGACTCGCGAGCGCTCGCGGCCCTTGGAGTCGCGGTCGGTGGTCTCGTTGCCGACGATGCCGCCCGCGGTCTCGACAGCGGTACGGGCCTCGGCGAGGGCCTTGGGTACGTCCTTGACCTGCACGGTCAGGGACGCGGTACGGATGATGTGGGTGGCGCTCAACTTCGGTGGCGCGGTGGCCTGCTCGCTCCTGTCCTTGCCGGCCGCGTCGCCGACCGCGGCGGCGCCCTTCTCGTCGCTCTGTGGGGCGGCCTTGCCGCCGTCGCCCGCACTCGAGTCCGAGGCGCCGCCACTCACACCGCTGCACCCCGCGAGGGCGAGGGCGGCGGCCAGCAGCAGCGCCGACAGGGTCTGGACAGGTCGTACGGATCGGTGCCTGGATGTGGTGCCACGCGTCTGCATGTCGGCGTACCCCCGAGGGTGTCGTGATGACGGACGCTCCTTCGACGCCGGAGGTGGGCGGAACGTTGGGCGGATTCGGTCCCGATGCGGTCACGGTCCGGACTCGTCACGGACACCGAGGCTCCGCGGGGGTCAGTGGGGTCCTGCGGGGGTGTCAGTGGGGTCTGGGACAGTGGAGACATGCACGCAGACACTCGTACGGGACCCGGTCACGTCGTCGTCATCGGGGGCGGCATCGCCGGTCTGGCCGCCGCGCACCGGCTGCTGGACAGCGGCGCGCGCGTGACCGTCCTGGAGGCCTCGGACCGGCTCGGCGGCAAGCTGCTCCCCGGTGAGATCGCGGGTGCGCGGGTCGACTTCGGCGCCGAGTCGATGCTGGCCCGGCGCCCCGAGGCGGTGGCGCTCGCCCGAGAGGTGGGCCTCGACGCCCGGCTCCGGCAGCCCGCGACGGCGAGCGCGTCGATCTGGACGCGCGGGGCGCTGCGGCCCATGCCCAAGGGCCACGTCATGGGTGTGCCCGGCACCGCGTCGGCCCTCGCCGGACTGCTCTCCGAGGAGGGCGTCCACCGCATCGAGCGCGACGCCGACCTGCCGCGCACGGAGATCGGCGACGACGTGGCGGTGGGGGAGTACGTGGCGGCCCGCCTCGGCCGCGAGGTGGTCGACCGCCTGATCGAGCCGCTCCTGGGCGGCGTCTACGCGGGCGACGCCTACCGCATCTCCATGCGCTCGGCCGTCCCCCAGCTCTTCGAGGCGGCGCGTACGCATGTGTCGTTGACGGAGGCGGTCCGGGGAATCCAGGCCCGTGCGGCTGCCGCACAGCAGACCGGCCCCGTCTTCATGGGCATCGAGGGCGGCGTCGGCCAACTGCCGCTCGCAGTGGCGGAGTTGATACGGGCGCGGGGCGGTGAGATCGTCACCGGGGCGCGGGTGACGGAGCTGCGCAGGGTCGCGGGGGAGGCGGCTGGGCGATTCGGTGAACTGGCCTGGCGCATCGTCGCCGGAGAGCGTGTGCTCCATGCCGACGGCGTTGTCCTCGCCGTTCCCACCGGCGCGGCTGCCGCGTTGCTGCGGGACGAGGCGCCCGCTGCCGCGGCCGAGCTGGCCGGTGTCGAGTACGCCTCCATGGCGCTCGTCACGCTCGCCTACCGGCGCGGCGAGATCCGCCTCCCTGAAGGAAGCGGTTTTCTGGTGCCGCCTGTTGACGGGCGGACCATCAAGGCGTCGACGTTCGCTTCCCAGAAATGGGGGTGGATCGACGAGGAGAACCCGGATGTGCTGGTCCTGCGGACGTCCGTGGGGCGGTACGGCGAGACCGAGATCCTCGGGCGCGAGGACGGCGAGCTCGTCGACGTCTCGCGGCACGACCTGCGGGAAGCCACCGGGCTCGACGCCGCGCCCGTCGCGGCAAGCGTCACGCGCTGGACCGACGGCCTGCCCCAGTACCCCGTCGGCCACCATTCGCGCGTGGCCCGCATCCGGGAGCACGTCGGCAAGCTGCCGGGCCTCGCCGTGTGCGGAGCGGCGTACGACGGAGTGGGCATCCCGGCGTGCATCGCGAGTGCGTACGCCGCCGTGGACCAGCTGAGAGGCGACCGCGGTGGACTGGGACTGGGACTGGACGAGCTGATCACGAACCCGGTGCAGAACCGGCACGGCGGAGCGGGAGAATAGCCTCATGAGTGACGACGCCCCCACCACCGACCCCGCCAGGATCCCGAACAAGGGCAAGCTGGCCAAGGACCTGAACGAGGTCATCCGCTACACCCTGTGGTCCGTCTTCAAGCTGCGAGACATCCTCCCCGAGGACCGCGCCGGCTACGCGGACGAGGTCCAGGAGCTCTTCGACCAGCTCGCCGCCAAGGACGTCACGATCCGCGGTACGTACGACGTGTCCGGGCTGCGCGCCGACGCCGACCTCATGATCTGGTGGCACGCGGAGACCTCCGACCAGCTCCAGGAGGCGTACAACCTCTTCCGCCGTACGAAGCTGGGCCGCGCCCTGGAGCCGGTCTGGTCGAACATGGCGCTGCACCGCCCCGCGGAGTTCAACCGCTCGCACATCCCGGCGTTCCTCGCCGACGAGACGCCCCGCAACTACATCAGCGTCTACCCCTTCGTGCGCTCCTACGACTGGTACCTGCTGCCCGACGAGGACCGCCGCCGCATGCTCGCCGACCACGGCAAGATGGCCCGCGGCTACCCGGACGTACGCGCCAACACGGTCGCCTCGTTCTCCCTCGGCGACTACGAGTGGATCCTCGCCTTCGAGGCCGACGAGCTGTACCGCATCGTCGACCTCATGCGCCACCTGCGCGCTTCCGAGGCCCGGATGCACGTCCGCGAGGAGGTCCCGTTCTACACGGGCCGCCGCAAGGACATCGGTGAGCTGGTCGCGGGGCTGGCCTGACGCAGGACCTTAGCGGCCTTGGTGAAGTCGGTGCGGTACCGCGCCCGCTTGAGGGGCCGCAGGCCCCGATAGGGGCGCGGGGCTGTATCCGATTTGCGGCTCCGCCGCGTGGGCGCGACCAGCCCCTACCGGCCCGCAGGTTCATCACCGCTCTTCCAGCGGAGCGCTTAGCTGGGCGGCCCTCGGCCGGAAGCGGTCGCCCGGTGAGGCGGGCTTCGGCTCGGGATGGGGACCGCACTCTTCGCCCCGCACCGGAAGCTCCCCCTCCAGCAGATACGCGTCGAGGTGACCGTTGACGCACGGGTTCGCTCCGCCCCCGATCCCGTGCGCGCCCGCCGCCCGCTCGGTCACCAGCACCGAGCCGGACAGCCGCCGCCGCAGCTCCAGCGCCCCCTTGTACGGCGTGGCGGCGTCCCGCTCGGCGGCCAGGATCAGCGTCGACGGCAGCTCGCCGGGTGACGTCCGTACGTCGAGGGGCCGCTGCCGCGGCACCGGCCAGTACGCGCACGGCAGGTTCATCCAGACGTTGTCCCAGGTCTCGAAGGGCGCCACGCGCGCGAGCCGCGTGTTGTCCCGGTTCCAGGTGCGCCAGTCCGTCGGCCAGGGCGCGTCATTGCACTCGACGGCCGTGTAGACGGCGTCGCCGTTCTCCTGCTCGGCCACCGCCTCCGGTTGCGGCCCCGCCTGCTGGACCAACGGCTTCGGATCGCCCTTCAGATACGCGGAGAGCGCCTCCGCGCGCCGCGGCCAGTAGTCGTCGTAGTAACCCACCTGCAGATACGCGCTCTGCAGTTCCCCCGGCCCGACCTTCCCGCCCGCAGGCTCGGCGGCCAGCCGCGCCCGCACCCTCTCGTAACTGCGCAGCACCTCCTCGGGCGTGCTGCCGAGCCCGTACACCTCGTCGTGCTTGGCCACCCACGCACGGAAGTCCGCCCAACGCCTCTCGAAGGCGAGCGACTGGTCGAGATTGTTCCGGTACCAGATCCGTCCCGGGTCCGGGTTTACGGCCGAGTCGAAGACCATCCGGCGTACGTGCGAGGGGAACAGCGTCGCGTACAGGGCCCCGATGTACGTGCCGTACGAGGCGCCCATGAAGGTCAGCCTCCGCTCGCCGAGCGCGGCGCGCAGGACGTCCAGGTCGCGCACGTTGTTGAGCGACGTGAAGTGCCGCAGTCCGCTGCCGGAACGCTTCAGACAGCCGCGCGCGTACGCCTTCGCCCGCGCGACGCGCTTCTTCTTGTACGACTCCGAAGGGTTCGCCGGTGCCTGCGAGGGGCCGTGGAGGAGCCGCTTCGGGTCCTGGCAGGACAGTGGTGCGGAACGACCCACTCCGCGTGGGGCGTAGCCGACGAGGTCGTACGCCGCCGCGATGCGCTTCCACTCGGGGAGCAGGCCGGCCAGCGGGAAGTGCATGCCGGAGGCGCCGGGGCCGCCAGGGTTGAAGACGAGCGAGCCCTGCCGCGGGATCCGCCGCTTGTCGTCCTCGCCGTCTTTGGCGTTCTTGCCGTCTTTGGCGTTCTTGCCGGTCGCCCGCGTGCGGCTGACGGTCAGCTGGATCTTCTTGCCGTCGGGCCGCGCGTAGTCGAGCGGCACCGTCACCGTGCCGCACTCACGGCTGCCCGGGCCGTCCTGCTCCTCGGCGCACTTCCCGAAGCGGATGCCTTCGGCGGCGGCGCGCGCGGCGGCGACGGTCACGCCGTGCCGCTCGGCCAGGCCCGGCGTCGCGCCCCGGGCGTCGCCGCCCGCGGGGGCGGCGACGAGGGCGGTCAGGACCAGGGAACCTGCGGTTCCGTGGAGGAGGGCGGCTCTCATTCACGTATCCCTTCAGCACACGGCCATGTCAAAAGGGATATTTCGTTGGGTACTTGGCGAAGTAAAGCACCGGTCTGCCGGTGTCGGCTCCATGTCCCTTGTTGGCGGCGCCTGTTGCGCCTCAGCGTCTCAACGCCTCAGCAGGACCCGTCGCGTGGCTCGCGCCAAGCGGGCCGCCGGGCGTCGGGACAGCGGGGCGGGGCCCGAGCGTTCCAGCCACCAGTTGCTCAACTTCCGCTGTACGTCGGCGTCTTCGAGGCGGCCGTGCAGGAGCAGGTGCTCGGCGAAGGCCAGCGCGTCGTGCCGGTAGCCGTCGGTCATCGGGTGGCCGTGCGCGTACGCCAGGAACCGCGGCCGGTACGCCCTCGCCAGGATCTCCGGCAGTTCCGGAGCGATCTTGGCCACGACGTCGGCCCGCTTCGAGGCGAGCGCCCGCGCCTGCACGGCCAGCCGCGTCCGGTCGAAGCCCTCGGGTGCGGGGGTTCCGGCGACGAGTGCGGAGAGGAGGGCGGCCTGGGCGAGGGCGAGGCGCTGACGGGCGGGTTCGGTGCCGGCGCCTGTGTCCGTGGCCGTGTTGTCCTTCGGGGCGCCTCCGTCCCGTACGCCTGAAGACTTGTCGCTTACCTTCGGAGCGTTCTCCACGGTTTCCCGGATCGCCGTCAACTCCCGCTCCAGCTCGGCTGGTTCGGGGAAGTTCTCGTCCCGCTCCAGGAGTACGCCCGGTGGGCGCACCCGGGACGCCAGGTCCGCGAGGACGTCGAGGACCGCCGGGGGCACGGCGTGGGCGTGGCTGTCGTGCCAGACGCCGTCGCGCTCGAAGCCGCCGGCGACGTGGACGTACGCGATGGCCTCGACAGGCAGTTCGTCGAGGGCCTTGGCGGGGTCCTCGCCGCGGTTGACGTGGTTGGTGTGGAGGTTGGCCACGTCGATGAGGAGACGTACGCCGGTACGGTCGACCAGTTCGTACAGGAACTGCCCCTCGGTCATCTCCTCGCCCGGCCAGGAGAACAGCGCCGCGATGTTCTCGACGGCGAGCGGCACGGGCAGAGCGGCCTGCGCGATACGGATGTTCTCGCACAGGACGTCGAGGGCGTCCCGGGTACGCGGCACGGGCAGCAGGTGCCCGGCCTCAAGGCGTGGCGAGGCGGTGAGGGTGCCGCCCGCGCGGACGAACGCGATGTGCTCCGTGACGAGCGGTGCGGCGAGCGCCTCGGCGCGTTCGGCGAGGGCGGTGAGGCGGTCCTCGTCGGGCCGTTCGGCGCCGCCGAGGCCGAGGGAGACGCCGTGCGGTACGACCGTGACGCCGCGTTCGCGCAGGCGCCGCAGCGAGTCGGGGATGTGCCCAGGGCACACGTTCTCCGCGACGGCCTCGACCCAGTCGATGCCGGGCATGCGCTCCACGGCCTCGGCGATCTCCGGCCGCCATCCGATTCCCGTACCCAGTCGCTGCATCGTCCCCTCCTTCACCACGGTTTCACCAGGACCTGTGCGTCGTCTCCTTCGACGGGCCTGCGTTCCGGCGTAACCGGGTCATGGCCCCGGCAAGCGGGGCCGAACCCATCGGCGGGGACGTTCAGAGCAACATTTGAGGTTCGCCGGGTCGGGGCGGTAGGAGCGGCGGGCGCGGATCAGGGCGACAGGCGGTAGAAGCGCCACAGGTCGTGGTCGACGGACAGTACCTCTGCCGAGCCGTATCCCGCCTCGTGGGCGTACGCGCGCACCGTTGCGGGCCGCAGGACCGTGCCCGCCTCCACCTTCGCGCCCTCCGCACGGGTGGCGGGCAGGCAGTGCAGCACGCTGAAGGCGTAGTTGAGCCGGTCGAGTTCCGGGCCCGGAGCGGTGAACTCCTCGCTCACCTTCTCGTCCCCGATCAGCACAGCGCCCGAGGGAGAGAGCAGTCCGCGCACCGAGGCCAGCACCCCGACCGGGTCCGCCATGTCGTGCAGTGCCTCGAAGACGGTGACGAGGTCCACGGCTCCGTCGAGGCCTGCTCCCGCGGCGTCGGTGCGTACGAAGGCGATGCGCTCGCCGAGACCGGCCTCCTCGGCGTTGCGCCTGGCCTGTTCGACGGAGGCGGCGTCCAGATCGATGCCGGTCAGCCGGGCCGTGGGGAAGGCGCGGGCCAGGGCGATCGTCGACCAGCCCAGGCCGCAGCCGAGGTCGAGCACCTGCGCGCCCGGAGCCTCGGAGAGCCGCCGGTGGACGTCCGGCAGGGCCGCGACCCAGGAGTGGAGCGTCTCCGGCTGGAACATGGGCCGGTTCAGGCCCGCGATGCCTTCGCGGGTGCCCTCGCCGTAGCGCTCGTACGGTACGCCGCCGCCCGTGCCGAAGGCCTCCAGTACCTCGGGCAGGACCTCGGCGATCGAGGCGATGAACTGCGGGCCGGTCGCCAGGAAGAACGGGTCGTCGCGGTCCAGCAGCACTCGCCGGTGTTCGGCGGGCAGCTCGTAGCGCCGCTCGTAATCGTCGTGGACGGGTCTGGAAGCGGCGGGTCCGGAGGCGATCAGCACGCCGGCGACGGCCTGCTGCTCCAGCCACTCGCGGGCGTATCGCGCATGGATGCCCGCCGTCTTGGACAGGTCGCGGGGTGTCATGGGGCCGTGCGCGGCCAGGGCCTCGTACAGGCCGCGGCGGACGCCGATGTCGATGGCGAGGATCTCGAGGGCCGAGCGCAGCCCGGTGAAGATCTCCTCGGCCAGCCGTTCGGCGTTCGGGGTGTGCGCGGATGTGTCGGTCATGGTGGATACCTCGTGTGTTGGTGGTCCGCCGGCGGACCGGTCCTGGTCACGGTCCCACGCGACACTTCATGGCGTCACGATGCGATCACGGTATGTCACCGCAATTGCGATGCCTTTCACTGGCCCAAGGGCGTCCGTGGCGTGGGGTCCGGCAGCGGGGCGGCGAGGGACGGGTGCGCGGTCGTCGCCTGCTCCCTGGTCAGCGCGGCAGTGATCCTGCGGGCCAGGAGGGGGTCGGCCGGGAGTACGTGTGAGGCGAACCAGCGGGCGGCCGACGGGGCGGGGGACGGTTCGGTGAACTCCGGGCCCGCGTAGTCGTCGAGCGGGGGATCGTAGATGTATCCGGCGATCACGCCGTGGTTCACCAGGCGTTCCACGAGGGCGTCGCGGTCGTGGACCAGGAGCGGCACCCGGAAGACGGGAGGAGGGCCCTCGTGGGTGGCCCGGTCGCGCAGTGCCGGGGAGGCCCAGGCGGTGCCCGAGAGCAGGGCGGCGCCGGCCCTGCGGCGGGCGAGGTTCGCGTCGAGGCCCGCCATGCGGAGCCCCAACTGGCCACGGACCAGGGCTCCGTGGCGGGAGCGGAAGTCGTGCAGGTCGACGCGTACCCATGGTTCGTACGCCTTGAGGCTGGGCGCCTCGCGAGCGCTGCGGGCCAGCCGTGGCGCGTGCAGGGGCATGCGGAAGTCGTCCCGTTCCAGCAGGCCGAGGCGCTGCATCGTGCGCCACGCGGGACGCACCAGGTGGAGGCCGCGTACGGCGGAACGCGCCAGCGGGCGCAGTGCCGCGGCCAGGTCGGTGCGCAGGCGGGCCGGCTCGAGGAGATCGTCGCGCAGCAGCTCCAACTCCCGCCTGGTGCGCGCGTCCTCGACGGCGAGGAAACCGCCCGCCATCGCCGCCACATGCTTGGACAGGCTGAACGCCGCCGCCTTCCCGAACGTCCCGATCGGCTGCCCGTCCACATGCGTGCCGATCGCGTGTGCCGCGTCCTCGAGCAGAGGGATGCCCAACTCCTCGCAGCGGCGCCGCAGTTCGACGACGCGGTCCGGCAACCCGTACAGGTTCGTGGTCAGTACGGCGTCCACGTTCCGCCAGGTCGACTCGGGTACGGCGGCGGGATCGATGTTGCCGTCCCACATGGACACCGGGGCCTGCACCGGGCGCAGTCCGGCCGCGAGGACGACGAAGAGGATCACGTCGTCGTTCACCGGCGACATCAGCACCCGTGCGCCCGGCCGGCACCAGCGCCGTAGCGCCAGATACAGCGCCAGCCGCGCCGAGGGCGTGTAGACGCATTCCCGTCCGAGCCGCCGTGTCATCGTCGCGGCGAGCCGCGATCCGTACGGCATGGTCACCTCTTCTGTCGAAGGGCCGTCCAGGGGTCGTTCGAGGGGGTGCACAAGGGGGACGAGCATGGGGCGTACGAGGGTGTTCTGCTCAGCGGGCGCGGGGTACGGCGCTGCCGGAGTCAGTCCGGCCCGACGTACGCAAGGAACCGACCGTCTTCAGCAGCCGGTCGGCCGGCTCGCGCAGGCTGGGATGGGCCAGGACCGTGTTCCGCAGGCCGCGCACCGGTCGGCGCCACAGCCGGTGCGCGGTCGCCACCGGGTGGGGGCGGGTCGCGAAGCCCTCGGCGACGCGCAGTTCGCGGGTCTTGAGCCAGTCCTTGTACTCCTTGTCGCCGCGGCCCATGTCCATCAGCCGTACGCCGTCCCGGGCCGCCGCATCCGCCATCCGCAGGTGCATGATCAGGCCGGGCGAGTAGTAGCGGAGCTCGGGGTCGTACGCGGTGAACCAGGCCGCCAGCACCGTGCGCGATCTCGGCCCGAAGTGGGCGGCCACCGGGCGGTCGCCCGCGTACACCACGGACAGCACACCGGTGAAGTGCTCCTCGCGCACCTGGAACAGATGGTCCACCAGGTCCACGATCCACGGCCGCGCGAACCGGTCCATCCGTCCCGTCCTGCGGTACTGGGCGGACTTCCACCGCATGAGCGTGCGCAGCATCCGCGGATCGCGTTCGTCGAAGACGAACCGCATCTCACCGAGGTCGCGCCCCAGGCGGCGTTCCTTCTTCAGCGTCGTCTTGGCCAGCCCCGGGTACGCGGCCCGCAGCCACTGCGCGTAGTCGCCGTCGCCGGGCTTCAGGTCGAGCACCGGTGAGGGGAACGTCCCCGTGGCGTAGCGGCCGAACGGCTTCTGCTCCGCGACGAGATGGTCGAACTCGAAGACGGACAGCCCGCAGGCGCGCAGCAGTTGCTCGGTGTCCCAGGTGATCCCGGGGCGGTGCACGAGGGCCTGGCAGTCGGAGAGGCCGAGACCTATGGCCCGGCCGACGCCGAAGGAGTTGCGTTCGTACGGGAGGAAGCCGACGGGTTCCCCGTTCTCGTGCAGGACCGCCACCCGCGCTCCACCGCGGCACGCGCCGATCCCGGCCGCGAACTCCGGTGCCAGGAACGGGTTGGCGTAGTCGGGCGACTCGTCCATCGCCTTGTGCCAGGCCCGGCTGAGCGAGGCGTCGAGATGCTCGGCTCTGTGGATGGTGATGTTCACGGCACTGCTGATCGATCGCATGGGCGACCGCCCCCCGTTTCCCCCAACACGCGCTCTCCGCGTCCTACTTGTCCTGCGCTTGGCAGAGCTCAAACGTGGCGAAACAGCCCGCAGGCTGTCAAGGGTGTCTGTTGCAATGAAATGCTATAGATCGGGTAACAGGGTCTGTTCAGGGATATCCGGCGCAACTCTCAGAAACTCTCAGCAACTCCCGGCGACTTACAGCAACTTGCGGCCCCTTCGACTCTTCAGCAGCAGGGGCGGTGCCGCGTGCTGTGGAACCCTCGCGTACTCCGCCCGCGTCCGAGCGCACAGTGAGGTGCGTATTCCGTGCCTGCCGGACATCATGGACGGGACAGACATCCGGGGAGCGACACGCCCTCCGGCTGGTTCAGGGGGACCCATGGCACAGCCGTTGGAAAGAAGCGACCCGCGGCAGGTGGGGCCGTACCGCATCATGGGCCGCCTCGGAGCCGGCGGGATGGGGCGCGTCTACCTGGCGCGGTCGCCGGGCGGGCGTGCGGTCGCCGTCAAGACGATCCGGCCCGAATTCACCGACGACCCCGAGTTCCGGCAGCGGTTCGCCCGGGAGGCGGCTGCCGCCCGTGCGGTCAGCGGGGCGTTCACGGCCGCGGTCGTCGACGCGGATCCGTACGGGGACCCGCCGTGGCTCGCCACCGTCCATGTCGCGGGCATCTCGCTCGACGCCACGATCGCGAGGCATGGACCGCTCCCCGAATCGTCGGTGCTCGCGCTGGGCGCCGGTCTGAGCGAGGCACTCCAGGCCATCCATGCCGCGGGCCTCGTCCACCGGGATCTGAAGCCCTCCAATGTGCTGCTGGCTCCCGACGGGCCCAAGGTGATCGACTTCGGGATCGCGATCAGCGCCGGTTCGAGTTCGCTGACCCGCAGTGGAGTCGTCGTCGGCACGCCCGCGTTCATGTCGCCCGAGCAGCTGACGGGTGGGCGTGCCGGTGTGCCCGCCGATGTGTTCGCCCTGGGGAGCGTGCTTGTTTACGCGGCCGGCGGCGAGGGGCCCTTCAGTTCCAGCCCTGCGGCCGGTATCGGCTTCGGCGTGGTCCATGACGAGCCCGATCTGTCCGCGGTACCGGAAGGGCTGCGCCCGCTCCTCGCCCACTGCCTCGAGAAGGATCCGGCACGTCGGCCCACGGTCGCGGAGCTGCTCGCGGAGTTCGCGGCCCGCATCCTTCCGTCGCCCACGGCGGCGTACGGCCAGTACGGTCCGGGCACCGTCACCCTCGCCCTGCAAGGCGGGGCCTGGCTGCCCGCGCCGGTGGCGGCCTCGGTGCGGCGGGCCGAGGAGGCCGGCATGGGCGGCCAGGTGCCGGAGACGGGCCGGCGGCCCGCGACAGCCGGAGCCGGAGTCGGGGGAACCGGGGTCGCGGTGGACCCCCGCCTGCCGCAGGAGCCGCCCGGGCAAACCGCGGGGGCACCCGAGGCGCTCCGGACACCGACCGTCGCCTCGCCCGAGGGCCTGCGGTACTCCGGTCCGGGCGCGCCCGGCCCCGTACCCCCGAGCGGTCCGCCCACCTGGACGGACGCGCGGCTGAGACCGCAGCCGTCACCCGGGCCGTCGGGCAATCCATCACCCGGGCCGTCGGGGAACAGGCCGCTTCCGATCGGCGGAACGCTTCCGGGCAGCGGGGGAGACCGCGACCCCGGTATGCCCACCCGTCGCCGCGTGCTGATCGCACTCACCGGAGCGGGCGCCGTCGCCGCCCTCGGCGCGGGCTCCTACCTGCTGGGGCTCGGCGATCAGGACGACCCCGACAAGAGCACGGGCAACGACCCCCTCAACGACCCGGCGGCCGCCCCGACTCCGGGCAGCCAGAGATGGACGTACAGCACCGGAGGCCCGGTCGCGCCCGCCCTCCTTGCCGCGGGCGGGCTGGTGTACGCCGGCAGCAAGGACGGCAGCATGTACGCCCTGGACGCCGAGACCGGAAAGCGACGCTGGGCGTTCCCCACCGGCAACGGCGTCTACACCTGCCCCGCCGTGGCCGGGGGCCTCGCCTACTTCGGCAGCGCGGACTATCACCTTTATGCCGTCGACGTGAAGACCGGCGACCAGCGCTGGAAGTTCAGCGCGGGCGGGGAGATCAACTCCTCACCGGTCGTCGCCGGGGGAGTCGTCTACGCGGGCAGTGACGACGGCCGGCTGTACGCCGTGGACGCCGATTCCGGCGACCGGAAGTGGGCGTTCGCCGCCGAGGGCCGGATCCGTTCCTCCCCGGTGGTCGCGTGGGGCAAGGTCTTCGTCGGCAGCGAGGACTCCCGGCTGTACGGCATCGACGCGGCGACCGGAGAACGCGCCTGGGCCTTCGACACGGACGGCGACGTCAAGTCCTCACCGGCGATCGCCGACCGCGTCGTCTACGCGGGCAGCTACGACGGCAACCTCTACGCCGTCAACTGCGATACCGGCGAACGCCTTTGGACCTTCGCCACACGGGGCGGCGTGGGCTCTTCACCGGTGGTGTCCGACGGAGTGGTCTACGTGGGCAGCGACGACGGCAATCTGTACGCGGTCGACGCCCTGAACGGGAAGCAGAGGTGGAAGTTCACCATCGGCGCCATCGTCTACTCCTCGCCGACCGTCCTCGGCGACGCCGTGTACGTGGGCAGCAAGAACGGCAACCTCTACGCCGTACGAAAGGACACGGGCAAGCAGCTGTGGAGGTACCGCACCGGCGCGGACATCCGCTCCTCACCCGCGGCGACCGGCGGCACGGTGTACGTGGGCAACGACAGCGGCACGGTTTTCGCGGTCAACGGCTGAACGCCGCGGGGAGACTGGCGGCGTGTGCCCCCGGTATTCGCCACGGCCCTTGAGCATCTGTCGGACTCAAGGGGGTCAGGGGCGTGACATCTGCTCATAGCGCGAGAGACGGGGTCGCCCTAGGTTCGGTGTTGCGGCATTCCGCGCGGGTGATCCCCGCCCAGCTTCGCCGACGAGCTCGGCCTGCTCCGCCGTCAAGGGAGCCTTCAATCCCGTACTGCTCTCGCTGCCTGTATGTGCCGGCGCCGTGTCACCGTGCCCCGCCAACCGCGCTCCACCCCGATGGGAGTAGTCCATGAGCTTCGCCAGCAGGCGTCCCGTGCCGGGAACCGCCGGTATCCGCCGCCAACCGGGCACGGACAGGGAATTCGATGATCCGAGTGACCCCACATGCCATTGCGGGCGGTCGCTCACCCGATGCGGTGGCTGCCTGACCCTCCGATGCCTCGACTGCGACCCGTACCGCTCAGATGACTGCGCCTTCGCTCTCTGAGCCCTCTGAACTCCCGGAACCCGCGGAACTCTCCGAGTCGACCGGGGGCGAGGGAGGGGACGAGGACGGGAACGAGGCACAGCAGCAGTACTACGTCGTGATCGGCGGCGATGCGGCGCGCAGGGTCTGTGGTTCTCTGCAATCAGCAGGGGACGTCGTGTGCCATATGACCCAGCCCACGGACGAAGAACTGCGACGGGCCCTGGACCGGAAGGTGGCGGGCGTCGCGGTTCTCTTCGACGACGACGCCGAGTCCCTGCGCTACGCGCTCGCCGTCGAGCACATCCGTCCAGGTGTCGCCCTGGTGGTGACCGTCTTCGACCGGACGGTCGCGGGCCAGCTCGAGAGCACGGTTCCCAACTGCCGGGTCACCTCACCGGCCGATGTCGCCGCCCCCGTCCTGCTGGCCGCCTGCCTCCAGCCCGAGTTGCTGGCGCTCCACGGGACGCCCTCGGGGCATGTCGGCGCCCGCTGGGGCGAGGACGCCGTACGTCTCGAGCCGTACCGGCCGCCGCGCTCCCTGAGGTACCGGGCCCGGCTGGGCAAGATCAGGGGCCAGCTGCGACCGCACGACGGCAGCTCACGGATCATGCTGACCGGCCTTGCCGGTCTCTTCGCGGTGCTGCTGGCGGACTGGATCTGGTCGGTGACCCTCAACCACCGGTCGCCGGTGGAAGCCCTCTTCGAAGCGGCGCGAACCCTGGCGACCGTCGGCCCCGCAGCCGCGCACGGCGGGACCGCCTACCTGGTGTTCAGCAGTGTCGCCATGCTGATCACCATTGTGTTCACCGCCGTCTTCACCGCCGGAATGGTCGACCGTCTGCTGGCCCCGCGCTCGATCGGCATGGTGGGCCCCAGGGCGCTTCCCCGCGCGGGCCATGTGGTGGTCGTCGGATTCGGACAGGTCGGGCTCCGGCTGTGCACGCGATTGCAGGGGCTCGGCCTCGGTGTGATCGCGGTGGAACGCAACCCGGCGGCCCCCAACCTCCGGCTGGCGAAGGCACTCGGCATCCCCGTCGTCGTCGCCGACGCGCGGGACAGGTTCGTGCTGCGCAAGCTCGGCCTCGACACGGCCCAGGCCATGGCCGCAGTCGCCTCCGACGACCTGGACAACATCGCGGTGGCCGTGGCCGCACGGGCCGTCGCACCCGATCTGCGGGTCGTCATCCGGGCGGGCGACCACGAGGCCATCGCCGAGACCCAGTCCTTGTTCAGCATCGGCATCGTCCGCGACCTCGCCAGCCTGAGCGCCGCCTATACGACCGCGAGCCTGACGGGCCTGCGGCCACGCGGAGTGCTCGCACAGGGCCGACGGCTGCTGGTGGAGCGCGCGAACGGGACGTTCACCCGGTGGCCGCACGGGGCGCGGTGCCATCACCAGCAGGACACCTGATCCGGTTCAGGTAATGCTGTTCGATCCGTTCAGGTAATTGACCGTGTCCCGTCAGGTCGCGATTCTGGGACGGCCCCCCACTCTTGGAGAACCGATGCGACCGACGAGCAAGCGCAGCACCCGTAGAACCCGTAGAGCGCTGACCACGGGCACGGCTCTGTCCCTGACCGGGCTGTTACTGGCGAGCCTCACCGGACTCGGGCCAGCCCAGGCCGACACCGCAACTCCCGCCGCCACAGCGGCAGTTGCGGGCGTACCGACCTCCGTCACCCCCCTCACCACCGGGCTGACCATCCCCTGGGGCGTCGACTGGCTGCCCGACGGCTCACACGCCCTGGTCACCGAGCGCGACGACTTCCGGGTCTGGAAGGTCGCCCCCGACGGCACCAAGACCCAGGTCGGGACGGTCCCCAACAGCCAGACCACCGACGGCGAAGGCGGACTCATGGGCGTCGCCGTCGACCCCGACTGGGCCACCAACCACCACGTGTACTTCATGCACACCGCCGCCGAGGGCAACCGCATCGCCCGCATGACATACGACGGCACCTCGCTCAGCGGCTACACGGTGATCCTCCAGGGCATCAGCAAGGCCCGCTACCACAACGGCGGACGGCTCGCCTTCGGCCCCGACGGCTATCTGTACGCCACGACCGGCGACGCCCAGAACACCGCCCTCGCCCAGGACCGCGACTCCCTCAACGGCAAGATCCTGCGCCTGACCACCTCCGGGGACCCGGCCCCCGGCAACCCCTTCGGCAACCACGTCTACAGTCTCGGCCACCGCAATCCGCAGGGGCTCGCCTTCGACCGCAACGGGCGGCTGTGGTCGGCCGAGTTCGGCAACACCCGCTTCGACGAACTGAACCTGATCAAGCCCGGCGCCAACTACGGCTGGCCCACCTGCGAGGGCACCTGCTCGGTCGCCGGGATGACCAACCCGAAGAAGACCTGGACCACCGGCGAGGCCTCGCCCAGTGGCATTGCCATCGCCGACAACGTCGTCTACATGGCCGCCCAGCGCGGCCAGCGCCTCTGGCACATCCCCATCGAGGGCGACACGGAGAACGTGGGCACGGCGACGGCGTACTACGTCGGTACGTACGGTCGGCTCCGTACGGTGCTCAAGGTGCCCGGCAGCGAACAACTGTGGCTGACCACCACCAACGCCGACGCCAACGGAGGCCAGCCGGACGGCGCGGACCGCATCCTGCGGGTCACCCTGGGTTGAGGGAAGTCGTCGCTCTGCCGGACGACGACGCCGCGCACTCAGCCCCAGGTGGCCGGTCGTCGCGCGCCTTCCGGCAGGGCGCCGACCCGCTCGTATCCCTCGACCGCGACGGTCAGCCCGGGCGCGATCTCCGTGAAGCCCGCGTCGCGTACCAACGGGAGCCCGCTCGTGGTGAGTTGGGCCCACAGGGCGGGAGGCGCGGTGCGGACCGAGAGGGGGAAGCCGGCGTCGCGCCAGGCTTTGCGGGCCTCGTCGGGGAGTTCCCACCAGGCGAGTTGGGCGCCGTGGCCGGCCTGGGCCATGGACTTGCCGGCCGACATGTCGACATCGGGGCTCATCCAGAGCACGGGGGCCGTCGGGTCGGGGTCCCCCGGTGCTTCAGGGTCGTCGAGTTCCGTGCCGGAGACCTGGAGGCGGGCCAGGTCCTTGGGCCAGCCGTCCAGGGGGACCGGCGGGAAGACGCGTACCTCGGCCGACTTGCCGGTGACCGTGATGCCCGGCAACGCCTCGGCCCGCCGCCACTCGGCGCCCCGCGCCCGCCGCACCACCTTGCGGATCCGGGCGTCCTGCCAGTCCCGCATCGCCTGCGCCCACTCCCCGTCCCCTTGCGACCGCTCGTCGCTGAGCATCACCAGGACGGCGCGGGCAGCGGTTTCGAGTGCGTCCGTACGCGCTGGGGGCTCGCTCCGCTCGATACGGACGACCAACGGCAGCACGTACTGCGGCGCCTTGTCGCGGGCGGTCTGCTCATGACGGAAGGGGCTGTCCTCACTGTCGGCCTGGCCGCCCGGGGTGGTCGTCTGGTCGCTGCTCACGCCCTCCAGTCTGCCAGGCGGAAGATCGGTTCCTCTGCGCGCAGCCGAAAGTACGCGCGAGGATGGCCCGCATGAAACGCGAGTTGCTGCTGGAAGGGGTCGGCCGCCGTTACGGCCTCGGTGGCCCCTGGGTCCTGCGCGGAGTCGACCTGACACTGGCCCCCGGCACCCTGACGCGCGTCGAGGGCGCCAACGGCACCGGCAAGTCGACCCTGTTGCGCCTGCTCGCCGGGATCGACGCCCCCACCGAGGGCCGCATCACCGGCCGTCCGCGCACCGCGTACGTCCCCGAGCGCTTCCCTGCCGCCCTGCCCTTCACCGCGGCCGGCTATCTGATCCACCTCGGCAGCATCCACGGTCTCTCCCGCGCGGAGGCCGCCCGTGCCGCGGTCGAGTGGCTGGAGCGCCTGGGCGCCGCCGAGTACGCCCGTACGGCGATGTCGGAACTCTCCAAGGGCACCAGCCAGAAGGTCGCGGTCGCCCAGGCCCTGCTCGCCGAACCGGAACTCCTCGTCCTCGACGAGGCCTGGTCCGGCCTCGACAGGGCCGCCCGCACGGAACTGGAGCGGGCGGTGCTGGAGCGCACGGCCGTCGGCGGCACGGTGGTGTTCGTCGACCACGACCCTCGGCGGCTGGCGGGGGTGCCGGACGCGACGTACGCGGTGGCCGACGGCAACTTGCGTGCGATGACGGAGAGTTCGGCGCCGCAGGACTCGTACGTGGTCGTCGAGGTCGAGGGGCCGTCGGGTGCCGAGCCGCCCGCCGAGGCGACACGGCTGACGGTGTCCGTCGAGGAGCCGGGGCCCGGAAGGCTCCGCCTCACCGTCCCCGAGACCCACTCGGACACTGTTCTCAGGACCTTGCTGACGGCCCGCCCGCCGTGGCATGTGATCAGCGTGGGGGAGGAGTCCGCCGCGAACGGCGTACTGACGTCCCGCTCTGCCGACACGGATGCCGAGGTCCGCTCATGACCGCCCTCCGCCCCCTCCTCCGCTACCAGGCGGCCCTCCTGCTGCGTTCGCAACGCTGGCTGCCGCCGGTCATCCTGTACGCGGTGTTCCTGGCCGTCGGAGTCCAGACGGGCCAGCCGATACTGGACTCGCTCGGTTACGCGGCCGCCGCCGTACTCCCGATCGCCGCCTGGTTCGTACGGATCTGCGCCACCAACGAACCGCCCGCGGCGCGGAGTTGTGTGGGCGCGGCGGCCGGGCCCACACGGGCGCATCTGGCCTGCCTGCTCACGGCGTTCGGCGCGGCGGCGCTGCTCGGGGTGGCGGCGACGGTCGTCGTGATGGTGATCAGCGATCCGACCAGCACGAACCACCAGACGCGCCTGCCGATCCTCCCGGCGGGCGGGGCCGGGCTCGTCGCCGCGCTGGTGTGCGCCCTGCTGGGCACGGCCGTGGGCGCGCTCACGACGTGGCCGCTGCTGCGTTCGCCCGGCCGGGCGGTTCCGGCGATGCTGCTCGGGGCGGTGCTGGCGCTGGTGGTGACGGGTTCACCGGCCCGGGCGGCGATCAGCGACCTGGTGACGGGCTCGCAGGCGGGGACGGTACCGGCGCCTTTGCTGCCGCTGATCGGTGCCGGCGCGACGGCAGCGGCGGCCATCGCGGTGGCTTGCGCGCTCACCACCCGCCGAGGCTGATCGCCGTCACCCGGAGCAGGCGGTGCGCTGCGCCTCCTGCCACTCGCAGACGGGGCACAGCGTGATCCCCTTGTACGACTCCGGGTACTCCGTGGGCTTCTGGCACAGCACGCACTCGGCGAAGGGCGGTCCCTCGGCCTTCGCCGGGGCTTCCGGGGTCTCCCGGGCGGCCTCGGAGCCGCCGGTGCCGCGGTAGTCGCTCATGGCTTCAGCGTAGGCCGGACCCGGTGCGACCGATGCCCGCACCGGTGAACCCGCCTCCTCCGCACTCCTCGTCAGCTCGTCACGCCGCGTCGAGTCGGGCCAGCTCCTCGGCGGACAGCTTCAGCTCCGTCGCGGCGACCGAGTCGCGGATGGTCTCGGGGCGTGAGGAGCCCGGAATCGGTATCACCACCGGCGCCTTCGCGAGCATCCACGCCAGGCACACCTGCTGCGGGCTCACGCCGTGTGCCTGCGCCACGTCCGCGAACACGGCGAACCGCGAGCCCAGCTCACCGGCCTGCGCGATCCCGCCCAGCGGGCTCCACGGCAGGAACGCGATGCCGAGTTCCGCACACAGTTCCAACTCCCGTTCGCTGGAGCGGAAAGCGGGCGAGAATTGGTTCTGCACGCTCACCAGCCGGCCGCCGAGGATCTCGCCGGCCTGCCGGATCTGATCGGGATCGGCGTTGGAGATGCCCGCGAAGCGGATCTTGCCCGCGTCCAGCAGATCGCGGATCGCCCCGACCGACTCCACGTAGGGGACCCTCGGGTCCGGCCGGTGGAACTGATAGAGCCCGATGGCCTCGACGCCGAGCCGCTCAAGTGACGCGTCGCAGGCCTTCTTCAGGTACTCCGGCGAGCCGTTCTGCGTCCATGAGCCGTCGCCCGGACGCAGATGGCCGCCCTTCGTCGCGATCAGCACGTCAGAGGTGTCTCCGCCGTACTCGGCCACCGCGCGGGCGATCAGGGACTCGTTGTGGCCGACCTCGTGGGCGTGCAGGTGGTAGGCGTCCGCGGTGTCGATCAGGGTCACGCCGGCCTCCAGCGCGGCGTGGATCGTCGCGACCGAACGCCGCTCGTCGGGGCGCCCCTCGATGGACATCGGCATACCGCCCAGACCGATCGCGCCGACCTGGGCCTCGCCGATGGTGCGTGTCTGCATGGAGGTTCCTCCTGGGGGAGTCATTCGGTACGCCCAGCCTCCACCTCGACGTTTTTGCCGTCCAACACGAGAACCTGATCGCTTTCAGCAGCCGTGGTGATGAATCGCTCGGCATCGCGTGGCGGGCTACCTTCGCCAGGGCCCCGTCACCGCGAACGTCGTCCCCGGCGCGTAGCAGTTCACGTACATCGTCCGGCCGTCGGGGGAGAAGGTGACGCCCGCGAACTCGCCCCACTCGGGCTCCTCGGGAGACCCAATGTTCTGCCGGTTGCGGGCCATCGCGTACACCTCGCCGCGGCGCGTCACGCCGTACACGTGCTGGGCGCCCCCGCCGTCCTCGCAGACCATCAGGCCGCCTGAGGGGGCGAGACAGATGTTGTCGGGGGATTCGCCGGGGAGTTGTACGTCGGTGTCGGGGCCGAAGACGATCACCAGGGTCAGGCGGCGGGCGTCGGGGTCGTAGCGCCAGATCTGGCCGTAGTGGTCGGCGGCGGAGCCCTCGGCGCTGCGGGCGAAGGAGGAGACGAAGTACACGCTCCGGCCGCCCCAGTAGCAGCCCTCCAGTTTCTGGGCGTGGGTGATGCCCTTGGGGCCGAAGTCCTGGAGGCGGATGGGGGTCTGGGCGGCCAGCGGGTCCGGTACGTCCGCCCACTCGATGCCGTCGAACGTGGCGCCCGTCTCCTGGATCGTGGAGAGGTCCGGTACGCCCGGCACGCGCATCGCCTGGAGCCGGCCGCCTGCGCGGAGCGAACCGCAGCCGCCCTCGGGCTTGTTGGGCAGGAAGCGGTAGAAGAGGCCGAAGGGCTTCTCGAAGGCGTCCTCGGTCTCGTAGACGATGCCGCGCTTCGGGTCGACGGCGATCGCCTCGTGCTGGAAGCGGCCCATCGCGGTGAGGGGCACGGCGCCCGTGCGGTGCGGATCGGCCGGGTCGACCTCGAAGATGAAGCCGTGGTCCTTGGTGTAGCCGTTGGTGCCCGCCTTGTCCTCGTTCTCCTCGCAGGTCAGCCAGGTGCCCCAAGGGGTCGGCCCGCCCGCGCAGTTGACGGCGGTACCGGCGATGGCGACCCGTTCCCCGAGCACCTTCCCGTGCTCGTCGAGCGTCAGCGTCGTACAGCCGCCCTTGCCCATCGGGTCGTACGTCAGCCCCTCGACCGTCGGGACGGCGAGCGTCGCGGTGTTGCGGTTCTCGTGGTTGCGGACCAGGTGGACGCGGCCTGAGTGCCTGTCCGTGGAACGCCCGGCGAAGGCGGCCATCCCGTCGTGGTTGCCGGGCACCTTGCCCTCGCCGGAGCGGAGTTCGTCGCCCTCGCGGGACAGCACGCGATAGCGGAAACCTTTCGGCAGGTCGAGCAGGCCCTTGGGGTCGGGGACGAGGGGACCGTATCCGGAGTGGCCCAGCGCGGTGGCCGTACCGGCGAAGAGTTCGGACAGGGCACCGGAGAACGCGATGCCTGCTCCCAGGGCACCGGACCGGGCGAGTACTTGACGTCGTGTGGCGGACATGGGGCGACCTTCCTGTTGGCGGACAGGATGCGGACAGGACTGTGACCCGCACGTGTGTACCACGCGGTGGGGGCTGAGTGAACCACGCGCGTGGCGTGGCGCCTCACTGATCGTCAGGCGACTCGAGTGGCTCGGGTGACTCGGACGGCGACTGATCGCCAGGCGACCCGGGCGGCGGGGGAGTCGAGGACGGTGGGGGAGTCGGGACAGCCGGGGGACTCGTGGGCTCACCCTGTTCCCGTTCGCCGAGCGCCGGCGCGGCCTGCTGCGCCCGCTCCAGGAACCGCAGCAGCTCCACCGGGAATGGCAGCACCAGCGTCGAGTTCTTCTCGGCGGCGACCGCCACCACCGTTTGCAGCAGCCGGAGTTGGAGTGCGGCGGGCTGCTCGGACATCACCCCGGCGGCCTGCGCCAGCTTCTTCGAGGCCTGGAGCTCCGCGTCGGCGTTGATGATCCGGGCCCGGCGCTCCCGGTCGGCCTCGGCCTGCCGGGCCATCGACCGCTTCATCGTCTCCGGCAGCGACACGTCCTTGATCTCGACCCGGTCGACCTGCACACCCCAGCCCACCGCCGGGCTGTCGATCATCAGTTCCAGGCCCTGGTTGAGCTTCTCGCGGTCCGACAGGAGGTCGTCGAGGTCGCTCTTGCCGATGATCGAGCGCAGCGAGGTCTGCGCCATCTGCGAGACCGCGAAGCGGTAGTCCTCGACCCGGATGATCGCGGCTGCCGCGTCGACCACCTTGAAGTAGACGACTGCGTCGACCCGCACCGTCACGTTGTCCCGGGTGATGCCTTCCTGGGCGGGCACGGGCATCGTGACGATCTGCATGTTCACCTTGTGCAGCTTGTCGACGGCGGGGATGATCATGGTGAATCCGGGCGGGCGCGGCTCACCGCGCAGCCGCCCGAGCCGCAGGACGACGCCCCGCTCGTACTGCCTGACGATCCGTGCCGCCGCCGCGAGATACACCAGCCCCGCGCTCCCGGCCGTCACGGCCGCGGCCACCAACTCCTCAAGCATGATGACGACCCCCTGCCGTGCGAGTCTCTGCCGTTCGAGGCCCTGCCCGTTTCGAGTCGCCGCTTACGTCGCTCTGAACCGCTCTATGTCGTTCTTTTAACGGTATGCCGGTAACGGTATGCCTGGTCCGAGGCTCGGTCGAGCCTCGGACCAGGTCTGATCACAGGTGGTGAAGGCAGGCTACGGCGTGTTGACCTTCACCGGCTCGGTCCCGGACGCGCTGACCCTCACCGGCTCCGTCCCGGTCGCGCTGTGCCGCTCGGCCCAGTTCTCCAGGGCCGTACGGCAGGCGTGGTCCAGGTGGTGCAGTCCGGACAGGTCCAGCTCCACCGGCCGGTCCTGGGGCAGCGCCTCCAGGTTGTCGAGGATCTTCGGCAGCCGCAGGAAGGTGGCGTTGCCGGACAGGTACGCCTGGACCGGACCCGCCCCCTTGTCGATGATCTCCAGCTTGATGTGCGAGGCCTCCCAGGCCGTCTTGGCGACGGCCAGGGCGAGTCCGATGAGGACGCCCTCGAACATGTTCACCGCGACGATCGACACGGCCGTGACGATCAGGATCAGCGCCTCGCCCCGGTGATCACGCCACATCGACGCGATCCCCCGCAGCGGGATGAGCTTCCAGCCCGCGTGCACCAGGATGCCCGCGAGTGCCGGCAGCGGAATGTAGGCGAGCACCGCGGGCAGCAGCGCCGCGAACAGCAGCAGCCATACGCCGTGCATCACCCGGGACGCCTTGGTCTTCGCGCCCGCCTGGACGTTGGCGGAGCTGCGCACGATGACCGCGGTCATCGGCAGCGCGCCGAGCACGCCGCAGACGGTGTTGCCCGCGCCCTGCGCCATCAGCTCCTTGTCGTACTCGGTGCGCGGTCCGTCGTGCAGCCGGTCCACGGCGGCGGCGCTGAACAGCGACTCCGCGGAGGCGATCAGTACGAAGGCCGCGATCGTGCCGAGCAGGCCCACGCTCGCCAGCTCACCGAAGGCGCCGAGCCCCGGCGGCTGGATCGATTCGAGCAGGCCCTGGACCTCGACGGTCGCGACGGGCAGCGAGAACACCAGCGCCACGATCGTGGCGAGCGCGACCGCGCCGAGCGCCCCCGGCACCGTACGCACCTGCCGCGGCAGGTGCTTCCACAGCACGAGCACGGCGATCGTGCCGGCCCCGAGCCCGAGCGAGGCCAGCGCCTCGGCGGATCCGGCGGAGTCGGCGAGCAGCCCCGGCAGTCCGGCCAGCTTGGCCAGACCGGAGGCCGGGGCCTCCACGCCCGCCGCCGAGTAGAGCTGCCCGGCGATCAGCACGAGCCCGATCCCGGCCAGCATGCCCTCGACGACGGCCACCGAGATGGCCCGGAAGTAGCGCCCCAACTTCAGGGCGCCCATGAGGAGTTGGATCAGTCCGGTGGCCAGCACGATGACACCGAGCACGGGCAGCCCGAACTCGCGTACGGCCTCGAAGACCAGCACGGTCAGACCGGCGGCCGGACCCGAGACCTGCAGGCTGCTGCCGGGCAGGAATCCGGTGACGAGCCCGCCCACGATGCCGGTGACCAGGCCGAGTTCGGCCGGTACGCCGGAGGCGACGGCGACGCCCACGCACAGCGGCAGGGCGACGAGGAAGACGACGAGCGAGGCGGTGAAGTCCTGCCGCAGATAGGGGTACTTGGTGAGCATCGTGGCCTCAGAGCTCCGTGAAGACGTCGGACTGGGCGTCATGAGCCAGTACGGAGCCGGTGTGGATCTCGTAGAACCAGCCGTTCAGGCGTAGCTGACCGGCCGCCAGGCGACGCTCCACGCACGGGTACGAGCGGAGCCGGAGCAGCTGGGCGAGTATGTGGCCCTGAACGGCGTCGGTGACGGTCGGGTCCTCGACTGCCCCCGCTGGCTTGGGTGTTGCTTGCGTGAGCCAGTCGCGGACGGCGGGTACGGCGGTCAGGTCCTCGTCGCGTACCAGGGCGCCGACGGCACCGCAGTGGGAGTGGCCGCAGACGACGATGTCGTCGACTCCGAGGACCTCCACCGCGTACTCGATGGTGGCCGCCTCGCTGGTGGGCTGCTCGGAGACGTACGGGGGCACGATGTTGCCCGCGGTGCGCAGCTCGAAGAGTTCACCGGGCCGGGCTCCGGTGATCAGGGCCGGGACGACCCGCGAGTCGGAGCAGGTGATGAACAGCACCTGCGGGGACTGGCCTTCGGCGAGGCGGGCGAACTCCTCCGGACGCTCGGCGGACTGCTTCCGGAAGGAGCGGGCGTGATCGATGAGGGGCTGCATGTGTCAGTTCCTCCTGGCGCGCCGTGGGGGGCGCGTCGGTGTGTACCAGGCGTGCCGTCACGGCACGTCGGTTGACGAGACAGAGCGCATACGGGCACGTCGGCACGACCCCCACGTCGCGCGCTCGGCAGACGTGGCGTGGTGAGGGTGGGACGTGAACGGTTCGTACCCGGCGGTCAGATCAGCAACGGAAGACCTGAAGTACCGCTGGGGTATGGGCTCTTGACGATCTGGTCGTACGGAGCGACGCGGCTGCCCCGGTGTGTGCCGGGTCCCCGTGCTCGGTCGCCGGGTCCCTGGCGACCAGTGCGCGCGCGGGTGTCTCCTGGGCGGAGTCCGTGGAGCGCTGCCGGTCGCGGACCCTGAGGGGCGCCGTCTCGGCGTTGAGATGCTTGCCCTCGCCGCAGCCGGCCGGTTCGGCGGCGACCGCGGTTTCGGTCCTCGGGTGTGCGGACGCGACGGAGGCGGTGGGAGCAAAGAGCTGCAGGGCCAGTAGGACGGCGGCGAGTACGCCATACAGCGTCCGGGCCGTCGTGCCTCGTAACATGCGCCCCCTCTCAGCCGCTCTCCGGTCAAGGCTTCTCACGTCAACAACCAAGTTAACGCGGGAAGTTGTTTGCAGGGTTAACTTAACGTTTCACCCTGAAGAGAACCTGAAAGGGTCCGCGAAAGTTCCCGGAGTCAGTTCTCCACCAGCCCCTTCGCGTCGCGGGCCAGCGCGGTGAGCCGGGAAATGGCCCGGAAGTACTTCTTCCTGTAACCGCCCTTCAGCATCTCCTCGTTGAACAGCTGGTCGAAGGGCAACCCCGAGGCGAGGACCGGCACTTCGCGGTCGTAGAGCCGGTCGGCGAGGACGACGAGCCGCAGCGCGGTCGACTGGTCCGGGACCGGCCCCACATCCGTGAGGCACACCACCTTCAGGCCGTCGGTCAGCGCGCCGTACCGGCTGGGGTGCACCCGGGCGAGGTGCGCCAGCAGACGCGGGAAGTCGTCGAGCGCGGCGCCTTCGGTGGCGTACGCCGCCTTGGTGACCTGCTCGTCGGAGAACGGCGGCGGGGCCTCGGGCAGCCCGCGGTGACGGTAGTCCTCGCCGTCGATGCGCAGCGCGCGGAAGTGCGCCGACAGGCCCTGGATCTCCCGCAGGAAGTCGGCCGACGCGAACCGGCCCTCGCCGAGCTTGCCGGGCAGCGTGTTGGAAGTGGCCGCGAGCGCCACGCCCGCCTCGACCAGCTTGCCCAGCAGCGTGGACACCAGGACGGTGTCGCCGGGGTCGTCCAGCTCGAACTCGTCGATGCACAGCAGACGGTGGCCGGACAGCGTCTTCACGGTCTGCTGGAAACCGAGCGCGCCGACCAGGTTCGTCAGCTCCACGAACGTGCCGAAGGCCTTGAGCGCGGGCTCCGCCGGGGTCGCGTGCCACAGGGAGGCGAGCAGGTGCGTCTTGCCGACGCCGTAGCCGCCGTCGAGGTAGACGCCGCGGGGGCCGGCCGGGCGGGCCTCCGGCTTGCGGGAGAACCAGCGGCGCCTGCCCGCACCACTGGCGTGCGCCCCGCCGAGCCCGGTCGCGAAGCCGT
Source organism: Streptomyces yerevanensis (assembly GCF_000716805.1). Taxonomy (NCBI): domain Bacteria; kingdom Bacillati; phylum Actinomycetota; class Actinomycetes; order Kitasatosporales; family Streptomycetaceae; genus Streptomyces; species Streptomyces yerevanensis. The sequence continues at coordinate 1,837 of NZ_JNWJ01000043.1, read as the reverse complement.
CGAGCACCCTGACGGCCTCGCTCTGGCTGGGCTGGTTCGGGTCCGGGATGTACGTACTGAAGCGGACCGAGTCGAAGCGCGGCGGCGGCACCATCTCGGCGACCAGCCGGTCCGCGGGGACGTGCGGCTCGCGGGCGCACAGGGACAGCGGGGTCGCTTCGGCGGTGGGGCCGGTCCCGGAGGCTGCGGTGGAAGTGGACACGCTTACTCACTCTACGGGGCGTGCCACACTGCCGACATGCGACGTCTGTTCCCTGTGACCGACGAGACAGCGCCCTCCGGCGGCGACGCGGACCGCGAGTGGAGCCTGGCCGAGCTGGCCGTGGCCTACGCGTATCCCGAGCACGGTCCGGGCGGCCGTGAACCCTGGCTGCGGGCCAACATGGTCTCCACGCTCGACGGCGCCGCCCAGCACGACGGCCGCTCACAGCCCATCTCCGGCGCCACCGACATGCGGATCTTCGGCACACTTCGAGGGCTCGCGGATGTGGTGCTGGTCGGTGCCGAGACGGTGCGGCAGGAGGGCTACCGGCCCGCACGCGCACGTGAGGACTTCGCCGCGCTCCGCGAGGCGGCAGACCAGGGCCCGGCGCCCGCGATCGCCGTGGTGAGCGCAAGCCTCGAACTGGACTTCACGCTGCCGCTGTTCACCTCGCCCCTGGTGCCCACGCTGCTGCTCACGGGAGCCGCGGCGGCTCCCGACCGGATCGCGACCGCCGAGAAGGCCGGCGCCCAGGTGGTGATCGCCGGAGACGGCATGGGTGTGGACCCCGCACGGGCCGTACGCGCCCTGGGTGAGCGCGGTCTGCACCGGCTGCTGACCGAGGGCGGACCGCGGCTGCTCGGTCAGCTGGTCGCGGCGGGGGTACTCGACGAGCTGTGCCTGACGGTCTCCCCGATGCTCACGGCGGGGAACGCGCAGCGCATCGCCGGGGGGCCTCGGGTGGCGGTGCCCAAGCGGTTCGAGCTGACGTCTCTGCTGGAAGAGGCCGGGTTCCTGTTCAGCCGATACCGTCGGACGTGACGCAGCGGAGCCGATCTTCCGGGTCTGCTGCCGGGGGCACACTAGTTCCCGCGGTATCCGTGCGGGTACGGGGCAAGATGATTTTCGCGGGCCTGGAAACGGGCCCACGGAGGAGGCAGGGCCAACGACGGCCCTCGGAGGAGAAGGGGCGCCTGTCGTGTTCACAAGCGTTTTGATGATCGAGAAGGCCCTCACGTCCGCCGACGTGGAGTTCGTCACCAGCTTGCACGGGGACGAGGAGGTCGCCTTCCACGTGCTGCTCCAGCCCCGCGGTGAGCAGGCGGCCCGGCTGCTGCGGGCCATCGACGACGTGGCGCTCGGCTCGCTGAACGAGGCGGCGCGCGAGCTGGAGGCTCCCGCCGGGGAGCAGGCGATCAGTGAGGGGCAGCGGGCCCTCGACGTTTCGCTGGTCGCCCTGCGGGCTGCAGGTGCGCAGGCGGTGGGGCGGTTGATCGAGCACCACCCCTTGGACTCACTCAAGTCCCTTGTCGACGAGACCGACGCCGATGAGGTGATCGTGCTCACCGATCCCCACTACGTGGAGGAGTTCTTCCACCGTGACTGGGCCTCGCGGGCTCGGCACAAGGTGGGGGTGCCGGTGTTGAAGCTGTTCTCGCACAGCAAGGTGTAGCGCGGGTTGCCTCCGGCGGTTGGGCGGGTGGGTTCGTTTTCGACTGCGGCGCCGTCGTGGCTGGTCGCGCAGTTCCCCGCGCCCCTAGGACTTGTCCGGTCGATCATGTGACGACTCCGTTCCCAAGTCGTTGATATGGACATGGGACGGGGTGATCTGACGGATGCCGAGTGGGAACGACT
>NZ_JNWJ01000042.1:0-73774 GCF_000716805.1 Streptomyces yerevanensis | reverse complement strand
CGTCGGCTTCAGCAGATGGCCGACCGCGAACTCGTGCGGCAGCCGGGAGCCCTTGAACTCGCCGATGTCGGTGCCGTTCAGCCAGACGCGGGCGCAGGACTCGACGCCGTCGAAGCGCAGTACCGAGCCGCCGTCCGTCAGGGCGGGCCAGTCGTCGGGCAGGTCGAAGATGCGCAGGTGGTCACCGGTCGGGTTCTCGGTCGGCACGCGCGGCGGGTCGACCGAGAACGGGTAGAGGTGGTTGGTGTAGATGGGCGAGCCGTGGCCTTGCAGGACCCAGTGGCCGGGGACCCGCACCTCGGCCCAGTTGCCGGCGTCGTACCCGTCCGCCGCGAAGGAGTCGTCCTCGGCGTCGGCGGTCGCCGACAGCCGGAAACGCCAACTCCCGTTCAGGGAAAGGGACTTGGCGTCCGAGGACGCGTACCAGGCGCGCGGCGGCAGCGCCCCGCGCCCGGGCGAGACGTCCTCGACGTAGTCGACGGACGAGGTGGTGTGGAAAGACATCTGTCTCCTAAGTCAGCCCTTGATCCCGGTCTTTGTGACTGTGTTCCGCCGCTGCTGAACGTGAGCAGGGGAGTGTCGCCGTTACCGTTAACGTGAGCGGTAACGGATACTGGTTCATGGGATCTGTCCTGTCAATGTCCCGGTACGCGGCCAGCGGTCGGCGGCGCTGCCAACCGCTGAACCTGATTGACTTGGGGCGCAGGGCACCACAAGGACACGGGTGGGTAGACAGCGTGGCGGGACAAGGGGAAATGGAAGACCAGCGGGGACAGGACGTCCTCGGCGCGAGGACCGTCAAGCGCGTTACGCTCCGCGACGTGGCCGAGGTCGCGGGCGTGTCCCACCAGACCGTCTCCCGGGCGATCAACGGCAAGGGAGAGATCGACCCAGAGACCCAGCGCCGTGTGCTCGACGTCGCCCGGCAGTTGCGATACCGGCCCAGCCGGTACGCCCGGGGGCTGGTCCGCCAAGAGGTGGTGACCGTGGGGCTCATCGTCCCCGACGTGGTCAACCCGTTCTTCCCGGAGTTCATGGCAGGGGTGTTCGCGGCCGCCGACCAGCGGGCCTGGCAGGTGCTCGTCGCCAGCACCGAAAACACCCGGCCCCGGGAGCTGGCCCTGGTCCGTTCGCTCGGCCGACAGGTTGACGCGCTCGTCGGCTACCTCAGCCACTCCGATGCGCAACTCGAGCCGTACGTAGGTGCCGTGCCGCTGGTCATCGTCGATCGCGGCCTGGACTCATCGACCTATGCACTGGTCCAGGTCGACACCTCGGCCGGGATCAGGGCCGGGATGCAGCACCTCATCGACCGGGGCCACAGCCGGATCGGCATGATCGACTGCGCGCCGGTCTGCGACCCACTGGTCCGGCACCGCACCTTCCTCGAAGTCGCCAACGAACACGCGCTGCCGATCGACGACAGCTGGAGAGTCGTAGGTGAGCAGTCCCTGGACGGAGGCGCCGCCGCGTTCGAAACGCTGCACACCGCGCACCCGGACCTCACCGCCGTGTTCGCCTTCAACGACCTCGTCGCGATCGGCGCGCTCCAGTCCGCCCGCCGACTCGGTGTCCGAGTACCAGACGACTGCGCACTCGTCGGTTACGACGGGCTGAGCATCACCGATCTGGTCGACCCGCCGCTGACCACCCTCCACCTCGACAAGCGACGGCTGGGCGAACTGGCCGTCCACCAGGTCGACCAGCTGCTCGCCGGCGAACTGCCACCCCCCGCCGTCCTGACGCCGCGCCTGAACATCCGCGGCACGACATGACCCCCGCCGCGCGCCCGATGCCGGGCGATGTCGTTCACGGGGCGGGAGCGCTACGCGCCCCTCTCGCCACCCCGCAGTGACGACAGGACCAGTCGGCCGTACCGAGTGGCCGGGGCCGCCTCCTGGGCGGCGACGGACAGGCGCGATGAGCAGATGGGGCACCGAGTCGTCGTCGAGCACCAGCGAGGATGCTCAGCGTCTGACCGCTTCACCGAACGACGTTCGATATACCGACCGTGGTGGTCTTCGGATTGCGACCACGTAGCCCGGCTTTGCACGCGCTTGGAGACACCGGATGAGAGCCACTCCCCTCCCGTCGCGCCGGCTGTTCCTCGGCATGGCCGCGGCCGTGCCGCTGTCCATGACCGGCGCGCTGACCATCGGCAGCCAGGCCGCGAGCGCCGCGACGGGCTCCCCGCTCGTCATGGGCTATTTCACCGAGTCGCGGAACGGCCTTGGTACGGACTACGGTCTGCACCTCGCGGTCAGCACCGACGGGCTGCAGTGGATGCCGCTGAATCAGAACAACCCCGTCGTGACCCCGACCGGGGGCACGGGTGGTCTGCGCGACCCCTTCTTCCTGCCCAAGCAGGACGGCACCTTCATCGTCATGGCGACCGACCTGAAGGGAACCGACTGGAATGCGCAGAGCCAGTACATCCACATCTGGGACTCCGCCGACCTGCGCTCCTTCGACAACTACCGCCTGCTGAAGTTGCATTCGATGGCCACCCACAGCTGGGCGCCCGAAGCCTTCTGGGACGCTTCCCGCGGCCAGTACGCCATCATCTACTCGTCCGTCAACAACAGCGGGCACAACGTGATCATGGTGAACTGCACCACGGACTTCAGGACGGTGACGTCGCCGCAGGTCTTCTTCGACCCGGGCTACGACATCATCGACGGCACCATGGCGTTGGGCGTGGACGGCGTCAACTACCTGTACCTCAAGCGGAACAACGCCCTCGTGGGTGCGAAGTCCACCTCCCTCGGTCCCGGCAGCTTCACCGTCTTCACCTCGGGCTTGGCGCCGCGAGGGGGCATCGAGGCCCCGATCCTCGCCAAGTCCGAGACTTCCGGCACCTGGTATCTGTGGGGCGACGCCAACGGGGTGTTCCCCGCCTGGCAGACCAGCGACCTTTCCACCGGCACGTGGACCGCCTCCGACCGGCGCGTCTACACCCAGCCGCTGAACTCCAAACACGCCACCATCCAGCCGATCTCCCAGACGGTGTACGACAACATGGTCGCCAAGTGGGGCAAGCCCGCCTGGAACCGGCTGAAGTCCTACAACATCCCGGACAGATACAGATACTGGCGGCACGCTGACTACATCGGCCGCATCGACCAGTACCCGTTCGACCCGTACACCGACTCGCAATGGAAGTTGGTCCCCGGACTGGCCGACTCCTCCGCCGTGTCCTTCCAGTCCGTCAGCCACCCGACCCGCTACCTGCGGCACTCCTACTACCGGCTGCGACTGGACGTCAACGACGGAACCACTCGATTCGCCCAGGACGCCACCTTCCACAAGACCGCCGGGCTCGCCGACCCGTCCTGGTCGTCGTTCGGCTCGTACAACTACCCGGACCGCTACATCCGGCACTTCGACCACCTGCTGCGCATCGACGCAGGCGTCAACCCCGTCGACGAATCCCAGTTCCGGCTGAGGCCCGGCCTGGCAGGCTCCGGCACCGTCTCCTTCGAGTCGGTGGACTTCCCCGGGTACTTCCTACGGCGCTCCAACTACGACTTCCGGCTGGCCTACAACGACGGCACCGCCCAGTTCGCCGCGGACGCCACCTTCCGCAAGGTCGCCGGGCTCGCCGACGCAGGCTGGTCGTCGTTCCAGTCCTACAACCACCCCGACCGGTACATCCGCCACTACGGCTACCAGCTGCGCCTCGACCGGATCACCACGGCGCTGGGACGCGGCGACGCCACCTTCCGCGTAACGAACTGACCCAGCCGTCTCACGGCAAATGCTCCACCGAGAGTCCTCTGCCGAGTCCACCGCTCCGGTGACGGAGTCAACGGCTCCGGCGACGGTACGCCCGCCGCCGGATCCGTCCCCCGTTTTTTTGGGGCGGTCATCCCAGCAGGCGCAAGGAGATCGTTTTGACGAACCGGAAGTCCTGCCCGAGTCCGGTGCGCAGGGCCCCGACCAGCAGGGCGACAAGTCCGACCAGCGTGTAGCACGACCACAGAAGTATCGGCAGCGGCTGGGTCTCCGGGTATGACGCCGTAAGCCCGAACAGGGCCGACACCATGCCTCCGCCGAAGAGTGCAAAGAGCACGGTGAAGCCGAAGTTCGCGGCGTGCGTGGCATGCGCGCGGGTCCACGGGTTGCGTGTCCGCGCCCGAATGACAAGGGGGACCAGCCAGATCACGAAGATGCCGACGAACGTGAAGCCCACCAGCGCCGCACCCAGATACGACCACACCGCTCCGATCCGGCTTGCAGTCTGCTCGACCATGACGCCCACCTCCCTCTCAACAGGCCACCGTTCTACCGGCGTTGAGCCGGGAGGGGTCCCGACGAGCGGTACGAGACGTGCTGTTCGCCGTCGACGAAGACCACTCCTGTGGTTCCGGGGTTCGTAGTTGGTGTGGTGAGGGTTGCTTTGATGCGTTCGGTGAGGTCTGTTCGTCTCGGTGTACGCCGTCGGCGTGGCCGCCGCGATACGACGGTTGACACGTCTTCGGACCCCGTAGAGAAAAGCTCGTGACCGACAGACCGACGTCTGGCTGGGGACCGGTCCCGAGCCGGCCTCCTACGCTGGGCCGGTGATTCGACGGTACTTCAAGGACCTCAGCCGATTCGAAGTCGTAGTCGTGCTGGCCGTTGTGTGCTTGGCGGTAGTGGGGATGGGGAGAGCGTTCTGGCCGGACTCCGACGGGGCCAGCAGCCCAGCTCCCAACGCCACGGCAACGGTCAAGAAGCTGCCGGTTGTGGTGGATTCGGAAGAGCCGGCGCTCGTTGACATCGACTCCGAACGTTCGGACATGGGCCTGCCGCCTGCGCCGTCCGGTGACGCCTCGCTCACCGAGAGGGTGCTGGACGAGATTCAGGAGGAAACTCTCGTCATGGCGGGAATCCGTGCCAAGGTCAGTGCTGGATGTGAAGGCGGTGAGGTCACGCCGGTGGTTGGGCACAAAACGCTGTGCACTGTCACCTACCAGGGTGTGAAGCTGACGTGGGACGTGTGGGTCGCGAACGTCGACGGCAGCGAGATTGCCCAGATCATCAGGTACAACGTCTATCCTCCTGACTCGGGCGTGCTGCTGGCCAAAGCGGTCTATGGCCGGTTCTGGGACGAGCACCACAAGACCGCGAAGGAACTGCGCTGCGACCGGATCCCGCCCCTCAAGACGGTCACGCTCGGCGACGACACCGGGTACGAGTGCCAGTACCTGGAGGCGGATGGTGATTCGCCCCGCTGGGTGAGGGCGAAGGTCATCCTCGAGACGGTCCCGTTTTCGGAGAGATCGAGGAGTAGGGAGACTCCCGCGGCGCCTCATGGGCGACGTCACGGGAAACGTGCCGCAGCCCTTCAGTGCCACCACGACACCGGCGGCAGGGTGTCCTTGATGAAGGCACACGCGTCACGAAAACCACCTGGCACGATCCCCTCAACGCCGAGTTGCTCCGTCGCCTCCGCCAGCGTCTCGAGAGCGATCTGTTTGCCCGCCGAGTCGATGCGCACCCAGACGTGGGCCGTGGCGTGAAAGTTCTCCTCGATGAAGAACAGCATGGTCGGGTCCGGTGCGGCCACCCACGCCTCGATCGCCTCGCGATGGGCCGGGTCCGCGGGGTCGAGCAGGGTCCGGCTTCTGAGTTGGTGGGAGTGCTGATGCGCGTCCGCTGTGGTTATCGTGGCCTGTCCGGCTCCGCCGATGCCGATGGTCCTCCCATTGCCGTTGACGAACAGCACGTGCAGGTCGATGACGACGTAGGGGACCTCACCCTTCGTCCGGTACCAGTTCCACACGATCTTCCGTGGCTCGACGGCATAGGCCCAATCCGCAAAGTCGGCGAAACCGATCTTGAAGAACAGTGCCGGCTTGACGACCTCACCGCACTGGACGAGCTCCAGATAGGGAACGTAGCGATCCCAGCCCTCGTACCGAGCCGACGCATGAGTTTTCGCGTACATGAGATCGGGCTGGTCCCACGCATCGAGGCACCACTGCAGCGGGTAAGTCGTCTGTGCCGGTCCCGTCTCGGGCAACGGTGCGGCAGCCGGAGGCCCGGCCTCGGCCAACGGTGCGGCAGCCGGACGGGAAGTCGGCCCTGGCGCCGCAGGAGAGCGCGATCGACGACGTCGAAACCAAGCCATCCCCCGACTGTAGGAGGCATCCGCCGGGACCGGTCCCGGCGGGAGTCGGGCCGCCGGTTAACCTCGCTGCAGGTCTGTGGCGCTTGGCTCGACCACGGCGGTGAACTCCCTTTGATCCACGGCACGTTGATGCGCAAGAAGGTCGAGCACGTGCCCGGCGACCGCGATCCCAAGCCGGTGCGGATGTGGTCCTCGCGCACCGGAACGACCGGCGCAGACGTCTGCCGACGCCGGCAGACGTTCCTCCTCGCCGAGGACCTCCGCCGCCCCTGGGAACGGCCCGCCGAGCCGCGCCGGCCCACCCCGCGCGGGTCCGCCGGGGATTCCGCCACCCTCTACTTGCCGGGTGCGATGATCACCCTCGTGTCTTCGCTGCCCGCCATGGAGTGAGAGGACGAGAAGACGTGGATGTGTATGAAGCCGTGGACAGTCGCAGGGCTGTGCGGGCGTTCAGCGATGAGCCGATACCCAAAGAGGTACTCGAACGAGTGCTGGCTGCAGCGACGCGGGCTCCGTCGAGCGGGAACCTTTCAACCGTGGCACGTGTACGTCCTGACCGGCGAGCCGTTGGCCGAGCTGAAAAGACGCGCGACGGCCAGGGCGCTGGCGGGCGACCCCGGTGACGAGCGGGAGTATCCGATGTACCCGGCCGAACTGTCCTCGCCGTATCTGGACCGTTTTTCCGCCGCGGCCGCCCAGCGGTACAAAGCGCTGGGAATCGAGCGCGACGACACCCCGACAGGCCCACGAAGATCGCCGCCTTGAACTCCGAGGCGTTCGGGGCGCCGGTCGTGCTGTTCTGCTACCTCGACCGGACGACGGGGCCCGGACAGTGGGGCGACGCGGGGATGTACTTGCAGACGGTCATGCTGTTGCTGAGGGCGGAAGGGTTGCACAGCTGCCCCCAGGTGATGTGGACGATGTACCGCAAGATCGTCAGCGAGGTGGTCGGAGCCGACGACGGGCTCGTGCTGTTCTGCGGTGTCTCGGTGGGCTTCGAGAAGGACGGCGTGCCACGGCTGCGTACCGGGCGGGCGGACATGACAGAAACAGTGAGCTTCCTCGGAGTGTGACCCCATTACGTGTTGATCCTCGCAACAGACGGGTCGTCAGTCCGTGCCGCTCCTCGATGCGCGACCGGGTGGTGTCGTCGCTGACCGACAGGCGATGTCGCCATGTACGCGCACAGTCACCGCGGGCTTCGAGGTAGCGTCGCCAATCGTTCAGTACTGCGTGCGAGTTGGCGCACCGTGCTGAGGCGGCGCCAGGCCGGTGCGGGCCCCGGTCAGGTGCCGCTGGGCATGGCGGCCGGCGCTACGAACTCGACGGCCCGCACGTCTTCCGGCCGCAGGCCCGCCACCTACGGCAGCTCGCGCACACTCTCCTCGACGGTCGCCAACCACCCCGCGCACGCCGGGAACTGTCCCCCCCTCGCCGCCCGAGCGGCCGGTCTGCTCGGCTACATGGCGGTGAACATGGGCGACTAGGATCTTTCTGACCGACGTGCGGGGCACCGACGGTATCGCCGCAGCGGCCGAAGCCGTTGCTGACGCGGTCCTCCGGATCCGCCCGCTTCTGCCGCCAACCTGCGGGGCCCGCAGGTCATCACCACCGCAGCCGACGTCAACGACGCCGCCCAGCCCCTCGCCCTGATCGACGGCATCCCGCACACAGCCGGACGTCCCGGCCGTCCGCGCGGCGCTGCGCAGCGTGTCGCTGCGGTCACGACGGCCCTGGAGTTACGAGGAAGAACGAAGCTGAGTGGGCGGGGCCTTCTCGCGTGTGCGGCGGACGCGGGAGAAGGCCCCGCTCATACGGTGGGGCGGTCAGGCGCAGAATCCCGTCAGGGTCGAGTGGCCGACCCATACCTGACCGTGGTAGTTGATGTTGGTGGTGTTGCCGGGCGCCCTGCCGCTGGCCCACACCGGCCGGGAGCCCGCGGCGTAGATGACGAGGTTTCCGTCGTGCTGGTACTCGACGTACCGGCCGCCCTTGCCGTTGGTCCCCGATGCCCAGCAGACCCTGCGCCCGGAGGGGCCGTAGGAGTAGAGGACCAGGTTCCCGTCGCGCTGCATGATCAGCTCGGCGTTGTTGCCCTGGGCTGTGGGCCTCCAGATGCGCTCGCCGTGGTAGAGCCGTTCTCCTTTGTTCAGGTACGAGGAGCCGGCTGCGGCCTGGGCGGGAGTGGCGGAGCCGACCATGAGGACGACACCTGAGGTGAGCGCGGCCAGTAGGGCGGCGAACTTCTTGGATCTGGCGATCACTGGTGTTCTCCTTCGGCTGTGTGCAGGCGTTCTCGGCCGCGTTGGCCGAGAACCCAGGAGAGGCCTCACAGCGGCCACTCGGCTCCGACGCTCGTGACGCCGTCGCTGAAGATCGAGCACCGGCCCGTGGACTCGCCGTACTGACCGGGTCGCAGTGTTACTTCGTTGCCGGAGGTGTCCCACCAGCTGCCGCACACCACATTGGCGCGGAAGGTGATCACACGGTTGGTGTTGTTCGTACATCCCGCTATGCCGAGATAGGAGTCGTTGTGGTGGGCGTGACCCCAGCAGTCCATGTCCGCTGCGGCTGCCGTTGCTGATGCCGGGACGCCGGACGCCGCGGCGACGGGCGCAGCGGACACCACTGTGGCCAGGGCCGCCCCGGCAGCCGTGAGGCCGCCCGTGATTGCGATGCGCTTGGTCAGTTGCCGTAATGCCATGGAGGCTCCTCCTATGGTTCCCTCTGAGCCGAAGGCCGGTCGGGCTCGACTGCTTCAGGGACTGTTTGAATCGATGCCTTGCCTTGTCTGTTCTGAACTGTTCGACGGTTCTCTCTCGCCGCCGGCTGTGCCGGGCGCAGGCAGCGGTCGAGTTGACGTCTGGCTCGCCCAGGCCGGTGCTCGCCCCTTGCCTTTCCCTGCACCGGAGCCGTCGGGCGCCGTTGCTTCAAGGTGTAGCGGTGTTCTCGTTGTTCGGGTTCGGGGACTCGTGCCGAACAAACGAATGCCGAAAAATGTGGCCATTGCTGTGGTGCTGTCACGTGCTGCGATGCGGAGGGGTGCCTCTATGTCCTTCGCCAAGGCTGATCACTGCAGTTCAGAGGCAGACCGGTCGGTCACGTCGACCCCGTAGCCGAGGCGCCGGCGCGGCAGGACGGGGGCCGACCAGCGGAGCAGAGTGTCCGCGTTCGTCCCCCATGTCGCACCAGGTACGGCGAGACGTGTGGGTCCGGGCGTACGCCACAAGGCCGGGGCCACCCGATAGCCAGCAGAATCAAGGCGTGCGGGGCGCGGTCCAGGGTGGCCCGGAGGGCCATCGCGGCAGCGACGCCCGCAGGGCGCCCCTTGACGGCGTACCGCACGCCGGACACTTGGGGTTCAGTCGTCGTAGGCGGTCAGTGGGTGCAGGACCGGCTGTCCGGTGCGGTCGTTGTGCCGGATCGCGGTGGTCAGCGCAAGGATCCGCTGCAGGAGGCGGACGGCCACGCCCTCGGGTGTCACCAGCGTCACGCACGCCGCGAGCGGCGGCAGTGGCAGGGAAATATGTCGCCCTCGGGGTGCAGCAGACCGTACCGTCGCCTCCATGAAGCTGCTCTCCGTCAATGTCGGCAGGCCCCGCCCCAACCCATGGAAGGGTCTCAGCGCAACAGGCATCGACAAGCGGCCCGTCGACGGCCCGGTCGCTGTCATCGCCCCCGGCCCCAAGGGCACCGGCGCGGTCGGTCTAGTGGGCGACCGGGTCTACGACGTGAAGCACCACGGCGGATCCGACCAGGCCGTCTACGCCTATGCCCGCGAGGACCTCGACGGATGGGAGGCCGAGTTGAGCAGGCCGCTTGCGAACGGCGTCTTCGGGGAGAACCTCACGACCGCTGGCCTCGACGTCAACGGAGCCCTGATCGGTGAGCGCTGGCGCATCGGGCCGGACGTCGTCCTGGAGGTGTCGTGCGCGCGGATCCCGTGTGCGACGTTCCAGGGCTGGCTGGAGCGTGACGGTTGGATCAGGCGGTTCACGCAGGCCGCACGGCCGGGCGCGTATCTGCGCGTGATCGAGCCGGGGGACATCCGCGCTGCCGATCCGGTCGAGATCGTGCACCGGCCTGACCACGACGTGACCGTCGCGCTCGTCTTCCGCGCGATGACACGTGAACCGGAACTGCTGCCCCGGCTGCTGGTCGCCGACGCACTGCCGCAGGAGGGCAAGGATCTGGCCCGCAGGCGTACGACCGCATAGGTGATCGATTTGAGGGGGGTCGTCTGCGCGCGTGAGACGACGGAGTCCAAAGTTAGCTACGACGCCCACGACGGCGTGGACTACGGATTCGTGCCGTATGCTCGCCGACCCAATGGCGATCCGATCTTCGCCGACCCTGAAGTCTTCACAGCCGCCGTCCGTCCCCGTGAACAAGCGCCGGGCTGGACCCTGCTGCACGCCCTGACGCAGGACGGCGCCGAGCCGACCGGCACCGGCACATAAACCGCTCGGACCTCGGCGCCGCCACGCCGGAGTCATAGTCCAGCCGCAGGACGCGGCACTCGAGGGCAACCCTCCGCTCACGATCCCACAGGTCACCCCAGGGCCGCACCGGGGCGGTGCAACGGAGCGGGCAGATGCGTATCGCTCGTCACTGCCTCCGTTCAGAAAACTGATGCCCCATCAGGAACGGGAGAAGATACGTCGGAACAGATCCATGGCCTCGTCGGCCCAGCTGATGACCTTCAGGGCCGAGTCCAGGTTCCCCGGCGGCCGGTTGATCAGAGTGTCGTTGCGGATGAGGCGGTCGAAGTCGACGAGCACCGGGCTCTTGCGGGGTGTACGTCCGTCGGGCCGGAGGAACTGGATGCCTGCCAGCTCCATCACACTGATCAGTTCCTGGGCGAGGATGCCGTACCCGACCGTCGTGGGGTGGACACCGTCGAGCGAGAACAGGCCGCCGTCGGTACGCCGCTCGTTCTTGCCCGCGAGGAAGTGGGAGTTCGGCGGCGGCGTCAGCGCCTGTAGCGCCGGCGGCAACTCGTACGGCTGCCACCAGGATGGACGTGCCTCGGGGTCCTCGGCGTACCGGCGAGACGCGAGCCGGTCCAGCAATCCGCAGGTCTCCAGCAGGTACCAGTCCTTGCCCGCCTGCCGGGCGCTGCGGACCTCCGCGGTGATGGTGACGTTGTACTCGTCGATGGCCTCGTCGATCTGACGCGCCTGGCCACTCGTGATGTGCGGGTCCTGGACGGGGTCGAAGTCGTTGTCGCTGATCCAGGGGCGGGTGTAGTAGGAGAAGTACCGCGAACCCGGCGCTGCCTTGCCCCCCACGCCGCGCGCGATCGGCGCGATGGTGACGTGTGGGACCGTGCACCAGATGACATGCCGCGCCTTGATCCCGGAGACCTCGGCGGCCACCCGGCTCAGTTCGGCCTTGAAGTGCTGCGCCTGCCAGACAGTGAACGCCCCTTTGCGGGACAGGTCGTTGTAACCCTTTCCGCTCCAGACCACACTGAGTTCGGTGACGGCCTGCAGGGCATTGTTCGCGCCGAGGAAGACGACCAACGTCTCGATCCCGTGCTCCGAGCCGGTGCCATCGGTCTCCTCGCCGAGCCGGGCCGCGGAGCCCAGTTGGGTCAGGGACGCCGCCTCCGGGGGCTGAGTGGGCAGTACCCGAAGGGCGGCGCGCTCGCCGGCGTTCTGGACGACCTGCTTGATCAGATCGTTCTTCGGCGCGTCGATCCGACTACGGCACTCGTTCGCCGACTTCGACAGCGCGTCGCGCAGATCCCATCCGAAGACCGCGAGGTTGTGCATGATGGCAGTCGTTGGGGGCACCGACAGGCCGCGCCCTTGCTCCCAGTGCTCCTCCCCCTGGGCCATGAGGGTCCTGGCCCGGAACAGCGCGAGCGGTACCTCCCACCAGTCCACGGCCCGCCCGTAGCGGGCATGCAGGTCACGCAGGAGCAACTCGATATTGAATGGCAGTCCGCCGAAACCCTCGTAGAGGGGATACCTGAACTGTTCGACGCACCCCATCTCGTACGCGACGATCGCCGGATAGGAGAGCCCGGTGTTGAAAATCGCCCCGCTCTGGAATCCCTGCGTCAGCGAATCCCCTATCGCCACCAGCCGGTGCTTCGGTTCTCCCTGCCAGTCGCTGTTCACTTCGACCCCCACCGTGGGGTCCGTCTCGGGCACCCGCGGCTCCTGAGGGCGTACGGAATCGGCCATGATTCCCCCTGGCCCATCGCGGTGCACCGACTGTGCCCCCGCGGGGCTTCTTTCTGCGTAGCGCGGCCCGGCTCCGAGGGACACATCCCGGACGAGAGATACGCATAACTCAATGCCCCGCGACGCGCCGGACATCCCGTCATTCCCGGCGGCCTCGTGGTCCCCTGGCGTGCTCCCGGACGCTCACTCGCTGCGAAGACAGGGCAGCGGCCGGAAGGCGCCCCTCGCCATTCCCAGCGCCCTGCTCCGTCGTGGTGGTCCAGGCTCGTGCGCACGCTCTGCTTTCGGAGACAAGAAGATGGATTCGAGGGGCACGCAGCCGGGAGACCTCCGCGGTGCCGGGCGTGATCGGCCTGGCTGCCTGGCTCCATCGGGTCTCCTGTCTCTCCTGACTCCGCCCGATCCGGCCTGCGGTGGCCTCACGGCAGGCCGAGGCCTGCGTCCCGGGCCAGGGCTACGGCTTCCGCGCGGTTACGGGCGCGGAGTTTGGCCAGGACGTCGCTGATCCGGTTGCGCACCGTCTTTTCGGAGAGGGAGAGGCGGCGGGCGATGGAGGCGTTGTCCAGGCCTCGGGAGAGCAGGTCGAGGATCTGCCGTTCCCGGTCCGTGAGATGGGGGAAGGGCAGCGTGTCCCGGGCCGCGTGCGGCGAGGCGAAATGGGCGAGCACTCGCTGGGCGATGCGGGGGCCGAAGACGGCTTCGCCGCGTGCGGCGCCCAGCAGGGCGCGGTGCACGTCCGCGCCGTCGGCCTCCTTCAGCAGATAGCCGCAGGCTCCTGCGCGCAGTGCTGCGAAGACAGAGTCGTCGTCCTCGTCCATGGTGAGGACGACGACCGCGACCTCGGGATGGACGGTGGTGATCCGGGCGGTCGCCTCGAGACCGCCGACCCCGGGCATACGCAGATCCATGAGCACGATGTGCGGCAGCAGCCGTGCGGTGGCGGCAATGGCTTCTGCCCCGTCGGCGGCCTCCCCGACGACGGTGACGCCGGGCAGGTCGCCGAGTACGGTCGCCATCCCGGCCCGGAAGATGGGGTGATCGTCGACGACGAGGACGGTCACTGGCTGCGGCCGGCTCATCTCGCCCTCTCCTGTATCGGCGTCCCCCAAGGGGCGCTCGCGGGGTTGGTCAGGCAGTGGCACGTGTCTCCTTCAGGGGAAGCGGCATCCTGGCCTGCACCGAGGTGCCGCCGCCCGGGACCTTGGTGATCGCCAGCAGGCCACCGACCTCCGCCGCGCGTTCGCCCATGCTGCGCAGGCCCACTCCCGCGCGGTGGCGTTGCGGGATGCCGCAGCCGTTGTCCTCGACGGTCAGGACGAGAAACCCGGCGGTGACATGGGCGGTGAGGGTGAGGCGGCCCGATGCGCTGTGCTTGAGGGCGTTGCCCACTGCTTCGGCCGCGATCGCGTACGCCGCCACCTCCACGGAGGCGGGGAGTTCGGCGCAGGCGGCGGTGACCGAGCAGCGGCAGGTGGGAACGTCGTAGCCGGCGAGCAGTTCACGAAGCGCGCCTGCGAGGCCGAGTTGGTCGAGCACTGCGGGGCGCAGGCCGTTCACGACGGTGCGCAGATCACCGACTGTTGTGCGCAGCCGGTCCCGCGCCAGCCTGATGGCGTCCGCGAGCTGAGGGTCAGTGGCTCTGCGGGCCAGAGAGTCCAGCTGGTGGGCGGTGCCGGCCAGGGAGGGGCCGACGCCGTCGTGCAGGTCGGCGCGGAGCCGACGGCGTTCCTCCTCCCGGACGGCGACGATGTGGGCCCGGCTGCGGGCCACGTCCTCGACGAGCCCCGCCGCGTATGCGAGGGTCGCGGCCCGCGCCGCGACCTCTTCGGCCGCGGCCCGCTGCTGCGCGGTCCAGGGCTCGGCCGCACGCCGCCGCCCCAGGTGAAGTTCACCGACACAGCGACCGAGCGCCAGACAGGGCACGGTCCGCCAGCCCGCACCGGGAACGGGTGTGCCGGAGGTCGCCGTCACGGCCGGTCCGGTGAACGCCGCATACGGCAGGCGCAGGGCGCGGCGGAGCTCGTCGACGAGGAGTCGCATGGCCTCGGCCGGTTCCGAGGCGGGGGCGAGGTGGCGGCCGACGCGGGCCATCACCGCGTACGGATCGTGGCGGTGTCCGAACAGCAGCCGGTCCACGGCCGATTGGACCGCCCCGCGGCCAGCTGCGGCAAGGAGCGCTGCCGCGGCGATCGCGGCCGTGCCGCCGAGTGAACCGGGCGCGAGGGCGCCCGCGCCCGCGACGACGGCCAGATAGACGCCGAGGACCAGTCCGCTCAGCAGGGTGAAGACGATGGCCCGGCCGAGTACCACCTCGACGTCGTAGAGGCGGTGGCGCAGCATCGCCACGGCGATACCCGCCGGCGGGCCGAGCAGCCCGGCCACCATCAGCAGGTCGGTCAGCAGCTGAGGAAGTTGCCCGGTGGTGAAGCCCGCGCCGGTGAACGCGAGGGTCATCACCAGACCACCGAGCAGCAGCCACTGCAGCTGGGAGCGCTCCACGCCGCGCGCCGCACGGGTGCGTAACACAATGAAGAAGCAGGCTGCGGCGGTGCCGGCGGCCATGCATATAGCGGAGGACACGTACATGACAGCGTGCAGCCACTCCGCGCCCCGTACCGCCAGCGGGTTGGCCAGGGCGGGCACCGGGTCGGTGCCGCTCGGACGCAGCATCGCTGCGAGGGTGCCGGTCGTGGCGACGGTGATGACGGTCCACGCGAGCACCCGGCGCGGGCGGGTGCCCAGCCGTCCGTACGGGAAGAACAGCGGCACCAGAGGGAGCGCGAAGTAGTAGCCCACGAACCCCCAGCAGCCCAGCCAGGCCCCGAACTGCCAGCCGGGCAGGGAGTGTTCAGCGACCAGCTGCGAATAGCCGGCGTAGTAGGTGAGCAGGTGGTACGGGCCGATCAGCGCGGGCGCCATCATCAGCCAGACCAGCCGATTGCGCGGCTGGACGCGGGCCACCGCCGCGCCGAGCAGTGGCCACACCGTGCCCAGCACCAGATCGCTCCAGTAGAGCTCGCTGAGCTCGATCTGCCGGGACAGCACCGCGTGCGCCGGCGCGGTGGCAACGCAGCTCGCGGCGCCGACGCCCGCGACGGCGTACGCGGCACGGCGCAGCGCGCGGTCCCGTCGGCTTCTTCGGTCCCCCCGGCCCATGGGGACATCGTGGCGTACGAATATCCCGGGCGAAAGGGACCGGTGTCCCTGTTGCCCGGGACGCCGCCGCGTGGACAGTGCTGCTCAATCGGTCACACCCAAGGGAGTTGAGGGTCATGGCAGCAGTGGATCCGGGAGCAATGGCCGGCGCGGTCCGGTCCGGCGGCGGTAACGGGCGGGCCAAGTGGCCGCTCTACGGGGTCGCGGCAGGCCTGCTCGGTGTCGTTGCTACGTTCGTCGCCGATCCGCGGAGCGGCGTCGTGGAGACAGAACGCGTCGACGCGTCCATCCTGGGCGAGCTCTCTCGGGGTACCGCCCACCTGGGGCTGGTGGCGGGGTTCATCACCGTCGCCCTCCTGCTCGTACTGGCAGCGGCCTGGCGGCGGCAGGTAGAGCCGCGGGTGCCGGGCAGTACGGCGGCGCATGTGGTGAGCGGCGCGCTGACGGCCTCGGCGGCCGGACTGACGTACGGCTACGGCTGGAAGGGAGCGCTGGCCATCTATCTGCCGGCGGGGATGAATGAAAAGTCCTTCGGCGACGGCGGCCTATTCGTGTACTTCATGCTCAATGACTTCGGGGGCTACATCGGCTGGCTGGGTGTGGTCGTGGCGGCCGGGGCGATCGCGTGGATGGCTCTGCGCGAACGCACGGTATCGCGCTGGATCGGCGTGCTGAGCCTGCTGCCGGTGGTGGCGGTGACGATCTTCGCGGGGGCGACCGGACTCCCCGGCTTCCAGGGCGTGGTCGGGCCGGTGTGGCTGCTGATCGCGTTCGCCGGCCTTGCGGCGGGACGCAGCACGATCGTCCGCTGACGGTCCGCAGAGCCTGAACCCTGCTTCGACAAACGACGAAAAACTCGGGGGAATAATGAGTACGACTGCCTATATTGGGGTTTTCGGTTTCCTGTTGGTTGCCGTTGTATTGATGCTCCTGATAGGGAAGATTCGAAATCCGTTCATTGGTTGGCTGCTTGGAGCCATCCTCTTCGGCCTGGTTGCCGCTTCTGTTGCGGAGATCAGGAGTGATGTGACCACTCCTGACGTCGTCAGGCCGTCATATCTCCCATGACTCATCCCGCCATCATCCTGCGGAACTCCGATGCGGTGAACGCGGACTTCCTTGATTTCCAGACTGCGGCTCAGGAACTGGCCCGGGTCGAGTCGCTCAGCGAGGACGAGCGACTGCTCCGGGAGGTCGTGCAGCGGTTCGGACGCAAAGCCTTCCTGCACCTGATGCTCCAGGACTCGCCGGATGACACGTCCCTCTCGGACCGAGGCTCTGCCCCGACGAGGGGGCTCGCAAGGACCCACCCACCAGCCAACCGGTGAAGCACCGGCCGGCCACCACACGAAGGGACACCACTATGCCCACCGCACGACTGCAGACTCTCACCTGCAACGCCACCGAGGACTGGACTGGGGACGACGAAGTACTCATCAAGGTCTTCGGCACCCGCTACGGCGAGGCCTACCGACCCATGAACAACGGACAGACCTGGGACATCAACCTCGACGCGCCCTTTGGCACCGACTCGCGGATGCGTATCGAGGTCTGGGACAAGGACCTCGGCTGGTGGCTGGACCCCGACGACCTGCTGGGCGTGCACTTCGTCAACGCCTCCCAGGCTGGTACCGGGCTGAAGTCGGCGGAATTCAACGCCGACGGGGCCAGCTACACCCTCGTCTACGAAGTGGTGGCCTGACCGGTCAACCGACCAACCAAAAAGGAGCACATGAGCATGGCCACTGCAACAGAGCACGACAACTGGCCCGTGGTGTCCCTCGAACTAGCCAAGCGGGTCCCGCTGAACGCCGGCGCGGTAGACGGCGCCCTCCTCACTACCCCGACGCCCCTCTTCGCGGGGGCGAACAGCATCGACATGGCGCTGGTCGGCGCCGGTGCGCCCGGCGTGACGGTGCGGGAATTCTGGTGGGGCTTCCACCTGCAGATTGACCACGCCACACTGCGGCAGATCCTCGACGCATTGGACACGGTCAACGAACTGGTGGTCTCCGTCGGCGGCAGCATTCCCAGCCCCGTACAGCCGTGGATCCTGCTGATCGGCCTGTTCGTCGCTGGTACGCACGAGATGCTGCGCGCCCTCGACCGAGGTGAGGGCATCTACATCAGCATGAGCTGGTTCGCTCCGGGCGTCTTCGTACCCACCTCAGTCTGAACAAACAAGCCACGCCTGCGGGATGAGGCAACGCAGCCCATTCCGCAGGCGTGGGCCAGCCCTCCACGGAACGCCTTCCTGAAGCAACTGACTTGGCAGAGCAGCCTCAGGGGGTACGGCGGCCTGTATTCCGCGCGTCAGCGCACGGGACGCTACGGCCTTTCAACGACAACAAGGAGGAACGATGCCTGATCCGGGTAGCGAGCTGTCCTCGCTGAATTTCGAAAGTCTCATCGGGGGGCCGATGGTGGCCGCCGTACACGCACAGGTGCAGTCCGCTCTGGCGACGGTGAACTTCGTCAAGCAGGTTGGATTCCGCCAATCGCCAGCGGGCGGCGGGGCCCCGGGCGACACGACGACCGGCGAACCCGCGACCGTGACCTTCAGCTACAAGAAGCAGGTGGCCACGGCGGACGGCAACGGTGTGGAGGAGAAACCCGCCTCGCTGACCGTGCCGCTGCTGGCGATCCTGCCCATTCCGTATCTGCGGATCGACGAGGTGAACATCGACTTCCTCGCGAAGATCGACTCCGTGCAGTTCCGGCAGGTGGACGAGCAGATCAAGGTGGGCGTCGACGCCGACGCTCAGGCGTCCTGGGGATGGGGGTCGGCCCGTATCAAGGCGAGCTTCGCCTATCAGCGCGACACCAAGGAAGGAAGCAAGGACACCCGCTCGTATTCCATGGGGGTCAAGGCCCGCGCCGTTCAGGAGGAACTGCCCGGAGGCATGGCGAAAGTGCTCGGCATCCTGGAGTCGATGATCCAGGAGAAGATCACGGAATGACCCGCCTGTCGGAATTCGTCGGAGGGCTCGGAGTCGGCCTGGTGCGCGGAAGGGCTCACAGCGATCTCGCCTCCGTGGAAGTCGCCCGTAAGTACGCGGCTGAACCGCTCCTGCGTGAGGCGCGGGTGCCCCGTATGACACTGCCCGAGGTCACGATCGAGGTGAAGTGCGCGATCATGGACGTCGGCGCGGACGACGTGGAGATCCGCGTGACCCCCAGAGAACTCATGGACGTACCCGCCGCACATCTGTCGACGATCGTCCTGAAGTGGAACGGAGAGGACATCGATCCTGTCCCTCCGAATGAAGGGCCGAGCTGAAGGGCGGTCGACTCGCACTCGCGAGGCGACCAGCACGCCGGAGCTGCCCCGCCCTGCCAGGGCCGAGGACTGATCACCGCCGTTTGCGGCTGGCGACGATCCTGTTGGCTTATTCCGTGCCCGGCGGGGCTGGCGGCTCGTTTCGACGCCCGGGCCCAGCAGGGCCCAGTGCGCTCCGGTCTGTCCGTAGGGCATGCCCATGCTGCCGGGGTTGATCACGAGCCGGCCGTGGGCGAGGCGGACGAACGGCATGTGGGTGTGGCCGCAGACCACGGTGTCGCCGAGGGGGGGGAGGGAACCGCTTCGGCGCGATGGGCGAAGGACAGGTGAAAGCCCAAGTATTCGAGCATCGTCCCTTGGACGAGAGGAGCCCCGATGGCCGTCGGACCAGGCGTCGGCATCGGCACCGCGCGTGCCGATGCGGAGAGCGACGCCTCAGTGATCGCGCGGTCCCGGGATGAGCCCGAGGCGTTCGCCGCGCTCTTCGACCGGCACGCCGACGCCGTGCACCGCTATGCGGCCCGCCGCCTCGGCGGCGAGGTTGCCGATGACCTCGTGGCGGAGACCTTCACCACCGCATTCCAACAGCGGCATCGCTACGACCCGGCCCGCGGCGCGGGCGCCGACGCCCGGCCCTGGCTGTTTGGCATAGCGACCAACTTGGTCGGCCGGCATCGGCGGGCTGAGGCCCGCCGGTTTAAGGCCATGGCCCGGGTCCCGGCCCTCGCCGACCACGACGAGCCGCTGGCCGACCGGGCCGCGGACCGGGTGGTGGCGCGGGCCGTACGCCGCGAGCTGGCGGCGGCACTGGCCGCGCTGCCCGCTCGGCACCGGGACGTGCTGCTGCTGGTGGCCTGGGGGGATCTCAGCTACGGGGAGGCGGCCCAGGCCCTCGATATCCCTGTGGGCACGGTCAGATCACGGCTGCACCGGGCTCGCAGCAAGCTGCGCGAAGCATTGGGCGGATCCAATCCGACGGCACTGCGAGAGGTATCCGACCATGAATGACGAACTCGAACTCTTGAGGGAGTGGGACGCGGACGCGGCCCCGCTCACCGGTCCGGCCCGGGACCGGGCCCGGCACCAGCTGCTCAACGCGATGGCCCACGCGGACCAGCGCACCGGCACCGGCCCCAGTCGCCGCCATGCACTGCGCCTCGCGGCGGCCGCGGTGGTCGCCACGGCGGTTACGGGGACGGCGGTGCTGATCGGCACGGACGGCTCCGGCGAGGGCGGCGCACCGGGCACGAGCACCCCGCGGGTGGAGAACGCCGCCGCGACGGTGCTGATCGGGGCGGCGGCGTGGGAGCGCGAGCAGGAGAAGGAGCCGGTGGCGCCGCGCGACGACCAGTTCATCTACTCGAAGCGGATCATCAAGGAGACGGAGCAGAAGACCGGCAAGGTCAAGACCTACACCGACGAGATGTGGGACTCGGTGGACGTCTCCAAGCCCTCCTTGTCCATGGAACTGGGCCGCGAGATGTGGGAGGAGCCCGCGGGGAAGGGCGGCGGGGTGTGGCCACCCCGGAAGTGGAGCGAGCTGAAGAAGCTGCCCCAAGACCCGGAGAAGCTCATCTCGGCCATCATCTCCCTCGGCTCCCGCGGCGGGTCCGACGACTGGTCGATCAGCGATCTCGACAAGCTCGATCGGTTCGAGGCCTACTGGCTGCTCGGCGAGCTCCTGAAGAACCCGGTGCTTCCCAAGGGATTGCGCCCCGCGGCGTACGAGGCGCTGGCCCTTGTGCCCGGCGTCAAGACGATCCCGGGAGTGAAGGACTCCGCCGGGCGGACCGGAGTGGGGATCGCCCATACCGAGCGCGGGTCCTACGAAGGCAAGTACCTGATCTTCGACCCGGCGTCGTATGAATTCCTGGGCTTCCGCGACGAGCGGATCTCGGCTTCCGGGAAGAAGAAGTACATCCAGCTGTCGCACGTAGTGGACTGGGGGATCGTCGACCGGGTGAAGCAGCGCCCGTAGGCCGCTATCCCGCGGCCGGGAGCCGCAGGGCCGCCGGCACCGGCAGATGGTCGCCGGCGGCCCTGCCTCCGGGAGGTCAGTGGGGATGCCGCAGCCGAGGACCTCGCCGCCCGGCGTCGCGAACGCCACGTCGATACGGCGGTCCGGGGCTGAAACGGCATGTCCCTGACGCAGTCAGGGACAAAGAGCCCCAGCTCAGCACGGCAAAAGAACGCGAGAGGTCCAGATAGCGGCCTGCTCGTCAGTCAGGAATTCCACCGGCACGCGGTGACCGCAGCCACGCCACGAGCCCGTCCAGCGGGCTTGCCTGAACTGCCCCACGACCGCCGATCGCTGTGCTGGCTGACCAAGATCAATCTCGCCGTTAGCCGCTGTACCGCTGCTACTCGCGACCGGACGAGCTGGCGGACGGCCGAGGTGCGGCCCTTCTCGGCCGGGACGCCGAGTTTCCGCAGCGCGTCTTGAGAACGTGATCAAGGTGGTCGCAGCCGTAGACGCGGCGGGCATCGTTGCCGCGAAGGCCACGCCGCACGTCAAGAAGAGGTTCAACGACCTCAAGTCGAAGCTGAACCGCAAGTCGGAGGACACCGTCGAGGCCACTGCGCAATAAGCCAGCAGGATCGGCGACAGCGTTCTTACGGTACCCCTGCGACCCGAGACTCAGGTACGCCGAGCTTGGGATATAGAGGTCAGAGCACCCGCTCAAGCGGTTCCGGCGCAGGCCAATCCCTGGGGCCTATTTTGAAGACCTCCAAGAGATACAGGATTTTCATCAACTGGGGCCGCTACAAGGCGTCTTGGCGGGCCGCTGAACAACGTCACAGCCACCTACAGCGACGTGTCAGGAGGGCCTGGTGGCGCCCGCGTAGTCGTCTCCTCGGTACCGGTACGGCTCGATCCTGATGGGCTTTCCGGGGCGGGGCGCATCGATCATCTGTCCGCCTCCGGTGTAGAGGCCGACGTGGTGGATGCCGCCGTCGGGGTTGCCGTAGAAGACCAGGTCTCCCGTATCGGCCATCGGTTCGGCACTTCCGGACTGGCGAGGCTACCTGGAGCAACAGGTCGCCGAGAACCCGCTGTTCTGGGCTGCATTCAAGATCACCGGAACTGCGTGAGCCACATTGCTCACCGTTGCTCTTTTCCGGCGTGCTATCCGGTTCAGCGTCTGTCCACGCCGGGACGGAAGGTTCTTGATCTGTCGGTACTCCTAGCTCAGGTCCCGTCGGCCCTCGGCCAGGCACCGCTGCCACAACTCGTACGAGCGCCGTGCTTCGCGAAGTGACTCACTGGCGAATCGCTTGTCCGCGAAGCCGACCGCGGCGACCTGTTCCACTACGTTCACCAGGTGTGAGGCCACGCGAGCGATCCGTTCCGCGTGCACCAGTTTCAGCTGGGGCCTCAGTTGCTCTTCGCGGCCGGCCACAGCGAGCAAGTCCGAAAAGTCGTCGGGCTCGGCGTAGGCGGACGGGAGCTTGGGGAGATCGGCAGCGGTGAGGCGGACGACAGCAGCAGGTGTGAACGCATCCCGGTCCTCCCTGCCCAGCACACGGTTCAGCAGCCGACGGGTTTCATCTGTGCTGCGCACCCGGGCAGCGACGGTCTCCAGCTCCTCCAACTCGGCGGGGATGTCCGCCGCGGACTCCGCCGAGAGGAGTACACGCAGGCGGTCCGCAACCTTCCCTCCGGCCTCCGAGGCCTTGTCGATCACGTCGTCGCACGTGTCGAGTTCGGAGAACGCACGCTCGGCTGTCCGTACCGAGGCCCGAACCATCTCGGCCGGGTCACACTCGAAGCCGCCCACCGCATGTACGAGCTCCGATACGGACATGCCCAGTGCCGCGGGCAGCGCCTCCGCGTGTGACTTCTTCGTCGCCGCCGTCGTTCCGCTTCTCACCGTTCCCCCTCATGACCGATCCCCATTTGAACAGATCATGGGCGCAGCATGCTTGGGAGGGCAATCCGGGCTCCGATCGCTGGCCGGAAATGCTCCTACGGCTGTGATCCCGGCACGCACCGCCCGGAGAATGCCCTAAGCCGTGTCCGAGGCTGGGACTTGGCGCTGCCCGGACCAGAGGCCGGCTTGCGCAGTTGCGCCCGAGGACCGTCCGGTTGCTTCCTGAGGGCGGCCAGGACCTCGTCTCGCGTAAGTTCTTGACACCGACCCAAGCAACTGGGGAAACGAATGACCGACGAGTACCCGGAGTTCCTGCTGCGCCTGCCGCACGGCGGGCCGTTGGCGCGTGGGCGGCTGCTCACGGAGAAGGGGACCAACGGCAGCCAGAAGATGGTGGTCCTGGCCGGTTCTCCGGCCCGCCCCGAGGTCGTACCCTCCTTCCCCTTGCGGATGCCGTCGTCCCACCGGCTGCGGGAGCAACTGCGGGAAGACGGCACGATCAAGGAGACGACGACCTGGCCCGGGTGGCTCGAGGTGGTCAGTGACGTCGAGTGCAACTCACCGTCCGCCGCGGCGGAGATCCTCCTCGGCCGTAGCGCCAACGGCTGGCTGGAGTGGAAGACAACCGACGGCCGGCCGCTCGCAGACTTCCTGGAACAGGCATCGGCGGGCCCCAGCCGCGCCTGGCTGGTCCGCGACCCCAACGTCACCGGCTTCGATGCGACCGACCAGGTGTGGCTGACAGAGGGTCGTGTGACGCTCGCCGCGGACCGGCTGAGGCCGGGGGTGACCCCGGGCATCAGCAAGGAACAGTTGCGCGCCATCGTGGACGAGGACTACGAATCGGCCGTCGCCTACAGCCAGAAGGCCCGGTTCGTCGACGAGTTCCACGCGTTCCTCTCCCGGATGAGACCGGGCGACACCGTCTGCGTGTTCCCCGGCGGCAAGCTGTATGTGGGTGAGATCACCGGGAACGCCGAGCAGGTCACGTCAGAAGACGGGCGGAGCGTTCTGCGGCGCCCGGTTGAGTGGGGTGAGGGCTACCCGTACGACAAGCTCCCGGAGGAGCTCCAGCAGAAGCTGAATGCCGGACATGACCTGGTCGACTTGACGGCGGTCAAGGGCATCCTCGACGGGCTCTGGGTCTCCGACGACGAACTGGCGAAGGCGGCCGTGGAACCCGCCGACACCTCCGGCGTCACGATTCAGGCCATTGCCGCCCGCCGAGAACTGGACTTCCCCCAGCCCGACGAGGCGCTGCGCGAGAAGCTCAACGTCCACAGCGTCGAATGGCTGCGCGAGGTACGCGACCTGCTCTGGGACGAACGTCAGCTGATCTTCTACGGGCCGCCCGGAACCGGCAAGACCTACCTCGCGCAGGAGCTCGCCGAATTCCTCGGCGGTGGCCCGGAGCAGGTCAAGCTCATCCAGTTCCACCCCAGTTACGCCTACGAGGACTTTTTCGAAGGGTTCCGGCCCCGAGAAGACCCGGACACACACGAGGTCGCGTTCCGGCTGACCCCCGGCCCGCTGCGTGAACTGGCCGACCTCGCCCACCTGGAGGGCAACCGGCACATCCCGCACTTTCTGATCATCGACGAGATCAACCGCGCCAATCTGGCCAAGGTCTTCGGTGAGTTGTACTTCCTGTTGGAGTACCGCAAGAAGTCGGTCCGGCTTACCTACTCGGGCGAGGACTTCGCCCTGCCCCGGAACCTGTTCGTCATCGGCACGATGAACACCGCCGACCGGTCCATCGCACTGGTGGACGCAGCGATGCGACGGCGGTTCGCCTTCGTGGAACTCTCGCCGAGGACCGAGCCGACCAGCGGACTGCTGCGGCGCTGGCTGGAGGACGAGGGGAAGGACGCCGAACCGGCCCGGCTGCTCGACGCCCTCAACGCCCGTATCGACGACGCCGACTTCCGGATCGGGCCGTCGTATCTGATGAAGCCCGGCGTCTACCGGGAGGGCGGGCTGGAACGCACATGGCGGACGAAGATCCTGCCGCTGCTGGAGGAATACCACTACGGGGAAGGCGTGGACATCGAGAAGCGGTACGGGCTGGCGGCGCTGAGGGAGGCCGTGGCCGCGCGCAGGGCCGCGGAAACGGATGCAGTCGCGGAAGGCACCGGCACGCCGTGACCGTCGTTCACGTCGTCGAACACGCCCCGGCGAGAGCTGTGTCCCTGCCGGACGCAGCAGGGCGGGCCCTGGCCGCCTCGAAGATCGTGGACGCCGCACCGGACCCGTACGAGCCGGGGCTGTGGCGGCTGCGGGCGGGAAGCAAGGTCGGGGCCGTAGCGCTCGACGTCCCAGGAGGCGAGACCGTCAGGCTGCGGATCACGCCCAAAATACCCATAGGGCGCCTGTTCTTCCTCCTTGGCTACAGCCTCGACCCACGCGGGTGGCGGGACGGAGAGGTGGATGTCGCCGAGCACGACGAACTGCTGCCCGCTCTCGCCCACGCCGTTGAGCGGCAGACGGACCGTGCGCTGCGGCAAGGGCTCCTGCAGGGCTACCGGCCCACCGAGCAGACCGCATTCGTCGTACGAGGCCGGATCCGCGAGGCGGAGCAGATCCGGCGCCGATTCGGTGCCCCGCTGCCCGTCGAAGTCGCCTACGACGAGTTCACCACGGACATCGCCGAGAACCGCATTCTGCGCGCCGCGGTGGAACGACTGTTGCGCCTGCCCGGCGTGCCCCGAGCCGTACGCACGCGCCTGATGCACCAGCGGGCCAGGCTCGCGGACGTCACCCCACTCGTGCGGGGGCAGGCGGTCCCCGGATGGCAGCCGAACCGTCTCAACGCCCGGTATCACCACGCCCTCCATCTGGCAGGCCTCGTACTGGACGGGGCGTCGGCCGAGCATCTGCCGGGCGAGCTGCGGATGAACGGCTTCCTCTTCGACATGAACAAGGTCTTCGAGGACTTCGTCTGCGTCGCGCTCCGTGAGGCCCTGACCCTGCACGGCGGGCACGGCACGCTTCAGGCCAGGAACGTCTACCTGGATGAAGACGACGCCATCCGGATGCGACCGGACCTCGTCTGGTACGAGGAATCGGGAGCTCCGCTGGCTGTGGCTGACGCCAAGTACAAGGCGGGCAAGCCGCACGGCTACCCCGACGCCGATCTCTACCAGATGCTGGCGTATTGCACCTCCCTCGGGCTGAATAACGGGCACCTTGTGTACGCGAAGGGCAATGCACCACACCCCGGCCACGTGGTGCGCCGCTCCGGGATTGTGCTGCACCAGCACGCTCTTGATCTCGGCCAGGCCCCGGCGTTACTTCTCAGAGCGGTGAGTGCTTTGGCCGAGCGCATGGTGCGACTGTGACCGCAATGATCCAGGAGGTGTCAGGTACGCAACCGTGTGCCGAGTCCAGGTGGTACAGCTCCGTCGGAGGATCCGTCTTCTTACGCGGTCGACAGAACATGACCTCCCTGTGGCGCTCGTCTGATGAGATGTCGGCCCAGGCGAGCGAGACCGCTCCTTCGCCCAGTGCAGTGAGGACCGCTGTCGCCTCGCGTGATGCGATCAGACGGCCATGACTTTGGAGCTGTACGAGCTCCTCGACTGTGTCGCGGGGCTGTTCTTTCGCTCGGGGACAACGTCTACGAGGACAGGGACCGTGAGTGGCTACGGCGACTGGGTGAACGGCATCGATGAAGACGCCATGGGAGCGGCTCTCGGAGTTGATCCCATGGCGTTGGGGGTCGGGTTCAGTCCGTTCCGTCGAGGGAGGTGCATCCACCCGTCTGCGGCCGACGAGCCCGACGAGGCAGCACGCTGGCGTCAGGCTTGTTGCCTCGCCGACCGGCTCTCAAAGCCGTAGCAAGCGCATCGCCAGGATGGTGCCGTCCTCGTGCACCGAGACGGGACCGCCCCACTTCGGGTCCCAGGTCCGGTCGGGCCACGATCCGCGGAGGGAATGGACGGTGCTGCGGTGCTGCTCGACCTTTCCCGGGGTCCGCCGCCCGTCGTCGTCCCTCGGCGAGAGCAGTTGGAAGAGATCGGCCGCGACGCCGGAGAATGCCTCGACACGCTTGTTGTTGAGCCGGAACACGTGATCTGTGCCGACGAAGGGGATGCCGAGCAGCTCATACTCCGCGTCCTGGACACTGCCGGCGGCCGCGTGCGCGAAGCCGGTCGTGAAGCGCTGGCTTCCTTGGCGCGTGGTCAGGTACTGGGCGGTGGTGTCGCCGTCACCGGCGAAGGCCGTCACTCCGGCTGTCGCGGTCCGCGCCAGGACGTGCTGGAACCACGCCTCGTACTGCGGTCCGACGTGGAAGCCAGGTTCGGGAGAGGGGACTTCGTCTCCTTCGGCGGGAGGCAGGATCCCCGGCATGATGTTCTCGTTCTCGGCGACGCCGTCCAGGTTCCGCAGGGGGTGCTTCGAGGTGCCGAGCAGTACGCCGCCGGTTCCGTCGGCGTGGAGGGCATGGACCGTGACGGGACCTTCCATCGGCAACTCCGTGCCGAAGACGAAGCACGGCGTCTCGTTCCACGTTCCGACGTGCATGGCCTCCACATGAGCCGAGGCCGAGGCGAGCTGGTCATAGGACCGCTTGGCTCCGCTGTGGTTACCCTTGCTCGCTATCAGGAAGACCCGGGACGGCTCGCCCGGCTTCCAGACCTCGGCGAAGAAGTCGGGGCGGTACTGGAAGCCTGACGGTCCTTTGGGCCACCCGGCACGTATGACGCTGTCGGCGCCGACGATCGACACGACATGGTCCGGGTACCGTCGGCCGAGGGTGTGCTTGGCCACGGCCAGGGCGAATCCCTGGCCCAGCTCCCGGGACTGGAGGCGTTTGTAGTCTCGGGCCGTACCCTTACCTTCCTCCGACAACTGCAGGAAGGTGCCCGAGACCGGATCCAGCGCTTGGCTGTACTTGAGGCTTCCCCAGTGTTCCGCCAGGCCGCGGCCCGCTCCTTGGCGAGACAGGGCCATGGCCTGGGCGAGATCGTGCAGCACGTGCCACGGGGTCAGCTGCAGCGACTGCCCGGCCTGCGCGCTCGGCAGGGCCCTCAAGTCGCCCTTCCGGCGCAGCCAGTCGCCCTTCCTCTCCCGCTTCTTGTCGTCCTTCGCCGCTGCCCTCTCTACGCTGCTGGCCAGCATCGAATTGGAGTGAACAGCTACGTTCGACAGCTGCACGAGATCCTGTAAGACCTCTTCGGTCGTCTTCCTTGCCGGTTTCAATGCGCCCCCTGCCGCTCGCGCGATCTGTACACGTCAATTCCGGAAGCTACGTGGCGTGGGCAGGGCGCACACAAGGTCGCACGCATGCCCAATTGGGCATGGGTGGTCGAATCCCGGCGCTGGCTCCATAGGAGTCGCGGTAGATCGAGGATCCCGATAGTCGGGCCGCATCTTGAACGGATGGCGTCCCGCGAACCGATATCCGCCCGCCGAACACGAAGCCGACTACTACGCCCAGCAGCCCTAACTCGGGGCTGGAGCCAAGGCGTAGAGAATCCACCAATCCAGGACCGCTTCACCGCGGAGTGGCGTCGAGGGCACACGGCGCTGGGAGGCCAGGGCGCTCGACGTATATGTTCCTTTCAGCGATTCGCACCGTCAGGTGGGTATCGACGGCACGTGGGCCAGAGTCGCCTCAGAGCGCAAGGACCGCATACATGTTCCGGCTTGCTGGCTCTTGGCCGAAGCGAGACGATGGAAACGTCAGAGTTCGTTGCGGTTCCCCTCGACGAGCGGAAGGCGGTGCGTGAGGCGACGAGGCGGTCCGGCGGAGGCCTGAGTACACAGACTCCTTTACTCGGCCGAGTACGCTGGACACTGACCTCGAAGAACGACCCGTCGCACGCCGCTCACGGACCACCCAACTGGGGGTCAAGGGGTCGCAGGTTCAAATCCTGTCGTCCCGACAGCGGAATTCCGCGTTGTCGCAGTTCAGGGGCCATCTTCGGGTGGCCCCTGTTGTGTGTCCGGGCGCGGATTGGGAGCCCTCGTCCGCTCCCCGTGCTCCCATCGCTCCCAAGCGACGCGGACGGCGTCAATCGGTGGTTGACCGCAGGTCGCCCGATCCGGTTGAGGTCCGGTTGCTCCCACCGCCGGGGCCTGGTGCTCCCGGCTTTTTCTGGTCAAGGGGGCGAGCTGCTCCCATCCGCTCAAGTGGGGTCGTGGGAAGCGTCCTCTTTGCCCTCCAGTAAATGTCCCCTTGGCTGCGAGGGCTCCCGGACCAGGTGGACAACGCATCGAGGTCTTGAACGCTCTCGTTGGTGTCTGTGCAGGTCGGAGGGGTGGTGTCGGGGGTGCGCCCCGTCGTATGTGTCCCCATGACTGAGGGCGAGGAGCGGTAGGCAGCCGTTGTGCGCCGTAGGTGGCTGGTTTTGGGGCGGGGCGAAGAGGCGAGGGGCTATGGTCTGGGGCTGGCTGGCTGGTCAGGCGGGCAACCTCAGTGAGGTGGAGGGCGGAGTCGGCTGGCGCTGCTCATGCGTGGTGCACGCGGGTCGCCGTGCATGGCTCCGTCGGGCGGTGGTTTAGCTCAAGAAGTAGGGCATTGACTGCAGGCTCGGGTCCCGGGATGAGCCGCGACCAAGGCCTGATCGAGCTGTACCCCTGCGAAACCGGAGATTCAGTGCAAGTGACGGTCGCCGTGCGTCTGTCGAAGACCGCTTCGATGGATGGCGATGACGTTGTGGAGTTCCGCTTCAATGTTTGACGGCTGCCTTGGCATCGAATTTTCGATCTGACAAACATGCAGGTCAGGTGGGGTCAGTCCTTTCGAGGGCTGGCCCCGTTGCCGTTCCCTGTGCTGGATCCGTGCTGGATCATCTGATACGTCGTCACCTGTTGTCATCTCTGGTTATCCGTACCGCTGCTGGATCGGTGCTGCATCTGCCTGACGGGTCGTCAGCGGGATGGGGTGCTGTCCGGCCGCGGAATCCGTAGCCGACGGGCCTGCTGCGGGGCGTCCGGGGCCGGTGGTGGGGCGGTGGTGCATCCGCCCCGGACTGTCGGTCCGGGGCGGCGTGCGGTCCGTCGTGGCGCGTGGGTCCGTGGCTCGGGGGCCGAGCGCCGGCCCTCGAGCGGGTGTTGGTCGCAGGTTCGAGCCCTTGGCGGGGGACCAGACAGATGGGAACGGGTGTGAGCTGCGGTTTTCCGGTGGGCGGGTGACCGTGGAGGCCGTGCTTCCCATTCAGGGACGGTGACTTCGATAGCGCGGGTGATGAGTACGCCGAGGCTCTGACGCGGCTCCGGGCCCCCGATTCTGAGCGGACGCTGTCACGTTGGGTGATCTCGGGTGGGTGTAGCTCGTGTTGAGGGAAGCTGTCCCCACGGCGGACGGCCTCAACACAAGATCTTCCGGAACCCCTCCTATGATGTGGGCGTTGGCGAGAGCGCGGGCCTCGTCGGCCCAGGCGGCGAGATGGTGCAGGACGGCGGCTCGTTCGGTGAAGAGGCGGCGGGTGGTGTCGGTGGCCGGGTCCCTGTAGATGCTGGTGTCGGTGACTCGGGCGACCATGTCCGGGACGAGTCAGCCTCCTTTGCTGCGTTCAGCACCATGCCCAATCGCACCAGGCGGCGTTCGACGCGGATGCCGGACTCGCGCAGCCCGGGTACGTATCCGTCGAACGCGGCGGCGTCCAGCCCGGGTAAGTCTGCCGCCGGGCGGAGCAGGTTCAGGGCGAGGTTGCCCATGTCGCTGCCGTAGGGGACGTGCCCGGCCATGGACCAGTCGATCGCGGTGACGGGTGCGGATGTGCCGGTGGTCTCCGGGACGCCGAAGAGGTTGTCGGACCACGCATCGTTGTGGCAGGCGGTATGCGGTGATGCCTCCCACCAGCCGACGAAGCGCGGTGCCGTGGAGTTCGGGCTCCTCGGCGAGCAGGTAGCGGGCTTCGGGGAAGAGCGGGCGGGTGGGGTTGAAGACGGCGCGGGTGACCCAGGCGTCGAAGTCGTCCGGTCCGGCGGGGTGTCGCCCTGGGTGGCCTGTTGCGGAACGACCGGGAGGGGTCCCGGCATGCTCAAGCCGTGATCATGCCGCCGGGACGGGTCCCGAGTCGCGGGGGTTAGCGTTCGGTCCGCATCGATCCTTCTCCACTCAGAAGAGATGTGGTGACATGAAGTTCATGCTCTTCGCCGGGGTGCTGGTCACTGGCGTCGGTGTCTTCATGACGAGATTCCTGGAGGGCGCGACAGCCCACACCAACGGCCTTGCGCTGATGGGGATCGGCGTGATCCTGGTCCTCCGCTACCTGATCGGGCGGAACGCGCCCGCGGCGCTGCTCCTGTGGGCCCTCGGAGGCACCAGCCTCTACTGCATGTTCAGGTACACCGACCTGCCGCACACGCTCACCGACGGTGGTGGGCAGTGGATCGTGGGGAACCTGCTGATCGTGATCGCCGTGGCGGTGTACCTGCGGTCACGCAAGAAGTCACCGCCTCCGCAGAAGTGAACCCGTGTCGGTGGCCAGTTGGTTTTCCCCACCCACGGCCACCTGATGGGGAGTTATTTGGCCGCGAGCATCACTACAGTCAGTGACGAAAATCAGCGCGGCCTCTCGGGCCGTAACCCACACTCGACGTGTGGGACACCCGGGACGCCGAGCCCCTGACCGCCTGGCTGCGCGCGCATCCGGGCATCGAGGTGGTCTGTCGCGATGGCTCCCAGACCTACCGCAACGCCATCACCGCCGGCGCTCCCGACGCCGTCCAGGTCTCCGACCGCTTCCACCCTGTGGCAGGGGCTCGGCCGCAAGGTCTACGAGGTGGTCGCGGCCCACCGCCCCTGCCTGCCCGAACCCGCCACCGGCACACCGGCGACCCCCGTACCGGGCGGGCTGAGCGCCGCCCACGCGCGCCGCCTCCACATCGCGGTGCACGAACTGCTGGAACAGGGGATGGCGCTACGCGCCATCGCCCGCCATCTCGAGCTGGACCGCAACGCGGTGCGACGCTACGCTCGCGCGCCGACCTGGCAGCAGGCCGCGCCGACCTGGCCCAAGCGCACCGGCATTATCGCCCCGTACCAGAGCTTCCTGCATCGCCGCTGGGCCGAGGGGCAGCACAACATCGCCGCCCTGCACCGCGAGATCGCCGGGCAGGGCTTCTCGGGCAGCGAGGGAACGGTCCGCCTCTACGCGACCGATCATCAAGAGGTCCTGGACCTGGGTCTTCCCCTGCCCGCTCTGGAGCGCAGCCCCTTCGAGGTCTCCCGACTGCTGATGACCCGTCCGGAACGTCTCGACGACGATCAACGCGTCTTCCTCAAGAGCCTGCACGGGCGCTGCCCGGAGCTGAAGACTGTGCACGAACGCATCGGCACCTTCGCCGACGTCTTCGCCTCGCAGAACACCAAACGCCTCGACAACTGGATCTCCCAGGTCCGCCGCGACGGCATTCCCCAACTGGTCAGCTACACGAACGGACTGCTCAACGACCTCGACACCGCCCTGGCCGGCCGCGGCATCAGCGCCGCCGACGCACTGTCCGGCAGCATCGCCCTGGCTGAACTCGCCGAGAAGCGCGGCTTCACCCGCTACTGGGTGACCGAGCACCACTCCATGCCCGGCGTCTCCTCCTCCAGCCCCGCCGTCCTGCTGGCCCGGCTGACCGCCCACACCACGCGGCTGCGGCTCGGGGCGGGCGGAGTGATGCTGCCCAACCACCCCCCCCACTGACCGTCGCCGAGCAGTACGGCCTGCTCCAGGCCCTCGCCCCGAACCGGATCCACCTCGGTCTGGGCCCCGACGAGGCCGCCTCCTACCCCTACACCGCCTCCGAGCAACACGGCCGACCTTCCGCCGGAGCGCCTAATCCTGGCCCTGCTTCCCGGGCCCAGGCAGGTGCTGACGACGAAGGGCCGGACCGGAACCAGGATCGGGGTTATGGAAGCGGTGGTAGCTCTCCGGCGGTGCGAGGTAACTGTCGGGCAGGCCACCGGTGTTGACGACGATCTGGTCTACGGTGATCGCGGCGTCGGCCATGAATACGCGCAGGACGTGCTCACCGGGCTCGGTGACGGTCACCGTTGCGGTCAGTTTCTCGATGCCCTCCTCCACGTTGCGGGCCCAGGCGTCGCCCCGGTTGCCGGTGGCGACGGCCTGGCCCGACAGCACGGTCACCGGGCCGTCGTCGAGGCCGACGGCCACCCGGCGGTGTCCTCGCTCGTCAAGGGACGGAAGACGGAAGACGGTCACCGGGAACGTGCCGGTCCCGTCGAACCGCACCCGGTACCGCAACTCCGGTGCCCGCGTGGCGTGATCCGCGGTGACCGGGGCCGCGGTCGACGGCACCGTCTCCACCGCGGCCGAGTGCCGGCCGAGCCCCCGCACGGTCTGCCAGCGCGCGCCGCCGCGCCCCACCCTGCTGTCGAAGTGGGCGGCGACGATCGAGACGTATCCGTGCGACTCGACGTATCCACGAGCCCGCTCGCGCGCCCGCTCCCCGTCGGCCCGCACCCGCAGCGGTACGTCGATGCTCCGGCCGGCACCGGTGAAGGTCACCGTCGCCTCGTGCGAGCCCTCGGGGACCCGCGCCCAGTCGATCTCCACCCACACCCGCGTCTGGTCGGTGACCGTGCCGCCCGACGCGCTCAGCCGAATCCATGGACTGCTCACCGCCGCGCTCCAGTCGAACGGCACGAAACCGGTGTTGAACACGTCGGCGAAGCGCCGGTCCCGGGTGTAGGAGGAGAAGGAGAGCGGCCGGTCGGCCCCGGTGTCGTTTCCCTCGGCCGCCACTCCCAGCCCCGACGTTTCCTGCGCCGCGACCCTGGACACGGTGGGGCGGCCCGGCGCCTTCGGTATCTGCGAGGGATACGGGTTGACGATGCCGTCCCATTTGCCGTCGGCGATCTCGGTGTTGTAGCGCTTGGTGATCGCCTGTTCCTCGGCGTGGGCGGCCTCGGCCAGGTCCGCGAAGCGGTTGGTGCCGGCTCCCCGGCCCTGCCGGACGGCGAGCGCGTTGCGGTCTGCCCAGTAGAACTTCAGGTTCATCAAGTACGCGCCGTGGACGGGGTATTCGACCAGCTCGTAGAAGGCGTCCCGGTAGGCATCGGGCAGCTTGGCGCCGAGCGCCCGGGTCCGCTCCAGCAGGCTCTCGTACGCGGCTGTCCGCCGGCCCGCCTCATCGCCGTGCTGGACCGTCGAGAAGATGCCCCGGTCGATGAACTCCGGACGCCGCTCCGCCGCGAGGCGGTAGTACTCCGTACGGATCGCGGCGATCTCCCTGCCGTGGCGCCGCCCGAACTGCCGCCCGGCCCACTCGACCAGGAACTCCTCGACGTTGTCGGGCCCCCAGCGGTCCACGTCCCAGGCCATGTCCAGGCAGAACGACAGCCCGTTCTCGATCGACTTGATGTCGCCGACGTTGAAGATCCACATCCGGTCGGCCCGATGGTCGTAGACCCGGCGCAGTTCTTGCCACACCTTGCTCAACTGCGTGGTGTCCAGCCAGAGATAGCTCCTGGGGCGGCCCCAGTAGGAGAGGTGGTAGTAGATCCCGTTGCCGCCCGGGCGCCGCCGCTCCGCCTCGTCTGGCAGCTGCCGCATGTTGCCGTGGTTGTCGTCCGGCCAGATCAACGTGACGTCGTCGGGGACCTGGACCCCCGCGTTGTACAGCTCCAGGACCTCCTTGTACGGGATGAAGATCTGCGGCCTGACCTCGGCGCCGACCTCCTCGGCCAGGATCCGGCGCTGGTCCGCGATGATGTCGTTCATCACCACGACCTTCTCCGGAATCGTGGTGGCGTGGCGGGTCTCCAGCGCACTGTCGTGCAGACCGCGCATGCCGAGCGTCCAACTGCTCTCGTACGCGGCGTTCTGCCGTGCCCGGGCCCGCCAGTAGTCGGAGATGACGCCGGGGTTCACCGTGTAGTCGTACACCGGCAGGCTCCCGTCGGCGCCCCGGTGCTCCTCCGCCCAGGATTCCCACTCGTGTACGCCGTTGCGCAGCACGGCCTCCGGGTGGCTGGAGCCGACCACGATGCCGTAGCGGTCGGCCAGCTCGGGGTTCTCGCGGTGCTTGTTGAAGAAGTCGGAGTAGGGGTGCATGGCCGGCCACAGATAGTTGGCCTTGAGGCGGAGGAGTAACTCGAAGACGCGCTTGTACGTCTCGGGGCCGATGTTCTTGTCCGGCTCCTGCGTGCGGTGGGACCAAGTGGTCAGGTTCTGCTCGTCGTTGATGAAGATGCCCCGGTAACGGACGGACGGCTCGTACCGCTTGAGAGGGCCTGCCGGGACCGTCACGGTGTCGCGGTGCTCGACGGGCACGTCGGCCCACCAGTACCAGGGCGAGACGCCGATCCGTTCCGAGGTGTCGTAGATGCCGTAGACGGTGCCGCGCCGGTCGCTCCCCGCGATCACCAGGGCGCGTTTCACCCCCGGCAGCGGGCGTTCCACGACCTGGGTCACCGACGCCTCCCAGCGGCCCTTCACTCGGGAGATGTCCAGGCGTCTCTCCTTGATGAGCCGGTCGATGACCGGGCTCGCACCGATGGTGCCCATGAGGACCACGTGCTCGGCCTTCTTCGGCACGGTGTGCAGCAGCCGTGGCTTCGCCCCGCTGACCCGTTCCACGTCCGTCTGCAGGTCACCGGCCGTGCGGACGACGGCGGGGTCGTCCGCCGGGTCCACGAACAGATCGACGGCGACACCGCCGCGCACCAGGGGGAAGCCGGACCGGTCCGAGGAGGGTGCGGCATGGGCGGCCGCGGGAAGCACGCCGGGGAGCAAGGGGGCCACTCCGGCGGCCGCCATGCCCCGGAGGAACGACTTGCGGGTCCACGACTGCGGCTGTCCGTGCTGTGGCTGGCTGTGCGGCTCGTTGTGGGACGGTCTGTGCGGCTCGTTGTGCGAGTCGTTGTGCGGCACGCGGCACTACCTTTCCGATGCGCTGGCATGGTCAGGACAGAAAGCGCTTACCTGCCGCACTCTAAAGTCAGGCCCGACCGGGCGTCCAGGTACCGGCGTCCTCCTCCGGTGCGTGTGCGGTCTCTCGTAGGGCTTGGCCCGGTTGGTATGTGGGTTGGTATGTCGCGGTGGCAGGTGGGGCAGGCGCCGGCCCAGGTGGCGAGGAGGGTCTGCAGTTCGCGGACCACTTCGGTCGCATGACGTCGGAATATCTGCTGCCCTCTGCGCCGTCTCGGCGGCGCAGCAGTCCACGCCGTTCCGTGCGGCTGAGGTGGTGGGACAAGCGGCTCTTCTCCCAGCCGGTTTCCCTGGTGAGGGCGGCCGAGCCGGCGCGTCCCCTTGGTGCTTTGGAGAGCGGGCAGCTCCAGCGAGACGGGCTCGCCCCCGGCAGTTCGGCTCAGGTGCGGCGGGCGGCTGTGTAGGCGCGCTCCAGCTCTGCCGCCGCGGTCATGAAGCCTTCCTGCCCGGTCTTCTGGATCGCTTCCACGGCGATCTGCTCAAGGGTCATCCACACATCGGTGGCTGGCTGGCGCATCGCTTCTCCCTTCTCGGAGAGGGAGACGATCATGGCCCTGCGGTCGTTGGAGGACGGCTCACGGGTGAGCAGGCCGGCATCCTCCATCCGCCTGATCGACCGGGACACCGTCGAGTGCTCCAGAGCTTCGCGTCCGGATGGGCAGTGCATCAAGACGTTGAACGCCGTGCACAGGCGCTGTGCACGCCGGAGGGGGTGCGGGCGGGCGCTGCCGGGTCCGGGCTCCCCCTTGTCGGCGCGATACATGGGAACGCGGAGAGCCGCTGGCCCATGGGGGTGAGCTGGTCATCGAGGCGGTGATTCAGCTCAAGGGGTAAGGCCGCTGGCCGCAGGTTCGAGTCCTAGGCAGGAGCCGCAATCATGGGCCGGCCGTGCTACACCCGCTTGACGTGCGGGAATTCGCTCGTCGTGACGATGTCGGCACATCTGCCGAAGACACGTGTCGGCTGACGCGGTGATCGAACGTCTGTGACGCGCAGATTGGAACCCTCTGTGGGGAACATGGAGCGTGGAAACAAGAGAAGCCACTGGTCAGGTCGCGTCCCGACAGAGTCCTATGGCATCGCCGACCCGTGTCCAGCCGGGGTCCGCAGATCATCGGCCGATCACTCCGCGCGGCCTACGACGCCTCTCCCGCCGGAACCGACGCGGTAACCGCGAACGCGACGCTGTAAGTGAGGGTGTCCGGACGGTCCAGGTGCTCCATGAACAGGGCGAAAAACTCCTCGGCCGCCTCGCTGCTGCCCAGGGCGGCGGTGGCTGTGGGCTTCGCAATGTCGAATTTCAGCTGCCACTGGCTGCGCTGCCGCGGGTCGATGGCGCCCGCGATCAGGTGGTAGGGCTCGACCGCGACGTCGATGTCGCGCAGCCCGCAGCGGACGGCAGCTGTATAGAGCTTGCGTCCTACCTGCCAGTCGAAGCCCTGCTCGCCGGTGCCTGCGAGGACCTTGGACAGCAGGGTCTGGAGCCGGTCGTCGATCGGATGGTTCCAGTTGAGCTGACCATCGAGTTCGTACAGAACGATCTTGCCGCCTGGTCGTGTGACCCGGGCGAGCTCGTGGATCGCCGCCGCCAGATCCGGCACGAACTGCAGCATCAGGCGGCAGTAGCTGAAATCGAAGGAGTCGTCGGGGAACGGCAGATGCCGGACGTCGGCCTCGACGGCAGTGCCTTTGTCGCCGAGGTTGCGCCGGGCTTCGGCGACCCGGTGGCTGCCGATGTCCGCGCCGGTGACGGTGATGCCCATGCCACGGTCGGCGACGGTGCGGGCGATGGTGCCCGGTCCGCAGCCGGCGTCGAGGACGTCCATCCCGGGTTTGAGATGTTCGTCGATCCAGTCGCCGACCCACCGGTCCGGGGTGACCTTCTCGCTGAGGCGGCGGGCTTCGCGCGGGTCTTCCATGAGATAACGCATCTTCAGGCATCCTGTCGTTGTTGCTGGTTCCGGTCGAGGTAGGAGTCGCAAACGGCTTGGCAGGCGTGCCGGAAGCCCGCTCGCGTGGTGATCATTTCGACGTATCCACGGGTGCGGTGCAGGCCGAGGCCGTCAAGGATGTGCCTGCTGCGGGGATGGGACATGACCGGAATGGGGGAGTCTGGGAAGTCCTGGTAGACCTCGCGTGCGCGGTGCAGCAGCGCCGCCGCCGTCCGGCGCTGCACTGCCTGGTCCGCAGTGTGGTCCAGGATGAGGTCACACTTGTTCTCCAGCAGCGAGGGGCTGACCCCGAACGCGCCGCGCTGACAGACGGCGATACCGACGAGCCGGGAACGGGCGTAGGCGACGAGCGGCACCTGGTAGCGGAACAGTCCGCAGCGGCCCCAGGTGCGGTTGAACTCATTGCACCGGGGGTCGGGTCCGGTGAGGTGTCCGGCGGCGGCGAACAGCGGTCCGTGCGAATCGGCGATGAGACGCAGTTGGTCATCGGTCAGCGTGCCGTGCACCGGCTCGATGTCGATCCCGGCGGAGGGGGTGTCACCGCTGGGCCGGTACGGGCAGTAGTCCAGGGGTACAGCAGCGGTGTTGTCGTGGTCCAGGGCCACCCGCCGTCCGAAGTCAGCCGCAACGGGGTGCTCGGGCCGGTACCAGCTCGAACGGTACTGCGCTCCGATGCCCCAAAGATGTCGGTACGCGGCGACGACCGCGGCACGAGTGGCGTAGGGGTTCTTGCCGTTGGAGACCAACGACTGCATGGCGTGGGTTTCTTCCGCAGCGCGCCACATGGAGATCGCCGCCCACGCTCCCCGGTCGTCGGAGCAGGTGACGACGGTGAACAGGTCATCGGGGCTGCGCAGCGCGCGGTCCCAATTGGAGCGGATGAGTTCCAGATGGTTCCCGAGCATTTTCAGCTTCTGCTCGTAGAGCAGACCTGCCTCCTTGTACATCTCGAGCAGCTCGGTCCCGTCGATCTCGTTCACGGCGATCCGGTAGCCGGTCAACAGATGCGCGAATTCCGGGAGCGCGGTCTTGGGGTCGTCGTGGCGAATCATGTGGTCGGACCTCCGTTTTCCCGTACGTGAGGGCAGCTACGTTCCTTCAGGGCGTGGAAGATGAGTCCGCCGAGAGGTAGTCGGGTGGGGAGCCGTCGGCGGCCCGCACCCGGGAATGCGCTCGGACAGCACCTCCGGCGCGCCCCGCTCCGGCAGCCGGGCCAATGGTGCGCTGAGCTGGAAGTGGGCGCTCTGCCCGAACCGGAGCGGGGTGTGTCAGGGGATCGCCTGGGCGAAACGGCAGAAGTGGTGGGGGTCGTAAGCGCGGCGGACCGCACGCAGGCGTGGCAGGTTCTCGGCGTAGTAGGCCGGCTCCCACGAGGCCGTGCCTGCCTCAGCCGCTCCCACGGCACCCGGCTCTCTGTGGCAGTCACGGCGCGCCACTCCTCGCGGCCGCTGTCCCGAGGACCGCGGTACCCGTTCCCAAGCGCAGTACCGAGCGCCGATCGAGCATGGACACCCCCAGGACGCGGTTCGCCGGATTACGGACAGTTCTAGTGGCCAGCCCGTCCAATGGCATCTCTTTCTGTCAGGGAGCGGAAAGAATTCCAGCGCTGCTTATAAGATCTTGAGAGCTTCGTACGAGTTGGGAAGAAAGAGTCCCCGCAAAGGCCGGCTGTGCCTGCCATGTACCAGCTTTCGTGACGCACGCGTGCTGATGAACCGGACGCGGGCGCGCGGCCGGCCGTGACGGAGCAGGGGCGGTGGCCTCGGGCGCCGATGGCTGAGGAGTATGTTCCGTGGATACGTTCAAAGCGCCGTCTTATCCGTTCACTTCTTGTCCCGCGCTTGATATAGCGCCGGAGTATGAGCCGTTGCGGCGCGACCATCCTGTTCAGCGCGTGACGCTGCCATTCGGCGGTCAGGCGTGGCTGGTGACGCGGCATGATGACGTGCGGTCGATTCTTTCGGACGGCCGGTTCAGCCGAGCCTCCTCGATCGGGCCGGACTCACCGCGCTTTTTCGCGCAGCCGGTCGCCGAGGGGCTCGGTTATCTCGACCCACCGGAACACACCAGGCTGCGCGCCCTGCTGAACCGTTCGTTCACCCCGCATCGCGTGGAGAAGTTCCGCCCCCGAATCCAGGAGCTCGTGGACGAGCTGCTGGAACGCGCGCCGGCCGGTGCGGGAGCCGTGGTCGACCTCACGACCGAGTTCGCCCAGCCGCTCGCCGGTCAGGTGGTGTGCGAGTTCACCGGCGTGCCGTACACCGACAGGGGCAGGTTCGAGCCCTTGTTCGCCGCGGTCGTCTCCACTACCGCGTACCCCCCTGAGGAGATCGCCGCCGCGGTCGAGGGGGTCAAGAGTTATTTCATCGAGCTGGTCGCCCGGGAGCGCGAGGCGCCGACGGAGTCGTTCTTCGGCGCCCTGGTGCGGCAGAACGACGCAGCGGGCAGCCTGTCCGACGAAGCCCTCGCCAACCTCGGGTTCGGGGTGGTCATCGCGGGTTACGAGACGACCTCCTCCCAGCTGTGCAACTTCGTCTATCTCCTGCTGACCCACCCGGATCAACTGGCCGGCCTGCGGGCGGACCCCGAGGGAGTGCCGAGGGCAGTGGAGGAACTGCTCCGGTTCACCCCCCTGCTGTCGTACGGCGGAAACCCCGTGGTGGCGACGGAGGATGTCGAGATCGCCGGTCAGCTGATCCGGGCGGGCGAGACGGTCGTGCCCTCCAACAACGCCGCCAACCGGGACGAGCGGGTCTTCACCGCTCCCGATCAGCTGGACCTGTCGCGTGACCACAACCCCCATCTCACCTTTCACCACGGTCCGCACTACTGCCTGGGGGCCCAGTTGGCCAGGGCCGAGTTGCAGATCGCACTGGAGGCGTTGATCACCCGGCGCCCTCGGATGGAGCTCGCGGTACCAGCAGACGAGATGGCCTGGGCTACCGGCTCCGTCATGCGCAAGGCGGCGACGCTGCCGGTGCGCTGGTAGGCGGGGCGCCCGGCGCGGGCCCGGGCAAGACATGCGTCAGAGCCCCTTGGCAACTGGCAACGAAGAGTGCTTCACTACCGAACGGCGGTTATTGATTGGACGTTCAGAAACCCGCGGATGTCAACGTGCCGACGCATGCGACATGCGGGGGCTGCGGCCGCGGGTCGTGTGCCGTCCGACGGGGCACACGTGCTCTGCGCGGCCGCCGGTACCGCGGGAGTCGGCGATCACCTACGGGAAGACCATGAAGTTACCGGCGCGTTTGAGGGCGTCACGCCCGGAGTTGGCCATTACTGCTCTTTCCTCACCTTATCGACAAGCGTGGAATGACACGGAATCCCAGCAAGGGTACTTGGAGAAAGGGAGATTGATTCGTGCGGCAGGGTCAAACAGAAATGGCGGAGGTCCAGTTTGTGCGGTGGCCAGTCGATTCTGCGAAGAGAAGCAGGTGTGAGCGGCAAGGGCTGTTACGGCTGTTAATCATCGAGGGAGGAGCGCCCGCACCGGTATGCCGTGATGTGCGCGAGGACTGGGTTCGAGCACCCATAAGCCGCGAGGACCTGCGCGCCCGAGTCGCGGCCCTGCGTGCCAGGTCATTTCCGTACACCAGGCCTCGCGTCGACCTCAACGGCTCGCTGAAATATCGGGACCGGCTGATTTCCGTGTCGCCTGTGGAGTCGGCGTTACTGGAAATTCTCACCGCCGGGTTCCGCAAGCTCTCCACCAGAAATGAGCTCGTCGAATGTCTGGTCGAGCAGCGGGCGTGTAGCAGCCGGAATGCACTCGACCTTCACATCATGCGGATACGGCGACGTATTCGCCCGCTGGGGCTGGTGATACGCACCGCGTGGGGGCGGGGATACATCCTGGAGCCGAACGATGGGCCGGCCGGGGAGGACTGAGGTCCTCCCGGTTGGCGGATGGGTCGGGGCGGTGTGTCATGGGGCGTCGCCGAGGCCCTACCCGTGTGATTCCCAACGGCCCCGAGCTCCGCTGGGAATCACATGGCCCGGGAGCCCAGATCAGCACAGGTCACAGAAGGAAGACGGCCCGGAGCCAGTCCTCCGGGGACTCCGACCGCAGCAGCATGCGCCGCGCGTGAGCCGTCCCGGCACCGGGGCCGCCGCCGACGCTCAGGGACTCCTCCATGGCCCGGCTCGTCTGGTCCAGGTCGAACGGGTCGATGGTGCGGGCGAG
This sequence comes from Streptomyces yerevanensis, assembly GCF_000716805.1. Taxonomy (NCBI): domain Bacteria; kingdom Bacillati; phylum Actinomycetota; class Actinomycetes; order Kitasatosporales; family Streptomycetaceae; genus Streptomyces; species Streptomyces yerevanensis. The sequence goes on along the minus strand of NZ_JNWJ01000042.1, from coordinate 32,123 downwards.
CGGGCCGAGTTGTTCGTGCACGCCGGCATTGGCGGAAAGGAGCAATTCAGCGCTGTCGTCGAGCAGGTATGCCGCCTCCTTCGCGAACAAGTTCAGGCCGTCGTAGGTCGAGTTGACGACTGCGGCGCTGCTCATGCGCAAGGCGGCGACGACACAGTTGCGCGAATCCCGGCCCTTGCCCGGGTGGATGAGCGTGACCGCCTCCTTTTCCGGCCGCCCGAAGCGCTCGTTGATGCGGCGGACCGCCGCCTCGCTCGCCTGTTGGTAGGCGAGGTGCCGCTCGGCGGCGCGGCTGGGTGGGGTGGCCACCGCCGCGAACCAGCATTCCTCCGCCATCCGTGGGTTGCGCTCAAGAGCGGCCGCGTAGGCGGCGAACCCCCGGGGGATGTTCTTCCACAGGTCGATCCGGTCGGCCCTGACCATCGTGCGCCGGCCGGCCGCCATGCCCTCCAGACGCTCCGTCCAGCGGCGGGTCGCCGACTCGTCGGCCATCGTGTCCAGGACGCCGACGTCCAGAGGAAACGGCGCGGACACCACGTGGGTGACGTGCTCCCGGTAGGTGACGGTGTCGGCGTCCACCCGGGCGTGCGGCAGAAACCGCTCACAGCAGGCGAGGAAGGCATCCGACCAGCGTCGGGCGTGGAACCCCACGACGTCGCAGTTCAGGAGGGACTCCAGGAGCCGGGTGCGGATGCGCTCCGGGAGGACGGTGAAGTAGTCCGGTTCGCACCAAGGGGTGCCCAGGAAATAGGTGAGCCTGCTGCGCCGGGTCAGCTGCTGCGAGGCGAAGAACTCGGGCACCAGCATGAGGTGCGGGTCATTGAGGAGGACGAGCTCGTCCGCGGTGTTCGCGGACCGCTCGGCGAGCTGCTTCGCGTACAACCGGTTCACGGCCTCGTATCCGGCCCAGCCCTCCCACAGTGAGTTGTCGAAGAGGGGCTCGACCGAGGTGTCGTGCAGGTAATGCAGCAGCCCGAGCAGCAGGTTGATGGAGATCGTGTCGTAGTGCCGGTGCCGCAGCTCCTCGTCCAGTTGCACCGGATGCAGGACGATGCCGCCGTCCAGGGTCACTGGCCCGGCTGTCTCCACACCCGGGGGAGCGGTGAAGATCCATTCGCCGCCGTATGTGTTGAGCAGGTCGATGAGCATGGGCACGAGGCCACCAGGGGAGCGCGGGCTGAGCCGCCTGCCTTCCCACTGCGGACAACTGTTGCTGCAGGTCAGTATCTTCACATCGACGTCCTTTGTATGGGGTCTCTCCGGTCGGCCGGGACCCGGCGTAGCTCGGCTGTGGCAAGCAGCGTCAGGGCCCCGGCGCACACGCCCAGCAGGGGCAGGGCCCACACGGCGGGAACCGCGGCCACGAGCGGGGCGGCGACAACGGCGGCGGCCCCCATCGTCGCTTCGCCGATGCCTTCGGCATGAGTGCGCACGGACTCCGGGGCCGATTCGGTGAGCAGTGCGCTGGCACCCACCACGCCGGCGTTCCAGCCCAGGCCGGCCAGCACGAGATAGACGGTGGTCATAGGCGTCGCCCCGCCGTCGCCGAAGGCCCCCAGCACACAGGCGCCCAGCGAAACGACGGCGCCGGCGAGCACAACGGGTACGGGACCGTGCTGATCGGCCAGTCGGCCGGTGACCGGAGCGACCGCGAACATCCCGACGACGTGCAGCGCCACCAGGAACCCGACGATCCCGTGGCCGGCGCCGTGCCGGTCGAGGTGGACCGGCACGATCGTCATGATGCCCACCATGACGAAGTTCGCCCCTGCCAGCGCGCACAGGGCGACCGCCGTGGCCCGGGTGCGCAGTGCCTCCTGGAGCCGGAGCCCGCCGGGGGTGCCTCGGGTGCCGGCGGTGAGTACACGCGCGGCCCGCCCGAGGAGCGGAACGCGTGGTGTGGTGCCGGCGGCGAGCAGCAGGGCGGAGAGGCTGAACGCGGCCAGGGCGACGAGGTACGGGCCGGCAAGCGCGGGGAATCCGGCGGCGCGCGCTACCGAGCTGCTGGGTCCGAACAGCAGTGGGCTCAGCACCGCGCCGAACGCGGTCGCGAAGAACACCGTGCCCAGGGCCTGCCCGCGGCTGCCGTCCGGCACCGCCTGCGCGGCGGCGTAACGGACCAGGAAAATGGAGGAGTTGGCCGTGCCCAGGAGCGTGCTGCCGGCGAGCATCAGCGGCAGACTGCCCCGCGCCGCCGCGAGGACGACGATCGCGGCGCCGACGGCGCCGATGAGCAGGCCGAGCGCCAGCCCGCGCCCCCGGTGACCGAGGCTCCCCTGATGCGATACCAGGAGAGCGCCGACAGCGGAGCCGCTGAGGTGCAGCGCCACCGGCAGCCCCGCTACGGCAGGGGTGTCGGCCAGATCCGTGGCCAGGAGCGTTCCGGCGGTCCCGCCGGCCGCCAGCCCGAGGGCGGCCAGGGCGGTGGCGCCGGCGAGGAACCCCGGAACGCCCCGCCACGGGCGGCTTCGCTCGGGCACGAGCGCGGCACTGTCCGGCATGGACGCGACGTCCCCCGGGGCGGCCATCAAACGGCCACGGCCTCGGGCATCGGCCCCGACTCGTAGGCGAGCCTTCCCGCCGTCGCCGCGTACCTCATGCTGAGCGCCATCTTCATGGGATCTTTGGCCTGCACCAAAGCGGTGTTGACGAGCGTGGCGGCGGCACCCATCTCCATCGCGAGGGCCACATGCTTGGCGCTGCCGAGGCCGCCTTCCACGATGACCGGGATGCTCGCCGCATCGATGATCTCCTGGATGGGGCCGGGATCGGCGATGCCGCGGCCCGAGCCCACGGGCGACGCCATGACCCGCAGGGCCTCGCAGCCAGCCGCCTGCAGGGCCATGGCCATCTCCACGTCGGGCAGGATGAACGGCATCAGTGCCCAGCCGTCCGCGCGGAGTTCGTGGGCCGCTTCCAGGGTCTGCCGGTTGTCCGGCACGTTGTTCTCTCCCCGCACATCCAGCTTCAGGATGCGGATGCCCAGAGAGTCGCGCAGGATCGCCGCTGTACGCAGCGCGCTGTCCTTGGAACGGGAGAACGAGGTGGTTCCTATCCAGACGAACCGGTCCAGGTCGATCGCGTTGTCGAGATCGGACAGCAAAAGGCTGCTGCGCCGGTTGTCGGGGTCGACGGTGGTGATGAAGACGTCAGCTCCGGTGATCGTGAGTACGTCGCGCACTACCGAGACCGAGTCGTACTGCTCAATGCCGACGATGAGCCGTGACCGGAAGGTGTGTTCGCCGATCGTCAGCCAAGGGTCGCCGGGGGGTGGGGAGAAGCTGGAGCGATGAGTGGTCAAGGGATATTCCCATCAGTCCGTGAGAAGTGTGAAGATGCGAGACTGCTGCCCCGTCACGTGGTTGCAACATTGCACAGCGGAATACAGGGCATGTCATCGAATCTTTCCGTCTCCTTTCCGGCTTTCTTTCTCGGTCGCGGCGGAGTGGTGGATTCCATGCCGGCAGACGAAAACGCTAACGGCCCGCCCCGGAGGATTCCGGGGCGGGCCGTTGAGGCTGCGGCGTGAATGCGCGGGGCGGCGCGCTCAGCGTGTTCGCGGCTCAGCCCTGACTTTGGCGATGATCCGTTCAAGGGCTTCCCAGTCGACCTGCGGGGGCTGAAGGGAGTGCCGCTCGAGGTAGGCGTCGGAGCGCCGGTTGAACGTGCGGAACAGGGCCTCCACATCGACGGGCTCGAGCCCGACGACCACGGGCGGAGCAGTCGGCCTGAAGACCGCCCCGGGCTCGTGCCGGCCCTCCTTCTGCTCCAGCGTGCCGTGCAGCATCACCGACCGTTGGTCCTCCAGGGATTCGTCGTGGTGATGCCACAGCAGCGACGCGGGCACCCGGCCCGGCGGGGCTCCGGGCCCGGACGGGAGCGTCTTGAGGAGGAAGGACTCTCCCGTCCAGCGCGCACCGCACCGGATGCTGAAGGGCAGGCCCTCGGCGTCCAGGAAACTGAGCACGGGGTTCGCGGACTGCCCACCGAAATGGGCGAGCAGGTCAGCGATCCGGTCATCTCCGTCGGCATTGAGGGTCACAGCACACGCTCCACTTCTTGTTCTCCCGGTTTGCCCCATAAGGCCCATATCTTCTGCGGTCGGACAGTGATCCGGGCCCGCCAGTACGTCCGCACCCGGGTGTCGACCAGCCGCTCGTCCGGGTCGAAGACCAGGTCCTGGGACGACGGCTTCTTGCGGAAGAGCTCTTCCCAGAAGTCCTCCATGCCCGCAGCTCCGTAGACCTTGTCGTCGACCGTCGCGGCTCCTTGCACCAGCACGGCGGGCGGATCGGTCAGCCCGGTCCCAACGAATTCCGTGAAGGACAGGGAGATGCGCGGATCACGCTGAATTCGATACAGCTTGCTGGGAATGATGATGCCGCTGCTGAGGATGAAATCGCCGTGGTCGGGCCGCCACAGATGCAGCAAGGGGATGGTGATCGGCCGTTTCTCCTTACGGGTCAGCGTAGTGGCCTCACAAGTGAGGGTCCGCGCGAATACCTCACGCACGTGGTCCGGCAGGGGTTGTTTCACGAATCCTCCGTGGTCCGGCCCTTTCGGGCGGTCAGCGGTTCGGATATTCCGTCCGTCTCGTCAGTGCCGTCGTCGGACTGGTCGTTCTTTTCTGGTGGAGGCGCCGCGCAGGCGAGCAGCGCGGCCACCAGAGCTGCACCCGCCCCAGCGAGGTAGCCGAGGGAGAAGTCGCCGAGACCCCCCAGCGCACCGAGGGTCGCGATGGAGGCGAGCACGGCGAGGCCGGACGCCGAGCCGAGCTCCTGAGCGGTGTTGATCAGGCCCGAGGCGCGGCCGCTCTCCTCCTCGGGCACGGCGGTGGCGAGGGAGAACGACGGCGCGTAGGCGAGGCCGTTGCCGGCCGCGACCAGGACCAGCCCCGGCAGGATTCCGGTCCAGTAGTCGCCACTGCCGCTCGCGGTGAAGACCAGGATGAGGAGCCCAACCGCGGAGACAAGAGATCCGGCGCCCAGGAGCCGACGCGCTCCGACCCGTTCGACGAGCGCGCCCGCCTTCGGTGACAGTGCCAATACGACGAGGGTGATCGGCGCGAAGCCGAAGCCGGTCTGCAGTGGCCCGTACCCCATCTCGGTCTGCATCGTCAGCGTCGTGAAGTACAGCGCCGACGTGGTGGCGCTCGCGTTGAGCATCAGCACCAGATTGGCGACGGCGACGTTGCGCCGCATGAGCAGCCCGCCGGGCAGCACCGGTTCGGTGGCGCGCCGCTCGGTCATCACCAGAGCGACCGCCAGCAGCCCCAGGACGAGCACGCCGGACACCGTCATCCAGCTCTCGCCGCCGGAGACATCCGCGAGCAGCACGCTGGCGCCGCCGAGCGTGACGGCCAGCAGGATCGCGCCCCGTACGTCGAGACCTTCGGCCGACCGCCCGGGTTCCCGGCGGCGGCCGGGCGGGGCCGGCAGCATCATCACGGCGGCGGTGACGACGGCGATGCCGATCGGGCCGTTGATCAGGAAAACCCCGCGCCATCCGACGTACTCGGTCACCACGCCGCCGAGGAGTTGGCCGGCGATCGCTCCCGCGGAGCCCACGGCGGCCCAGATTCCCAGCGCGCGGTTGCGCAGCTCACCCTCGCGGAAGCTGCTGACCAGCAGGGCCATGGCATTGGGCGAGACCATGGCGGCGCCGACGCCCTGGCCGGCCCTGGCGGCGAAGAGCTGCCAACCTTCCTGGGCGAGCCCGCAGCACAGCGACATCAAGGTGAAGACCACGAGCCCGGTGATGAGCATCGGCCGCCGGCCGAAGAGGTCGCCGGCCCGCCCGGCGACGATCAGCAGGCTGCCGAAGGCGACGGTGTAGGCGACGCTGGTCAGCTGCAGAAAGCTGTCCGGCACGTCGAGTGCGCTGCGTATCGACGGCACGGCGACGTTCACGACGACGACGTCGACGATCAGGATGAACTGGGCTGAGCACAGTAACCACAGCAGTGCCAGCTCCTTGCGCTGCCAGGTGGCCTTGGAGGTCATGGCCGCTCCCTTGTTTCTGAATGCTCATTCAGAATAGGTGGTATGGCGGTCGGCCGGAACCGTGCAAGGCGATACGCCGTGCGAACCGCCGCTGCCCGCACCGCTGTTGGGCTGGGCTCAGTCCGGCAGCGTGCGCGTATCCGGCACGGGAGTCCATAGGCCGGCCATGCGCTCGTAGTGCCACCGCGGGCCGCTGCGGACCAGCGCGTCCACGGCGGCCACCAACCGGTCGACCTCCTCACCCGTGGTACCGATGCCGAAGCCGGCGCGCACGGCACCCGTCGCGGGCATGCCGAGCCCGCACCCGTGTCGGTCCAGTGCTTTTCGAGCAGCACGTCGTCCTGAAGGGCCAAGTGGTGGGTGGCTAGGCGTTCGGGGTGTGCCATCAGGGTCCCGCTGACGTACGGGGCAACGCCCATGGCGCATCCCATCGCTCGACTCCGGCTCGGACTCGTGCGTTCGAAAGGGTAGGGAGCGAGAAGCGGAGACGGTGGTTCCCTGTCAGGGATCTTGCAGGTTTGCCGAAAGAGCCTGGGAAGCTTGCCGGACACTGGCCCTGCGGTTTCTGAATCGTGATTCAATGACGTCATGGCACGCCCAAAGAAGATCACCGATGGCCAGTTGCTCGCTTCGTGCGGGCAGGCCATCGGCCGGTACGGGCCCGGCTTCACCCTGGCGCAGGTGGCTGTGGCGGCCGGCGTGGCCACTGGCACCGTCGCCGGGCGGTTCGGTTCGAAGCACGGGCTGCTCGTGGCGCTGATGGACAGCGGCACCGCTGTGCTGGCCCAGCGAATGCAGGACGTCGTCCGAGCTCATGACGACCCGGTTGCCGCCCTTCGGGCAGCGGTGCTCGTCATGGGCGAGGGCGTCGGTGACCCGGCGACGGCCCGCAACCACCTGGCCCAACTCGGCACGGACCTGGCCGATCCTGTGCTCCAGCAGCGCTTCGCGCTGCAGCGGGCGCTGGTCAGAAACGTGCTGTGTGAACTCGTGGAGGCCGCCGCCCTGCCGCTCGCCCCGCCCGCTCCGCAGGCCGCAGCGATCCTGGCCGCTCTGGCGAACGGTCTCGTGCAGGACTGGGCACTCCTGATGGACGGACAGCTCGAAGAGCGGCTGCGTAGCGACCTGGATGCCGTGTTGCGCTCTTGGCAGGGAGGTCCGGGTGCGGACCCGGAGCCCCGGGAGCACGGAAGGGAGATGGCACACCATGACGTTGCCGCTGAGTGAGAATGTGGCCGTGGTGGCCGGGGCGACCCGGGGCTGCGGCCGGGGCATCGCGGTGGAACTCGGCGCGTTGGGCGCGCGGGTGCTGGTGGCGGGTCGCAGCACGCGCGGGCGGCCCAGCGAGATGGGGCGCGCGGAGACGATCGAGGAGACGGCCGAGCTGGTCACCGAGGCCGGCGGGGACGGCATCCCGGTCCGCTGCGACTTCCTGCTCCAGGACGACGTGGACGCCCTGCGGGACCGAGTCGTCGACGAGTGCGGCGGCCGCCTCGACATCCTGATCGACGACGTGTGGGGCGGTGACTCGCTGGTCGAGTTCGACGGTGCGTTCTGGCAGCAGGATCTGGAGCGGTCCCTGCGTCTGTGGCGGAACGGCCTGGAGACCCATCTGCGGGCCCTGCACACGCTGCTGCCGCTGCTGACCGCCTCGCCGGGAGGCCTGGTCGTGGAGGTGACCGACGGGGTGGCGGACGGGAACTCCGGATCGCTCGTCTACGACCAGGTGAAGGCGGGGGTCCGCCGACTCGCCTGCGGGCTCGCGGAGCAGCTGCCCGAGTACGGGGCCACCGCGCTCGCGGTGACTCCGGGCTTCCTGCGCTCCGAGGCCATGCTCGACCACTTCGGCGTGACGGAACAGACGTGGAGGGACGGTATCGGCAAGGACACTCACTTCCGGCTCTCCGAGACGCCGCGCTACCTCGGCCGCGGTGTCGCGAGGCTCGCGGCTGACCCGGACCGCGAGCGGTGGAACGGCCAGGTGCTCACCTCTCGCGCGCTGTCGGACGCCTATCAGACGACCGACACTGACGGCTCCCGGCCCGACTGGCCGCGCTGGATGAAGGAGGTCGTCGCCGGGGGCGTCGACCCGGACATGGTGGACGTAGCCCGATACCGCGGGTGACTGGCCGACCGGCCGCACGGCGGTCAACAGGCCCTGTCCTCAGGCCCGGGTGACCGCCGTCCGCCCGAGCCGGCGCCGCAGCCGCATGGCGGGCCGTTCGATGACGTAGTGGCAGACCGTGGCCGCGAGGATCGCGCTGCTGAGCACGAGGGTCAGCAGTGGCCAGAACCCGGCCGTGGCGAAGGGCGTGCCGCTCCACGCGTCATAGGCGTCGAGCACGAACAGGTGCGCCAGGAACACCCCGAAGGAGACGCGCCCCAGGAACCGAGTCACCGGGTGGGTCAGCACGCCGAGCAGCGTCGACTTCGTGGGCCGCGTCGTCGTGAACGGGACGATCAGGAGCATGCTCGTGGCCAGATAGCACCCCTTGATCGCCAAGGCGTGCGCCACGGATGGGTAGTCGACAGTCCGGCTGCCGGTCAGCGGCGAGCAGGCCACGGCGTAGGCGGTGGCGGCCAGCCCCCAGGACGCCGCCGGGTGCTCCACAAGCCAGTCGTACGGCCGCCACACCCGCAACTCCCCCTGACGGCAGGCCGAGAGCATCGCGGCCGCCATCCCCGCCGCGAAGTACACGAGGTATTCGGGCAGCCACAGAGACTCCATCGGGTACGCGCCCAGGGCCGGCCCGTGCGAGTACACCGTGTACGCGACGCTGAGCCCCGCCACCACAGCCAGGTTCCACAGCACCCGCCGGGCCCGTGCGACCGGGTCGTGCCGGCGGCGCGCGCTACGGGCGAGCAGGGCGGCGGCAAGCGGCAGCAGGAGATAGAAGGAGATCTCCACGGCCAGGCTCCAGGTGTGTCCCATGCCAGCGGGTAGCACGTCCTGCTGGTAGATGTGCAGCAGCAGCACCGGACGGACGACATCCCACACTCCGTGCAGCGCCTCACGGTTGAGTAGCGGCAGGGACAGCCCGACGAGCACCCAGTAGGCGGGCAGCACGCGCAGAGCGCGCCGCCACAGATACGGACCTGTGGCGGGCGGCGCGGCGTTCGCGCGGGTGGCCAGGGCGAAGGGGCGGTACAGCAGCGCGCCAGAGAGCACGAAGAACACCGGCAGCCCGACTTCGGCCCGGGCCAGCACCGGCCCGAAGAAGGGGTTGCCGCGCTGCTGCCACTGGGACGAGCCAACCTGCCCGGAGTACACCCCCACGTGGTAGATGAGTACGAGCAGCGCCGCGACGCCGCGGAGCCCCTCGATGCCGGGCAGGTGGTGGCCCTGCGGGCGCTGGCCCGCTGTTGGCGGCGCCATGGCTCATCTGCCGACGCTCTGACCGAAGCGGAAGAACCCATGCGGGTCGTACGCCTGTTTCACCTGGGTGAGGCGGGCGTAGTTCTCGCCGTAATAGGCGGTGCGCCAGTCAGCGAGGTGTGGGTCAGGGAAGTTGATGTAGTTCTCCGGGATGGCGTACCGGTCGCAGACCTCGAACCCCTTGTCGCCCCAGGCCTGCGCGGCCGCGCGCTGGTCGGAGCCCGGCTCGTTCTCGTTGAGGCCGACGGTGTAGCCGATGTAGTACTGCGCGGTGCGGTGCGCGTACGCAGTCGCGGTGCGCGGCACCTCGTTCGCCGCCCCGCCCAGGGCGAAGAAGGTGAGGTAGCGGAACTGCTCGGCGCGGCGGTCCGCGTCAAAGGCGGCGATGAGCTCCTCGATCGCGGTGCGGGACAGCGGCCCGTCGGCGAACCTGCCGCGGTCGACGGCGAAGTGGAAGCGGGGCAGCTTGGCCTCGGGGCTGTACCCGACGAGGTGGCATTCCTCCACGGTGCTGTCCTCGCAGCCGTAGTACTGCATCGACGCCTCCCGGTAGGGCCGTTCGGAGACGTCCTCGGTCGCGGGCTTGATGCCGACCGCGGACAACAGCCCCTCGCGCGCCTTCCGGAACTCCTGCTCCGTTCCCAGGTACGCGCCCTGGACATGCACCTGGGGAACGGCTCCCGGTTCGGCCTTCTCCAGGAACATCACCAGCGTCGAGCCCCAGGCGTTGGGCGCTTCCGGAAGCCAGCGCAGATAGGCCTCGGTGAGGTCCAAGACGTACTCCCATTTCCAGGCCAGGGTGAAGTTGACCAGGGTGGGGATCGACACGGGCGCGACGCGGAACTCTGTGACGACGCCGAAGTTGCCGCCGCCGCCACCGCGCAGCGCCCAGAACAGGTCCGGCTCCGACTCGGGCGAGGCCGTGACGATCCGGCCATCGGCGAGCACCACCTGTGCGGCGCGCAGGTGGTCCGCGCCCAGCCCGTACTTCCGTGTGGCCCAGCCGATCCCGCCGCCGAGGATGTAGCCGCCGGGGCAGACACTGGGGCACAGACCCGAGATCGTCTGGAGGCCGTGCGGGGCGAGCTTGTCGACCACGTCCACGGCCTGGGCGCCGGGCCCGAGCCGGACCGAGCCGTGATCGGGACGCACCCCGTTCATCCGCGACAGGTCCACGATCAGGCCGGGCGTGGTGGACCAGCCGGCGAAGTTGTGGCCGCCGCTGCGCGGGGCGAACGGCAGCTCGTTGTCCTGGGCGAATCGCAGGCAGGTGGCCACGTCAGCGGGGGAGGTGCAGTAGGCCACGCCCTGCGGGTTCACGGAGTTGAACTGGCCGAGGACCATTTCCTTGGCGCCCTCGTAGCCGCGTTCCCCGGACAGGATCAGCGACCCGCGCAACTCGCGGCGCAGTTTCTCCCACGCCGGGGGCCTGGTGCGCGGCTGGTGGCCCGGGAAGGGCGCGGCCGCGACGGTGCCGAGGGCCGCCGTCGCGGCGGCACCGGTTCCAAGACGGAGGAGTGAGCGTCGATCCAGCACTGGGCCTTCCTTACGTCGTAGGGCGCACCTGCTCGGTCACGCCAAGGGGTTGTCGGCCGGCCCGCACCATCGGGTCGCGGCCGCGTGCAGGAGCGGGATGTCGCCGCCTGCTCCCGCCCAGGCCACATAGCCGTCGGGGCGTGCCAGCACGAGCTCAGGCAGCCGCCTGCGAGCGGGGGCGTTGCCGTGGGCCGCGCGCACCCGGTCGGGCCACAGCTGCCGCACCAGCTCCGCGCCGCGCCCCTCGGCGGTCTGGTCGAGGAGCACGAAACGCTGATCGCGGAAGAGCTCGAAGAGTCGGGCGTCCCGCAGGTCAGGGCCGTGCAGGGTGGTGTCGGGAAGTCGGGTGCCGGTGAGCCGGTGCGTGGGTCCGGCCTCCCGGGGCGGCCGGTAGCGCAGCGTGAAGTTGGCGAACTCTTTCAGCACGGGTATCTGCAGCGGCTTGATCCGCACGGACTTCATGAAAAGGCGGCGCGCGAGGCGGGAGGGCAGGTTGTCGGCGATCTCGAAGCGGAAGGCCACGTCGGTCTTGCGCAAGGTGGCCTCGGCGATGGGCCGCCGCTCCTTCTCGTAGCTGTCCAGGAGCCATTCGGGCGCCCGGCCCCGCATCTCGGAGATCAGCTTCCACGCCAGGTTCATCGCGTCCTGGATGCCGACCTGGAGCCCTTGGCCGCCGGACGGGATGTGGGTGTGGGCCGCGTCGCCTGCGAGCAGCACCCGGCCCGCCCGGTAGCGGTCGGCGTGCCGCTGTGAGCTGCGGAAACGGGACATCCAGACGGGGTCGTACGGCTGCGGGTCGAGGCCGAGGATGCCCTGGATGCTCTCCGTCGCCTCCGCGAGGGTCACGGGCTGCTCGACCGGGATGTCCATCCGTTGCCGGTCGAGGATGATGAGCCGGAATGTGCCGTCGCCGAAGGGGTAGACGGCCACCATGCCGCGGCGGGTGATCCGCGCGTGCACCTCGGACTTCGGCGGCTTGCGCAGCGGGGCGTCGACGATGACGAGGGATTTGTCGTAGACGCGTCCGGGGAAGCCGATGCCGACGCTGTCCCGCACGGTGCTGCGCACGCCGTCGCAGCCCACCACCCAGTCCGCCGCCTCCTCCCAGTCGCGGTCCGGGCCGCGCACCTGCACGTGGACCGTCTCCGGGTCCTGGCGCACTCCGGTGATCTCCGCGTTGCGCACGATCTCGGCACCTGCCTCCACGGCGCGCTTCTCCAGCAGTTCCTCGGTCTTCGACTGCGGCAGGATGAGGATGTACGGGAACGGGGTGTCGAGCAGGCCGTAGTCCAGGTGGCCGCGCAGGTCGCCCAGAGGTGGGTGCATGCACGGCAGCCCCGCCTCCAGGAATGGGTCCATGGCGCCGCGCATGTCGAGCAGTTCCATGGTGCGGGGCATGAGTCCGAAGGCCCGGGACCAGGGCACGCGCTCGCGGCGCCTCTCCAGCACGCGGCACCGGATGCCGGCGTGGGCGAGCTCGGCTGCGAGCGTGAGCCCGGTGGGGCCGGCTCCCGAGACGATGACCATCGGGGTTGTCTTGTGCACGGTGTGCCTCCAGCCTCGTGGACGGTCGGGCGAAACCGGCCCCCCGGGGGGATGCGTCAGGGCAGCCGCACGCTGTCGCGGATGTTGCCCTGCAGTGATGCCGCGGGGGCGCTGCTGCCGCTCGGGAGCAGTCGCATGGGCAGGCCGTGGCTGGGAACGAGGGAGACGCGCATGGCCCGGTTCACGGTGGTGCCGTCAGCCAGGCTCGGCCGGAACCGTTGCAGCAGCACCGCCAGGATCGACTTCATCTCCAGCATCGCGAAGTGCCGTCCCACGCAGTTGTGGCTGCCGGCGCCGAAGGGCAGGTACTCGTACGCGGAAGGGTTCGCCTTCTCCCAGCGGGACGGGTCGAAGCGCAGCGGGTCAGGGAAAACGTCCGGCATGCGGTGGGTGACGTACGGGCTGAAGAAGACCATGGCCCCGGTGGGGAGCCGGTAGTCGCCGAGGCGGGTGGGGCTCGCGGTGTAGCGCATCAGCATGGGGGCCGGGGGCAGCAGTCGCAGCGACTCCTTGAGCACGGCGTCCAAGAGGGGCAGCCGGCCCAGCTGGTCCGCGTCGGGCGCGTCGCCCCCGAGCACGGCCTTCAGCTCGTCGACGACATCCATGTAGACGGCCGGGTGCTGGTCCAGAAGGAGCAGGGTCCACAACAAGCTCGCGGTGCTGCTGTCGTGGCAGAAGGCCGTGTAGGCCTCGCCGACCAATTCCTCCTCGGTGAGCCTGGTCCCGTCCTCGTCCTCCGCGGCGACGAGCCGGGACAGGACGTCACGACCGCTCGCGCCGTCCGCCTTCCGCTGCCGGATCATCGCGAGCAGGATCGCCTCGATCTCGTCGCTGGTACGCAGCGCGTTGCGGAAGGAACTTCGGGGGAGGTCGTACGGGAGCAGCAGTGTCATGGGCGAGGCGGCCGACTTCAGCAGCCTGGCGATCAGGCCCTGTAGCCGGCCGACGTCGTCGGGGGCGTCGAGGTCGAAGACCGTGCGCATCGCGATCAGCATGATCAGGTGGGCGAGCTCGTCGTGCAACGGCACGGTCTCGCCGGCCCGGTGCCGGCCGAGGACGCTCTCGACGGCCTCCGTGACCGTCTCCCGGTAGACCTGCACTCGCCGCGCGGTGAACGTCGGCTGCATGAGGCGGCGGTGGCTGCGGTGCGGCTCGCCGTTGCGGCGCAGCAGGCCGTTGGTGAGCCGGTAGAACGAGGTGTCCGTAGGAATGCGCACTTCGCGAAAGGAATCGGCCACGAAGATTTCTGGCTCGGCGAATATCTGGCGTAAGTACTCCGGCCCGAATGCGAAGACGTGACGCGGCCTGCGGGGGTTCCACGCGCTGATGGGGCCGTACCGGGATTGCTGTCCCATCAGATACTCGGCGGGATCGCGGAGCATCCAAAGACCGCGTGTCCGCCAGCCCACGAGTGGGATTTGGGCCGGCCCTGGAAGCTGGGCTCGCGCTGGTGACGCGGCTGTCGAAGTCAAGGATTCTCCCATGGTCGATCCAGGCGAACGACGAACTGCGGTCGCGTTACAGGGCATTGGTCCGGCAGTGTAACGGCGCCGGAAGAACACCGCGTGTGTCATGAAAGAAAGAGAAAAGATCCTCGTCGGCGGCCGCTGCGATTTCTTTTGATGCCCTGACAGATTTCTCGGCGGCGGCTCCGCGCCTGTTTAGCATGACGGTTGGCGAGTGCATGAACACGCTTTTATTCGGCGGAGGAGTGTACGCATGGACATCTGGCAGGCCCTGCCCCACGAACTTGCCCTGTGCCTCGCCGCCGAGCTCGACGCGGAACGCCCTGGCCTCACCCTGGCCATGGTCTTCGCCCTGGAGGGGGACGTCGACCCCGGCAGGCTGCGCAGGGCGTTGCTGGTCCTGGCCGAGCGGCACGAGGCGCTGCGGACACGCTTCGTCCGCGACGGCGAACACTGGCTGCGGACCGTCGATCCGGCGGCGCGGGTGAGCGAGGCGGAGTCCGGCTACTGCACGATCAACAAACTGCCCCAGTGCGCATCGGAGGCGGAGCTGACGTCCGAGCTCGAACGCCGCTGCCGGGAGTCCCAGGACCTCTCCGCCGGGCCGCTGTTCCAGGCCAGGGTGCTGGTCTCGGCTGACGCCCCCACCCACCTGCTGGTCCGCGTCCACCACGCCGTGATCGACCTGTGGTCCGTGGCCCTGCTCCTGCGCGAGTTGCCCGACCTGTACGCCCGAACCGGCAGCCCGGGCACCGAGGGGACGACCGCCGCGCCCGACGCCGCCCAGGGCAGGCCCCGGGAGCGGAGCGGGCGGGCAAAGGAACACTCCCTGGCCTTCTGGCGCCGACTGTGGGCCGACGGCTGCGACCGGCTCGACCTGCCCCGGGCCCGTCGGCCCGCGCCCACCGAGCCCGGCGAGGCACGGGCCACCGCACGCGCCGAGCTCGCCCTCGGGGTGGAACGAAGCCGACGGCTGCGGGAGTTCGCCACCGAGTGCGGCGTCACCCGCTATGCGGTTCTGTTCGCCGCGCAGGCCCTCGCTCTCGGCCGGCTCGGCCGCAGCGCGTGCCCGCCGCTCGCAGTGTCACTGCACGGACGCGGGTCGGCCAACCTGCGCTCGGTCGGCTACGAGCTGTCCACGGTTGTCCTGCCCGTCGCCATGAACACGGGCACGGCCCGGGAATACGTAGCCTTCGTGGGCTCGCTGCTGCGCGACGCCCTGGCACACCGGAGCGTCGGCTACCCCGACCTCGTCGACCACGCACGGGAGCACCACGGCCTCGACGTGCCGCCCCCGGAGACCACCCTGGCCATGTTCCAGGACCCACCCGGAATGACCGGCCTGGGAGCCGCGCTGCTCACCGGCGGGGAGTTCCGCACGGGGGAGTTGCGGCTGCGCACAGTGGTGCCGCCGGTCAGCGTCGGGCCCTGGCGCCTGGCCACCGCTCTGGCCGACCGCGGCGACCAGATCATGGGATTCGTCGAGACCGACCCGGCCCACCATCCGCCCGAGCTCGCCGCGGAACTGGCCAGGACCCTCCCGGCCGCCCTCGACGCGCTGATGGCGAACCCCGATGCCCAGGTCGTCGACTTGGAAGTGGTTTCCGCCACCGACCGCCGACTGCTCTCGGCATGGGGCCGGGCCCCGGAGATGCCCAACATCGGGCCGGACACCGTGCACGGCCTGCTGCTGCACGCCGCCCAGCAGTACCCGGACCGTACCGCTGTCCTGGCCGACGACGGCGAGTTGACCTACCGGGACCTGGCCCGTCAATCGGCGGCGGTCGCGGGGGAGTTGCGCCGCCGCGGCGTGCCGACGGGCGGCACCGTCGGCATTCTGCTGCGCCGCGGGCGGCACCTGCTGCCCGCCCTGCTCGGCGTGCTCCGCGCGGGCTGCGCCTACGTGGGCATCGACGCGTCCGCGCCGGCCGCCCGCCGGGCCGACGTCCTCAGCCGGGCGGGCGCGAGCCTCGTGCTGACGGACGGAAGTGTGCCGGACCACGGCACATCCGAAACGGCGAGCCGCCTCTCCTGCGCCTCGCTCCCTGTGGAGGAGGCGGTGGCGTCCCAGGCGCCGGCTCCCGCCGACACCGCCACCGCCTCCTCCCCGGCGTACGCCATGTTCACCTCCGGCTCCACCGGTCGCCCCAAGGGCGTGCTGATCTCCCACGCCGCCGCGGTCAACCTCATCCGGTTCGGCAGCTACCACTTCACGCCGGAGCAGCTCACGGAGTGCCTGGCCGTCAGCGGCACGCACTTCGACCTGTCGGTCTGGGAGCTCTTCCTGCCCCTGGCCAACGGACACCGCGTACGGCTGGTGGAGAACGCGCTGACGCTCCTGGAGCAGGACGAACCCGCGCCGTCGACCTTCCTCAGCAGCGTCCCCTCGGCGGTCGCCACTTGTGCACACCATGGCGCCCTGCCGCCCGGCCTGCGACTGGTCACCATGGGCGGGGACGTGATCACCGGGGACCTGGTCCGGCGCATCGCCGCGGACTGCCCGCAGGCCGAGATCGTCGCCATGTACGGGCCCACTGAGACCACCACCTACATGACCTTCACCCAGGTCCATGCCGACGTCGAGGACCCGGTACCGATCGGCAGGCCGTTCGGCGGCACCACGGTGCGGGTCGTCGACGAGAATCTGTGGGACGTCCCCATCGGCGCCGTCGGCGAGGCGCTGATCGCGGGGCCGTGCGTGGCGCTGGGCTACCTCGGCGAACCCGGCCCGACGGCGGCCCGTTTCCTGCCCGACGCCGACGGCTCGGGGGGCCGCGCGTACCGCTCCGGGGATCTGGTGCGTTGGCGCCCCGACGGCCAGCTGGAATTCGTCGGACGGGTGGACCACCAGGTCAAGGTGCGTGGATTCCGCATCGAAACCGGCGAGGTCGAGAGCCGGTTGCGCCGCGTCGCGGCACTGCGCGAGGCCCTGGTGCACGCCGTCGGCAGCGGGCTCGATCGGCGCCTGGTCGCCTGCCTGGTGCCCGCGGCGCCGGTGCCGGACGATCCGTCCGACTGGCTGCGGAACCTGCGCAGCCGGCTCGCCGAGCACCTGCCCTCGTACATGGTGCCCGCCGAGTACGCGATCGTCGACGAACTGCCCAAGAACCGCAACGGCAAGCCGGATCGCGCCCGGATCGCCCAACTGCCCGCCACGCGCGTCGGGAACACCGAGGGCTCCCCGCCGGCGAACTCCGTGCAGCGCCGGCTCGCCGGGATCTGGCAGCAGCTGCTGGGCCTTGAGGCGGTGAGCACCGCGGACGACTTCTTCGAGGTCGGCGGGCACTCACTGCTCCTCGCCCGGCTCGCCGGCTCCATCCGCGAGGAGTTCCGCGCGGACGTCTCCGTGACGCGTCTGTGGAACGCGCGGACCATCACGGAGCAGGAGGCGGTGATCGCCTCCAGCGCGGCGGCCACGGGCGACCCCCGCCGCATCCAGCGAGTGGACCGATCACACCGGACCGTGCGCGCACGAAGCGAACCGGAGATGCGATGACAGTCCTCATGAACAGCGACGACCTGGTCTTCCCCGGCTCGCCGGGACAGCAACGCCTGTGGTTCCTGCACCAGATGATCCCGCAGTCCGCGCCCGCGTACTGCCTGGCCGTCCGCGCCACGCTGACCGGACAGGTCGACCCCCGGTATGTCCAGCAGGCCATCAACGAGGTGGTGGAGCGGCATGAGGCCCTGCGCACCGCACTGCGCGACGAGGAAGGTCGGTTGGTGCAGATCGTCCGGCAGGGTGTGTCCGTCACCCTGCAAGACGTGGACCTCACGGCGCTCGACGCCGACGAGGCCGAGGCGGAGCTGACACTCGTTCTGCAGCACGTCGCCCGCCGCGGCTGGGACTTGCGCACCGCGCCGCTGATGCGCGCCGCCCTGGTGCGGGTAGACGCCGAACGCTCCGTGCTCGCGCTGTGCGTGCACCACGCGGTGTGCGACGGGGTGTCGCTGCGGATCGTCCTGGACGAGATCTTCGGCAGCTATCAGCGGCTCCGCTCCGGCGCCCCGCACCGGGGCGAAGAAGAGGGACTCCTCCTGCAGTTCGGCGACTTCGTCGTGTGGAGCACGGGCGGCGAGGAACCCGACGACGAGTGGGCCGCGGAGCGGCGCGCCCTCACCGACCGCTGGCGCGACCGCCTGGCGGGGCTGCCCGCGGGCCTCGACCTCGGCACCGACCGCCGCCGCCCGGCCCGGCAGAGCGTCGACGGGGCACGGCTGCCCGTCGTCGTGCCGGCCGACGAGGCGCAGCTGCTGCGCCAGCGCGCGGCCGACTACGACATCAGCGTCTCCTCGCTGCTGCTGACCGCCTTCCTGGTGGTGCTGCACCGCTCCAGCGGCGCCCCCGACCTGGCCGTCGGTATTCCCGTCTCCAACCGTTGCCGCGCCGAACTCGCCGGCACCGTCGGCTATCTCGCCAACACCTGCGTGCTGCGCTCCGAGGTCGGCAGCCGGTCGCTGCTGGAGCTGGCCCGGCAGACCCACTCCCGGATCGGCGAGCTGATGGCGGACTCCGACCTGCCCTTCAGCGACCTGGTCGAGGCGCTGAGCCCACCCAGGCTCCTGGACCGCAACCCGCTGTTCTCTGTGCTGTTCAGCTTCCAGCCCGACGCGCAGACCGTGTACGAGCTCCCGGGCCTGCGCGCCGAGATCGCCGACATTGACACCGCGACCGCCCGCCTCGATCTGTCGTTGTTCCTCTTCGAGCAGCGCAGGGGGGAGATCCGCGGATTCCTCGAATACGCGACGGCCCTGTTCGACGCAGCCACCGTGCAGCTCATCGCCGACCGCATGCGCATCGTCTTGGAGCGGCTGGTCCACTCCCCGCACGAGCGGGTCGCCACCGTATCCCTCAGCGACGACCAGGCCCCGCCCTGGCCGATGGCGGGGCCCCCGCCCGCCGGGCAGCAGCTGCTGCGGCGCGTCAGGGAACACGCCGAGCGCAGCCCACAAGCGCCGGCCCTGCGCGGCGACGACCTCGCCCTGACCTACCAGGAGCTCGACGCGCGGGTCACCGCCGCCGCCGGCGAGCTCGCGCGCTCCGGGGTGCGGCCCGGGTCGCGGGTCGCGGTGCACGTGGAGCGCGGCGCCGCCGTGGTCGTGGCGCTGCTGGCGATCTGGCAGTGCGGCGCCGTGTACGTGCCGTTGGACCCCACCCTGCCCGAGCACCGCCGCCGCCTCATCGTCGAACGTGCCGCGCCCTCACTGATCATCCACTCGGCCGGAACGGACCTGCCCGTGTCCGGCACAGCGGTGCAGGCGGTCCCGGCTGAAGAACTGATGGCTGCGCCGGGCGACTCTTCAGCGCTCACGGACCCGGACCCGGACTCCCTCGCGTACCTGATGTTCACCTCCGGCTCGACCGGGACCCCCAAGGGGATCGCGGTATCGCACCGCAATCTCGCGTACTTCCTCAGTGCGCTGACCGAAGAAGTCGGGCTGTGCCGGGACGATCGGCTCCTTGCGCTGACCACGACCGCCTTCGACATCTCGCTGTTCGAGCTGCTCGGCCCGCTCACGGCGGGCGGCGTCGTCGTCATCCCTCCCCAGGAGGCGCTGCGTGACGGCGCACAGCTGCGCCGTCGGCTCGCTGCCACCGACGTCACCCTCGCCCAGGCCACCCCCGCCACCTGGCGGCTGGCCCTGGACGCCGAGTGGCGTCCGGGACCGGGCTTCCGGGTCTTGTGCGGCGGCGAGGCGCTTCCCGCGGACCTGGCCGACACCCTGTCCCCGCACGCGGGCGCGGCCTGGAACCTCTACGGCCCCACCGAGACCACGATCTGGTCCTGCGCCGCGAGGCTCCGGCCGGGCGAGGTGGTCCATGTGGGCATGCCGCTGTCCGGCACAACGGCCGTGGTGGTCGACGCGCAGCTGAACCCGGTGCCCACGGGCGTCTGCGGCGAGCTGCTCATCGGTGGGCCGGGCGTGGCCACCGGCTACCTCGGCAACGCCGCGCTGACCGCGGCCAGGTTCCTGCCGGACCCGGTCGGCAAGGGGCGGCGGTTGTACCGCACCGGCGACCTGGCGCGCCGGCGCACCGACGGCACCCTGGAGTACGCCGGACGCATCGACGACCAGGTCAAGGTGCGTGGATTCCGGATCGAACTGGGCGAGGTGGAGCACGCGCTGCGGTCCGCCGGCGGCGTGCGTGACGCCGTGGCGGCGGTCGTCGGCACGGGCGCGGACGCCGCGGTGTGGGCCGGGCTCGTCCCGGAGCAGGGCACCGAGCCCACGCCCGAGTGGGCGGCCGCGGCCCGCCGACAGGCAGCCGCCTTGCTGCCCGAGGCGGCTCTGCCCGCCCGGTTCCGTGCCCTCACCGAGATCCCGCTGACGCCGAACGGCAAGGTCAACCGGCTGGCGCTGCCGAGGTCCGGGACCGAACTTGCCGCCATGTCCGAGCGGTTGTCGCCCCGCAACGACACCGAACGAGCCGTCGCCGACCTGTGGCGGGAGGTCCTCGACGTGCCGGATCTCGGTGTCACCGACGACTTCTTCGCGCTGGGCGGGCACTCCTTGCTGGCCAGCCGAGCGATACAGCTCACCGAGGAGCGACTCGGCGTGACCGTACCGGTGTCGGTGATGTTCGTGGAGCCGACCGTGGCCCACATCGCGCAGTACGTGGCAACGCGCCGCGGCGAACCCGTGGCGGCAGCTTTCGTCCAGGCCGAGGTGATTGACCAGTGAACGCAGCGGACAACGACGCCCGCTTCGCCCAGGAGGTGGACCGTACCCTGCGGGCGACCGGGGGGGCCCAGGCGGTCGGCCCGCTCTCCGCGGAACAGCGCCGCTGGTGGCTCCTGCGGCAACTGTCGGGCGACGCACCGTGCACGCTGGTCGCTCGCCACCGGATCAAAGGCCCCGTCGACGTGGCCGACGTCCAGTTACGCCTGGCGCAGCTGGGCCGGCGCCAGGAGGCGCTGCGGAGCGTCTTTACGGAGGTGGCCGGCCGGCCCGTACGTCTGACGCTGCCGCTGGCCGAACTCGCCTTGCGCACCATGAACGTGGGCGAGGCGCCGGACCCGGAGCAAGTGATCACTGACCTGTGCACCCGGATGGCCGCCGAGCCCCCCGATGTGCAGCACGGCCCGCTCCTCCGCGTCGTGCTCTTCCGGCTGGCCACCGACCGGTGGGAGCTCTTCAGCGTGGCGCACCGGCTGATCGCCGACCCGAGTTCTCTCGACCTCCTGGCAGCGGAGCTGAGCGGCGCACGCTCGGGCTCCGCCGGCGACCTGGCCGCGCTGGTCGAGGCCGAGGAGCAGCGGCACCAGGACGGCGAGGACCGGGCACGTGAGCTCGGCAAACTGCTCTCCGTGCCCAACGCGCGGGAGATCCCCACCCCGCGGCCACGCCCGGAGGTCAAGGGGCAGAAGCGGGCAGTGGAGTTCCTGGAGCTGCCCCCGGCGTCCACCGCGGGCCGGCTCGGTGCCCTGAGGTGCACCGACCGGGCCGTCGCCGCCTGGCTGGCTGTCCTGATGCGTTACCAGGGGAGCGATTCGGCCCAGTGCGGCGTGCACCTGCCTCGGCCCGCCGCATCCGCCTCGGTGTTCGGCCCGCTGGACGACGTCCGCCCGGTCCGCGTCGACCTGCCCGTCGACGCCCCGCTCACGGAACTGGTGCGCGCCACCGCCGACGAGCTGAAGCAGGCCCGCACCGACGGGGTCCCCTTCGCACGGCTGCTGGAGGTCTGCCCGCCCGAGCGGGACGTCAGCCGCACACCGTACGTACAGACGGCGCTGCGGGTCGTGGACCGGCGGGCCGATGACTCGGCGGCCGCGGCCGTGCCCTGCGAGATCGGCTGTGGACAGCACGACATCGACCTGACCGTGTGGCTGCTGCCCCAGCGGGTGACGCTGCAAGTGGACTACGACGCCACGCTGTACTCGGCGGACGACGTGTGGGGCGTGGCCGCGTCCCTGGCCGCCGTGCTGCGGCCGCTGTTGACGGATGCGGAGCCGGCAGCCGTGGGCGTGCCCGAACTGCCGCTGCTCGAAGGCCCGAATGCCGAGGTGCCGTGCGGACGCGGAGAGCGGCACGAGCTCCCCGGCGCCTCGCTCGTGGACCTGGTCGCGAAGCGCGCGACCGACGCCGAGCACGCGGATCTCGTCGCCGTGCGCTGCCACGGCGCGGACGTGTCCTACGGCAGGCTCTGGCACCGCTCCGGCGTCATCGCCGGCGGCCTGCAGGACCGCGGGGTGACGCCCGGCGACCGCGTGGCCCTGTGGCTGAGCCGGGGCCCGGACGCCATCGCCACTCAGCTCGCGGTGGTCCGCTGCGGGGCCGTGTTCGTCCCCATCGACCCGCACCACCCCGCCGAGCGTGCCCGCTACTTGCTGCACGACTCCGGCGCGGTGCTCGTCGTCTCGGACTCCTCGACGGCGCCGCCGGACGACCTCCCCGTGCCCGTGCTGCTGCTGGAGTCCCTGGGCGCCGCGCGTGACGAGCCGGCACCGGTGGACGTACGGCCCGAGGACCCGGCCTACATGATCTACACCTCCGGCAGCACCGGCCTGCCCAAGGGCGTGGTGGTACGGCACCGCAACGCCGTCAACAACCTCCTGTGGCGGCAGCGCACCTGGGAGCTGCGCCCCGGCGACCGCGTGCTGCACAACCACGCGTTCAGCTTCGACCCGTCGGTGTGGGCCGGATTCTGGCCGCTGATCGCCGGGGCGACGATCGTGCTCGCACGGGAGAATGAGCTCGACGACCCGACCGCGCTTTTGCGGCTGATCCGCGACGAGCGCCTCAGTGTGGTCGGCGGCGTGCCATCGCTGCTCCGGCTGCTGCTCGCCCACCCGGAAGCCGGCGAGTCGACCGGCGTACGGCTGCTGCTGAGCGGGGCGGAGCCGCTGGAGCCCGACCTGGTACGGCGGGCGCGGGACACCTGGTCCGCGGAGGTGGCCAACCTGTACGGGCCCACCGAGACCACCATCGACGCCACCGCGTACGCCGTGCCCGCCGGAGCTCGGGGCACAGTGCCGATCGGCCGCGCGATCCACAACGTCGACGCGCACGTCGTCGACGGCGAGCTGCGCCCCGTGCCCGACATGGTGCCGGGCGAGATCGTCATCGGGGGCGCGGGCGTGGCCCTCGGCTACCAGGGACGCCCGGGGCTGACCGCCGCGCGCTTCCTGCCCGATCCGTACGGGGAGCCCGGCGCCCGCATCTACCGCACCGGGGACCTCGGGCGGCAACGGCCTTCCGGCGAGATCGAGTTCCTCGGCCGGATCGACGACCAGGTCAAGATCCGCGGACACCGGGTCGAGCCCCGCGAGACCGAGGCGGCCCTGCTCGCCTGCCCGCACGTCGCGGCCGCTGCGGTCGTGCCCATCGCGGCGGGGACCGGCCAGGCCCGCCTGGCGGCCGCGATCGTCCGTACAGAAGCCGGCGGTGACGCCGCGGTGGTGCAGGAGCTCCGCGCCGAGCTCCTCAAACAGTTGCCGCGCTACCTCGTCCCCGACACCATCACCGTCGTCGACGACCTGCCGCGCACGGCCACCGGCAAGCTGGACCTTGCCGCGTTGCGGGAGAACTTCAGCGCACCGCCCCGCCCCGCGGCCGCAGGCGGCGCGCCCCGTACCCCGCTCGAACGTGCCGTGGCCGAGGACTTCCAGCGTGTGCTGGGCGTCGAGGAACTAGCGGTCGACGCCGACTTCTTCGAGGCCGGCGGTACGTCGGTGATGCTGGCCCGGCTCGCCACGCTGCTCCAGGCTCGTCACCAAACGGACATCCCGCTGCACGAGTTCTTCCGGGTCCCCACCGCGGCGGGCGTCGCGGAGACCATCGACACCTACCGGCGCGGTGGGCTCGCCGCCGTTCTCGGCAAGCAGCACGCTTTCACCCTCGAACGCGACGGCAGCCTGGACGAGGCCATCCGCCCGGACGGGCTGCCGCACGCCGACTGGGCGGTCCCGCGGCGGGTGCTGCTCACCGGCGCCACCGGCTATCTGGGACTGCACCTGCTGGAGGAACTGCTCAACCGCACCGACGCGGAGATCGTCTGCCTGTGCCGGGCGGAGGACGAGGAGCACGCCCTGCAGCGGCTGCGCGAGGGCTTTGTCCAGTACGAGATCGACGCGGCGGACCGCTGGCACCGGGTCCAGTGCGTCGTGGGCGACCTGGGCAAAGACCGCTTCGGCCTCGACGAGGAGCAGTGGGCGGAGCTGGCCGCGACGGTTGATGTGATCTATCACAACGGGGCCCTCGTCAACTTCGTCTATCCGTACTCCGCGCTCAAGGAGCCCAATGTGGCGGGCACCCAGCGGGTCCTCGACCTCGCCTGCACCACGCGGCTCAAAGCGGTGCACCACATCTCCACCATCGACACTCTCCTCGCCACGCACACCCCCCGCCCGTTCCTGGAGGACGCCTCACCCCTGCGCTCCGCGGTGCACGTGCCCGCCGGTTACACCGGCAGCAAGTGGGTGGCCGAGAAGGTCGTGGACGTCGCACGACGGCGCGGCATACCCGTCACCGTGTTCCGCCCCGGCCTGATCCTCGGCCACACCCGCACCGGGGCGACCCAGGCCACCGACTACCTGCTCATGGCCTTCCGCGGCTACCTGCCGATGCGCGTCCTGCCCGACTACCCGCGGATCTTCGACACGGTGCCCGTCGACTACGTCGCCTCCGCGGTGGTGCACATCTCCCGGCGCCCCGAGGCACTCGGCGGCTTCTACCACCTGTTCAACCCCGCGCCGGTCGCGCTGGACACCTTCTGCGGCTGGCTCGCCGACTACGGCTACCGCTTCGACATCGTGCCCTTCGAAGAGGGGCGGCGCCGGGCCCTGGCCGTCGGCCCCGGCCACCCGCTGTACTCGATCCTGCCGCTGATCCGGGACGCGGAGCCCGAACCACACCGGGCCCTGGACCCCGCGTACCTGTCCGAGCTCACGCCGGCGGAGGAGTGCGCCGCCACCCTGCGCCTGCTCGAGGGCAGCGGCATCAGCTGCCCGCCGTCCAGCCGCGAACAGGCCTTCGCGGTCATGGACTACCTGGTGCGTACGAAATTCCTGCCGCGCCCGGAGGATGTCGTGCCCGACACCGCGACCGGCCCGGGGGGTGCGTGATGACGGACTATCTGGAACACGTCGCCACTGTCCCGTTCCGCATCGCACGGCCCGCGGACCTGCCCACGACCATCCCGGACCTCGCCGTCGTCGGCGGAGCCGCCGCGGCGCGGGTCAGCGAGCTGCTGCTCGCCCCCGCCGCCCGGGCCGGACTGCCCGCCCTGTGCGACGCCGTACGCCGGGCCGGCGACGAACTGGGGCCGGTCCCCAGCACGTTGGTGACCGACGATCCCGACGAGTCGCGCCCCAATCGGGACAACGACGCGGCGTTCGGCATCGAGCGGCACAGCGGCGATCCGGCGCAGCTGCTGCGGCTGGCCCTGCTCCACGCGTTGGAGGAAGTGCTCGACCTCACCGCCGCCTCCGGCACCGGTCTGGACGAGGAGACCTGGCGGGAACTGGTCGACGGCTTCGACGTGCTGCTGCACTGGCTCGCCCACCCGGACCGGGTGCTGCCCGCGGATGCCGCCGCGCGCGTGCCCGCCGCGCCCGCCCAACGCGTGTCCACTCCGATGGAGGGGCTCAAGCGCTGGGTGCGCGGCCACCACGTGTTCATGCCGTTCTCCCAGGGCTGCGGGCTGGCCCTGGCGTCGATGTCGGACGCGGCGCAGCGGGGCGACGAGGACGCGGCCGTCGTCGGTGCGCGCGTCGCCATCCGGACGATGCGGGCCGCACGCGCGGCCCTGTGCTTCGCCGGGGACGCCACCGCAACGCAATACCAGGACGAGATCCGCCCCACGCTGATGCCGCCCGTCGCACCTCCGCAGATGAGCGGCCTGCGGTGGCGGGACCACGAGTACCTCGTGGAGAGGCTCACCGCGGCCGGTCCGGCCTGGCACTGGCTGGCCGCGCGCGGCTTTGAAGCACTGCTGCGCGACTTCCTGGCCGCCCTCGACGGCGCCTACGAGGCCCACAAGGAGGTCTGCGCCCACTTCGTCGGCACCGCATCCCCCAGCCTGCTGGCCACCGCGCGATCGCACCGCCCGGCCGTCGGCGTGATCGAGCAGTTCCGCCAGATACGCCGCAGCGCCGTGTCCGCCCCGGGCGAGCAGCCCGCTGCCAAGGAGAAGCCGTGAACAACCGTGCCCGCAAGGCGGCGCGCGCCGCTGCCCGCGCCCTCGCCTTCGCCGCCCCCCTGGGAGCCGCCTGCTGGACGAGCGCCAAGCTGCGGCCGCCCCGGCCTGACCGGCGCGACGCCGCGGCCGGTGCCGGAGCGTTCTCGGCCGCCGGAGCCGAGCAGCATTTGCGCACCATCGCCGGTGGGCCGCGGCCGAGCGGCTCCGAGGCCGCCGCCGAGACCCGCGCCTATCTCGTGGAGCAGCTCACCGCATGCGGCTTCGAGGTGGACGTGCAGACCTCGGTGGGCGTGGGCACCAGCACGCCGACCCCGTACGGGCCCCGCTACCTGGGAGCGGGCCGGGTGCACAACGTGCTCGCCCGTCGGCACGGCACCGAACGGGGCCGGGCCCTGGCCCTGATGACGCACTATGACTCGGTGGCCCAGGGGCCCGGCGCGGGCGATGCGGGCGCCCCGGTCGCGGCCCTGCTTGAAGCGGCCCGAGCCCTGGGCGAGCGCGAGCCCCTGCGTAACGACCTGCTGGTGGTCTTCACCGACGGCGAGGAGTGCGGCCTGCTCGGCGCCCGCGCCTTCTTCGCCGAGCACCCCTGGGCAGCCGATGTCCGCGTGGTGCTCAACTTCGAGGCCCGGGGAACGTCCGGACCGGTCCTGATGTTCGAGACAGGGCCGGGCAACGGCCCGCTGATCAAGGAGCTCGGGCGCAGCGGAGTGCCGGTGTTCGCCAGCTCCCTCTTCTACGAGGTGTACCGGCGGCTGCCCAATGCCACCGACTTCGCCCTCGCCAAGGCGCGGAGCCTGCCCGGCCTGAACTTCGCCAACATCGGCGGATTCGTGAACTACCACAGCCCGCTGGACGACCTGGACCGGCTCGACCGGAACACCCTGTGGCACCACGGCCGCCTCGCTCTGGAGGTCGGCGAACGCCTGGGCCGCGGCGATTTGACGGAGCTGAGGGGCGACGACGCGACCTTCTTCACCGTGGGGGAGGGCAGGCTGGTGCGCTACAGCACCAGGGTGTCCCGGATCCTGGCGGGGGCAGCCACCGGCCTGTACGTGCTCGGTCGGTGCCGTGCCGGTGGCGGACGCGCCGCGGTGCGGGAGGCCGGGGTCGGCGCGGCCACCGCGGCGGCCTGCCTGGTGTGCGGCGGCGCCGTCGCGACCGCGGCCGTGCAGGCGGTCGGCCGGCGCAGCCCGGAGTTCCGCAGGGGCGGGGACCTTTACGACTCCGACCGGGTGCGCTGGGCGCTGGCCGGGCTGGCCGCCGCCGGCACCCTGTCGGCACCGGGCAGCCCGGAGAGCCGGCGGCTCGGCGCCGAGACGCTGCTGACCGGTGCGAACGCGTGGCTGACCGTGGCGTTGCCGGGCGCCGGTTACCTCACCACCTGGCCGCTTCTCGGCAGTTGCCTGGGCGCGGTCCTGCTGCGCGGCCGCTCGCCCGTGGTGCGCGCGTGGGGCAGCGCGGTCGGCGCGTTGCCTGCGGCGGTGGTACTCGCGCCCCTGGGGCGGCTGCTGTACCAGGGCCTGACCCCGCGGGCCGCGGCGACGGCGGTGGTGGCCTGGCAGTTCCTCGGCGAACTCGCGGTACCCGCCCTGGACGGTATGCCCCGCGGCATCCGACGCGGCCTGGCGCTCGCGCTGACCGGGGCCGGCGTCGGCACCCTCCTGCATCGCGCGGCCGGCGGCCCACCCGACGACGCCCGGCCCGCACCCGAGACCCTCAGTTACCTCACCGACGCGGACTCCGGGCAGTCCTGGTGGCTCAGCAGTGACCCAGAGCCCAACGCCTGGACCGGCCGCGCCCTGGGCACGGCCCCGGAGCGCGGCGAGCGGCCGGAGTGGTTCCCGGGCTGGGCGCGGGAGTTCCTGGCGGCGCCCGGGCCCGCGGACACGATGGCCGCGCCGGTGGTGGATGTGCTGTCCGAGAGCGCAACGGACGGCCGCAGGCGCCTCCGGCTGCGCGTCCGCTCGCCCCGCGGCGCCCGGCAGATCTCCCTGTCCGTCCCCGGCGGCGACGTGGCCCGCTGGAGCGTCGAGGGCCGCGCCATGACGCGTGGGGAAGCCGAGATCGGCGAGCCCGGCACCGTATGGGAGCTGTGGCTGCACGCGGTGGATCCGGAGGGCTTCGTCGTCGAACTGGACCTGCCGTCCTCCCCGGTGCCGCTGCGTGTCCTGGACCGCGGCGATGGCCTGCCGGAAGAGCTCCGCAAGCAGTTGCTGCAGGACGGGCCGGAGCCCGCCGGACGCGTGCAGGCCGCCGCGCTCGACGTCGAGTCCTGGGGCAACGCGACGTTCAGCTCCCGCTGGGTGCGGCTGTGACCCCGCGCCGCCCGGACTCCAGGGCGCCACCCGGCGGCAGCTCAGGGCCAAGCCGCACGCCCGGCGCGGAGCCCCACCGCGCCGATCAATCGACGACAGGAGAGAACACCGTGGCGACATTCCTCGGCGACGACGACTCTGTGCCGTGCGTCGTCGTCGTCAACGACGCGCAGCAGTACTCGATCTGGCCCGACGGACGCGACATCCCGGACGGCTGGAAGGCAGCCGGGTTCGCCGGGACCCGGGCGGAATGCCTGGAGCACATAGACGCGACCTGGGCCGATCCGGTCGCCGTGGTCCAGTGAGCGCCGCCCGCTCCGCCCGTACCGGCACACATTCCACTTCCATCCCCCGCGTGCTCCAAGGAGATGCATCCATGACCACTGCAGACGACGTCGACCGGATTCAGCAGCCGCTGGACATGGACGGGCTGTCCCGGATCCTTTTCGGGCATGCCGCCTTCCAGTACTTGAACGCCGCATGCGAGCTCGGCCTGCCCGACCTGCTCGCCGAACGCGACGGGCTGACCAAGCCGGAGATCCGCGGCGAACTCGGGCTGGCCGAGCGGGCCTGCGACATCCTTCTCCTGGGCTGCACCTCGCTGGGACTTTTGTGCAAGAGCGGCGAGCGCTACCACCTCGCGCAGGTCATCAGGGACTTGACGGCAGACGGCGACTGGGAGCGGTTCAAGGACACGGTCGCCTTCGAGCAGTACATCGTCTACGAGGGTCAGGCGGACTTCACCGAATCCCTCCGGCAGAACCGGAACGTGGGCCTGCGCCGGGTGCGCGGTTCCGGCCGCGACCTGTACCACCGGCTGTCCGAGAACCCGCACATGGAGCAGGTCTTCTACCGGTACATGCGGTCCTGGTCGGAGCTGGCCAACCGGCACCTCGTGGAGCAGCTTGACCTGACCGGAGCCAAGCGACTCCTGGACTGCGGCGGCGGGGACGCGGTCAACGCGATCGCCCTCGCGCAGGCCAACCCCGGCCTCGATGTGACCGTGTTCGAGATCCCGGCCTCCCGCACGCTCGCCGAGAAGAAGATCGCCGAGGCCGGCGTCGGCGATCAGGTCTCCGTGATCACCGGTGACATGTTCAGCGACCCGCTGCCCACGGACTGCGACGTGGTGATGTACGCGCACCAGCTCGTCATCTGGACACCGGAGCAGAACACTGCGCTCATGCGCCGGGCGTACGAGGCGCTGCCCGAGGGCGGCCGGCTCGTGATCTTCAACTCGATGTCCAACGACGAGGGCGACGGGCCGGTCGTCGCCGCCCTGGACAGCGTCTACTTCGCGTCCTTGCCGGCGGAGGGCGGAATGATCTACCCGTGGTCCGTGCATGAGGAGTGCCTGCGGGAGGCCGGTTTCCGCAGCGCCGAGCGGATACCGTTCCCCGGCTGGACACCCCACGGCCTGATCGTGGCGACGAAGTAGTGCGGTGCGGACACCCCTCGCTGCGGTGGCCCGCTCGTACCCGGCGGGCCACCGCGGCGCTCAGGTCGGCTGCCCGGGCCGGCAATCCCGAGGAAGCAGGGAGGTGACAGCGTGACGGACGAGGCCCGGCTGGAGAACGCGGCCCGGATGCGGATGCTGCTCTACGGGCAGCTCATCTCGCGCGCGCTGTGCGTCGCGGTGCGTCTCGGCGTGCCCGGCATACTGGCGGAACGGCGCAGAACCGCCGAGGACGTCGCCCGGACCGTCTCGGCACATCCGGTCGCGATGCGGCGGCTGCTGCGAGCCTTGACCGCGTTCGAGGTGTTCACCCAGGACGACGCGGGCCGGTACGCGCTCACCCCGCTGGGCGGCGCGCTCTGCCCGGACGAGCCGGGGTCGGCGGAGCCGACAGCGCTCCTCGTGGGGCATGAGGTCGGCGCTACGTGGACGGAACTGGCGCACACCATCCGCACCGGCGAGTCGGCATTCGTGAAGGTGCACGGTTCCAGCCTGTTCGACTATCTGGAAGGGCAGCCGGATACCCGGGAAGCCTTCGACCGGTCGCAGGCGACCGGGCTGTCCCTGGAGCTCGACGAGGTCTTCGACGCGGTGGACTTCAGCGGTTTCCCGCTCGTCGTGGACGTGGGCGGCGGGGACGGCGCGTTGCTGACCCGCCTGTTGCGCTCGACTCCCGGGAGCACTGGCGTGCTCGTCGACCTGCCGGGCACCGTGCCGCTGGCCGACAAGCGCATCGCGGAGGAGGGCGTCGAGGACCGGTGTACCGCGGTGACCGGCGACTTCTTCGACGAACTCCCGCCGGGCGGCGACCTTTATCTCCTCAGCCATGTGCTGCACGACTGGGACGACGACCGTGCGTCGGCGATCCTGCGCACCGTCCGCGCGGCGATGCCCCCGGGCAGTCGGCTGAAGGTGATCGACCTGGTGACCGACGCGGACGGCGCCGCGGACTCCGCCGCGGTCCGGATGCCGGCGCTCATGGATCTTTACATGCTCTCCCTGTTTGGCGCGTCCGGTGGCAAGGAGCGCACGAAGGATGAGTTCGCCGCTCTCCTCACCGGCGCCGGGCTGCGGTGCGAGGAGATCAAGGTGTTGCCGAGCGGCATGGCGGTGATCACGGCAAGTGACTCCGCCCACAACGAGAGTGGAAGGTGACGGATGCGCATCGTGGGCGACCGTGACAGGTGTGCGGGCAGCGGGTTATGTGCGGACCGGCTGCCCGAGATCTTCGATCAGGACGACGACGCGGTGGTGGTGACACTGGTGACGCACGTATCGGCGGAGCTGCGCGACGACGTCGTCGAGGTCGTACGGATGTGTCCCACCGAAGCACTTTCCGTGATGCCGGACTGACGGGCTGACCACAGCCGCGACGGCCGGACTGTCCATTTCCGCTCTTCGGAACTGACCGTTCCCGCCCTTCCGGACTGGCCATGTGCGTCATTCCGGCGTTCGCCCTTCCGACTGCCCGGAACCCCAGCAGCAACCAGCGATCCGGAGGTCTCATGTCCACTGGACAACAAGAGAAGCAAACCGCACCGCCCACAGCCATTACCCCCCACAGCTCCCCGATGCCGCCACTTGCGGCCGCGATACTGGTCTTCGCCTCATCGGGTGCGGTGCTCATCCTCGAAACCCTCGCCATCCGCCTCCTCGCCCCGTACATCGGCATCAATCTGCAGGTGAATTCCGCGGTCATCGGAACGGCCCTCGCGTCGATCGCGCTCGGCACCTGGCTCGGCGGCCGCATCGCCGACCGGATCTCTCCCCGCTCGGTGATCGGCTGGCTGCTCCTGACGGGCGGGGTGACCGTGCTGCTGGTGCTGCCGACGGTGCGCCTGGCCGGCCGGACCCTGAACGGCACTCACCCGATCGCGGTGATCGCGCTGGCGTCAGTGGCCGTGTTCCTGCCGGCGGCGTTGCTGTCCGCGGTCAGCCCACTGGTCGTCAAACTCCAGCTGAACGACCTGCACCGCACCGGGAGCATAGTCGGCAGGCTGTCCAGTCTGGGCACCCTCGGCGGCATCGTCGCCACGTTCCTGACCGGCTTCGTGCTCGTGGCCACGATGGCCACGAGCCTGATCCTGATGCTGCTCGGCAGCCTGTTGGTCGCGGGCGGTGTCGTCTGCGTCTTCGCGCTGCGCCGCATACGCTCGTATCGGACCGTGGCTGTCGCGGCGGCGCTAGGTCTCGGCGCGACCGGGCTGACGGCAACGGCACCCAAGGTCTGCGACGCGGAGACTGAGTACAACTGCGCCAACATCGAGCCGCTGGCCGGAGCA